>JAGHUJ010000159.1 GCA_018064905.1 Candidatus Treponema equifaecale
GTACTCATTAATAAAACCACAACAATTGAAATTTTCATAAACGAAGTATAGCAAATTTTTTCTGATCCGCACCAGTCTATGGAGTGGTTACGAAGTAAGTCCGAAACGAAGTGCAGGACCGAGGGTTACCGAGCCACGGAACAGACGCCCGGGTGCCCGCTTTTTTGAACTTTATAAAATTTTTATAATTGAGAAAGCCTGTTTTTTTTACTATAATTTGAAGCATGGCACAGAACACAATCGGAACAATTTTTAAAGTAACAACCTTTGGTGAAAGTCACGGCGCAGGACTTGGATGCATCGTAGACGGAGTACCAGCAGGAATCAAAATAGACACAGACAAAATTCAGTCAGCATTGGACAGAAGAAAGCCTGGACAAAGTTTTGGCGGAAAAAACAACGCTTCGGTAACAGCAAGAAAAGAAGACGACAAGGCTGAAATTTTAAGCGGAATTTTTGAAGGAAAATCAGAAGGAACTCCAATCGGAATCGTAATCAGAAACACATCACAGCATTCAAAAGATTACGGAAATCTTGTAAACACCTTCAGACCAGGTCATGCCGATTATTCATTCTATGCAAAATACGGTTTCAGGGATTACAGAGGCGGTGGAAGATCCAGCGGAAGAGAAACTGCTGCCAGAGTTGCTGCCGGTGACATTGCCAGACAGGTTCTGGAAGCCCTTTCAGATGGAAAAGTAAAAATCACAGCATATACAGAAAAGGCAGCAGGTGTTTCAATTGAAAAGGTTGATTTTTCTGAAATCGAACAGAATTCATTGAGAGCCGCAGATTCAGCTGCTGCAGAAAAAATGAATGCAAAAATCGAAGAAATCAGAAAAAATGGTGACAGCTGCGGCGGTGTGATTGCCTGCAAAATTACAGGAATCCCTGCAGGACTTGGGGAGCCTGTTTTTGGAAAATTGGATGCAGAGCTTGCAAAGGGCATTGTTGGAATTGGTGCAGTAAAGGGAATTGAATTTGGCGCAGGTTTTGATGCAGCAGATTCAACAGGAAGCACAAACAATGACAACATGCGTGCCTCTTCTGACAAAAAATCCGTAGAATTTGAATCGAACAATGCAGGTGGAATAATTGGCGGCATTTCAAACGGAAACGAAATATTTTTCAGAGTTGCCGTAAAGCCGGTTCCAAGCATTTTCCAAAGCCAGAAAACAATTTCTGTGGATGAAGCAGGAAAATATACAGACTGTGACCTTGTAATCGAAGGTCGCCACGACGTTTGTCTCTGTCCAAGAATTGTGCCAGTAATTGAAGCCATGACAGCCATTACCCTGGCAGATCTCTGGCTCCAGAACAGGGCAAGTAAGATTTAGGAATCGAGGTGGTTTCGACAAGCTCAACCGCCCTTGCTCCCAACAGAGATTCCGTAGGAATCTCGAATCTGCGTGGCAATTACAATTTCCAGCTTACTAAAGCACCCATAAGCCGGCCGAACAGGCCGGCTTTTTCGTCTGAACGGTCTGCAACCAGAGGAACAGTTTCAAGAATTGTGCCTTCGGAAACATACTGAAGCTCACCGTAGGCTTTTCCTGCTTCAACCCCACCGTAGATGAACTTTGGCATTGTCACGTTGATTTTAACATTTTCTGCAGGTGAGCTGCCGGAAATTTTTGGCACCGTGATTGGGCGTGTCCAGGCCGGAATCAATTTTACGAATTTGCCATCAATATTTTTTGCACCAATCGAAGGAATTGCAAAATATTCAGGCAGTTTTGAAGACGGAACAAAGTCCTCAAAATTTTCAAAAGCCCATTCCATCATTTCTGTACCGTCATGAACTCGTCCAGCATTTCCCTGCTTTGAACCAACTCCAGTTCCCATCATTGTAACAGAAATGAATCTCACGCCGTTTCTTTTTGCTGTAAGTGCCAGATTGTAACGACTTTCGTAGATGAATCCAGTCTTGATTCCATCACAGCCTTCAAGCTGACCTAAAAGCGGATTTGTATTTTTCTGATAGATTGCAGTTGTGTCGCCTTTGTCCTTCTGCCAGCTAGGAAGATTCTTTCCCATTGGGTATTTTATGCTAGGGGCTGAATGAAATTCCTCCACCGACTGGGGAAATCTTCTGATATATTCACAACAGAAAGCACCAAGTTCCCGAGCTGTTGTAAGATTGTGTTCATCATAGCCGCTTGGCTCAACAAAATGAGTGTTTTTAAGTCCAAGTGCCGCACATTCTTCATTCATTCGCTCAACAAAGGCCTGAGTGCTGCCGGAAATATAATTTGCCACAGCCAGTGCAGCATCGTTTCCAGAAGCAACGGCCAGACCTTTTAAAAGTTCACGCAAAGTTACAATATGTCCCTGTCCCAAAAACATCAGTGAAGCATCCCGAGGCATATTCACAGCCCAGCTTTTTTCTGGAACTGGAACCACATCATCCAACGAAACCTTTCCTTCCGCCGCATCTTTAAAAACTATGTACATGACGAAAAGCTTTGCAATAGAAGCTGGTGGAATTATGGCATCAGCATTTTTTTCATAAAGAACAGTTCCGCTGGCAGCATCAATGAGAATTGCAGCACCAGCCCACACGTCAAGTTTAGGATTGTAGGAAGAAGATTGAAGAATCTGAGTTCTGAGTGGAAACTGAGAGTCCAGAAGCAGATTAAGTTCACTTGTTTTTTCAGAAGAAATGGAAGTAACTTTTTCTGATTTTGTGAAGCCGTCCGCATAGATTAAAAATGAAAGGACGAATACAAGAAGAACGAGACTTGCAATTAAAAGTCCCAGAGCCTTTTTTTGAATTGGCGAAAGTGGGGAACTGGTTCCAGCCTTTTTTGAAGGTGGTTCCAGTTCCGTTATATCATCATCAGATATGATTTTTGTACGAATATTCTTTTTCTGCTTTGAAGGTTCAATGAATTCATCAGTAACATCGTAAGTTTTCATTGTTCCATTCTAGCAGAATAGCGAGCGTTAAACAAACACCTGAGAGGTGTTTGTAGCGAGTCTCCCGAAAAGCTGTGCTTGTAGGGCGTAATGCATTTCCCCTACCTTTATTATCTGATTCCGTCCATCAATTTCTGAGCGTATGCAGTCCAGTAAGCATCGTTGCAAGAGAACTTACCGTTTCCGTCTACAGAGAACATGATTGAACCGTCAGAATTTTCACCGATTGCCTTAGTTGGATGAACAATGCTCTTTCCAAGTGCAGGAATCTTAGCTTTGATTTCCTTTGCAAATTCACCGGCAATGATGAATCCGCCCAGCTTGTTGTTATGAGTGCTGTCACCCTTGAACATAAGTTCCCGAGCTTCTGATTCACCATTCTTGTCTGCATAGGCACGCTCGTAAAGGTTCTTTGTGATTTCAAAACCGTCGATGAGAAGAACTTTTTCTTCCTTTGCAAGCTGGCGAACTGCTTCAACATAAGCGTTGTTTGTAGTTGTCTGAGTTCCAGTTGAAGTGTCAGTTGAGTCATGGTGAGGACGAATCTTTCCATTTGCAAAATACAATCTTGAAACTGGAGTCACCAGAACCGGTGTTGCACCAGCTTTTCTTGCAACTTCAATGTACTGTTTAAGATACCACTTGTAAGTAGCACCACAGTCCCATGAATAGAATTCATCGCCATATTTTGAAGCATAGCTTGCTGGAGTTGGAACCTTCTTTCCTTCAGTTACAGGATAGATTCCCTTTGCATCAGGTGTTCCAAGTGGAACATAGCGGTCTTCAAGGTAGCCGGAAGCATTTGAACAGTCATTATGACCGAACTGGATGAAGAGGTAGTCACCCTTTCCAATGTTTTCAGCAATTTTTGCCAATGAGCCTTCGTTCATGAAGTTGCGGCAAGAACGTCCACCGTTTGCATAGTTCTGAACAGCAATTCCGGCGTTGAACCAGTTCTGAAGGAATTCACCCCATGCACCTTCGTTGCGTGTCTGTCCGCCGTTCCACATGCCAGCTGCTGAATAATCTTTACAAGTTGAGTCGGAAGCAAGGAAGATGTTTGTTGCATCAGCTGTGCGAGGTCTGTTTACAGAAGCCTTTGCAGGAAGTGCATAACCCTCGTTGATTTTCTTGTCCAGCTTTGCTTCAACACTCTTTCCAGAAATTCCGTTACGAAGCTTTGGAGTTACCACACATTTGATTATGTATCCTGAATCTTCACGGCCAATGAGATAAGTCTTGTCACCAAAACCAGTGCTCTGTTTTACAAGAGTTTCCTTTCCCTTCTTTACAGGCTCACATCTGTACCACTGAATCAAAGATGCATCATCTGCATCACCTTTGCCCAATGTGTAGTGAACAGTAATTGTGTGTCCAGGATATGGAGTGTTGATGTCATCGTCAGTAGTGAAACTTGCTTTTTTAGCTGCAACCTTTGTTTCAGTTGTTCGCTTGTGGAAAGCAGGCTTCCAGTTTCCGAAATATTTTGAAGGAGTGTATTTTTCTGCATCCTTTTCTGCAATTACAGTACCGTCAAGTCTCATTTTATCAAGAGGCTCAGGTTCGTTGTTCCAAAGTGTGTTGTATTCACGGAAATTTGCCTTTTCTGGTTTGTTTCCGCTCATTTCTGTCCATCCGTCATCTGCAAGAATGTCGTTGGAACCAAGAACAGTGTTTACCCAGGCAACTCTTGCATTTGGTCCCCATGGACGACCAAGGTAGCTGGCAGCATTATAAACACCGCTTTCCTGAGAAAGAATACAGTTGTAGAAGAGATATCCGTTTGCTGTAGATGTGCGGGCAGCAGTTGCATATCCAGAAGCTGATCTGTCTGTATAGCCAGCAAAATGGATTTCACAGTTCTCAAATACTACGTCACCGTCACCAAAGATAAAGTCTGTGTTTCCTTCAATGAAACAGTTTCTGAAATATGCGCTGATTGTAGCTGTGTACAATGTGTCCTGACTTCCAAGGAAGCGGCAGTTGTTGAATTCAGCTTCAGTTCCTTCAATTGCAATTGCAGTTGAACGTTCTGTTGCAGCCTTTGAGCGAACATCTGAACTGATCTTTCTTGCAAAGTTGAAGCTTCCGTCCATCTGAACACCGTCAGCAATTTCTTCATCTGTCACATATTTGTTGAAAGATGTTTCGAATGTGATTCCTTCAGCACGGAAAGCCTTTGCAGTGTTCTTTACAAAAGTTGCACATCCCCATTTTGAAGCGATTTTCTTTGAGAATTTGTCATATGCCAGATCCTCGTTGTAGAATCCGCTTGTATCTGCTGAATAATAGTAATAGCCGATACCATAGTACCAGGTGAGCTTAACTTCTTTTGCAGGATTGTCGTTCTTTAAAGTGATGTATGGAGCTTCAACAATAATCTGCTCGCGGTAAACACCTGGTTCAATGTGGATTGTTACGCGTTCCTTTTCTGATTTTGGATTCATGAAGTAAGCAGCTTTAAGAGCAGCGTTTACAGTCTTGAATTCTTCTTTTTTACCAACTTTGATGTCAGAACGAACAGGGTGAATTACAGGCAATGCAGCCTTTCTTGAATATTTAATGTCCTTCTTAACTTCTTTTCCTTCAACTACAACGTGATTGATTGTTGTGGCAATGTCATTTTCAGAAAGAGCCTCATATTTTCCGTCACGAAGCTTTACAGAATATGTGTGGGCAATAACCTTTGCTTCGTAAACATAACCGTCATCCATGTTTTTGAATGAAATTGCAGTTGGATATTCACTTACATTTCCAAAGAATTCACCAGAAACTTCGTAAACAGGTTTTGCTTTAACTTCCACATCGCGCTCAACATTTTCCAATGAATCAAAAACTGCATCAGAAGTAATGTCATAGTCATTTGCCCCGGAAAGAACGGCTGTATATTTTACAGAAGGTTCCAGGTTCCCGGCAAAAGTGAAGTTCTCTTCATCAACCTTTGCTTCAACCGGCTGATAAACAGAATTTGCAGGTGGAGTGAAAAGAACGGCAAGCTTTGAAACATCGTAGCCTTCAGCAAATCCCTTTACTGTTCCAGAAACCTTATATGTTTTTGATTCAGCAACATTAAGATTGAGTTTTGCAGCAGTTCCAGACTGATCAGCCTTGAATGAAACGATTTTTGATTCAGAAGCGATTCCATATCCGCTCATTCCCATAAGAACAGCAGTAAGGCTGTAACCTGCAGGCAATGTTGCAGAGTATGATTTTCCGCTGATTTTTGCAGGAATTTCCTGATTTGTATCTTTTACAACGAATTTAAGCTCAGCACCGGCAGCAGCTCCGTTCAGATTTCCTGAAACTTCAACAGCAGGAGTTCTCTTTACTCTGTAAAAAACAGGTTTTCCGGCTGTAGCTTCTGCATAGATTTTATAGGCACCGTCAGCAGCGGCAATCCAGTTGTACATTCTTTCTTCTGTATTATATGGAGCAACTTCATCCTGCAAGCCATTTTTTGAACCGTCATCACCAACGCTGGCAAAGTGAATTTTTTCTTCAGCAGCATTTGATGTTCGGCCATACATTGTAATCAAATCACCGGCCTTTACATTTTTGATAAGAACATAGCGTTTTCCTTCGCCGCCCTTACCGTTACAGTACCACATACCTTCAGAAACATATCCGTCATCAAAGGACATGCTTGAATATCCCTGATTTCCGTAGTTTTTGCTTCCTGAATAATATGCACGGTCATTTTTTTCAAAAACAACAGTAGCATCTCCGAAAACCATAGTTCCGCCAACATATTTACCGTCAGAACCAAGTTCGGCCATTTTGTTCAGGTCATCTACAGTGATGTGGTTGACAGCACCCTTTTCTTCAACGGCACCACCAAAATCCCAAATCTCTGTTTTACGAGACTGAGCACCAAGGGAAGTTGCAGCAGCAACTGCAAGAATTCCTGAGATAATCATTCGAATTACTTTTTTCATAAAAAATAAACCTCTGAGACTATAGTATCAGAGGTGCGCGAAAAATTTAATATAAAATATGGTTGTAGGATTTGAAAATTCTGACATACTTTTAAGTCAGAACCGATTGTTTTCTTCTATTTTATATCTTTTGTGGCTTATCTCAAATCTCTCACAAGCTTGAACTCATAGCCCTGCTCCAGCATGTTTCCAATCAAAAGACTGAGCTGGTCATAGAGATAGTCCTTTCTTGTTCCGCTGGCAATACCGAGGCTTACTGGAATTATTGTGCAGTCTTCAACAGTTTCCGCATAAAGTTCAATCAAGTCCTTTGAGCTGAGATACCAGTTCTTGCCCTGCTCATAAACCTGCTGCTGTGTAAGGGTGTCCAGACTGAGACGGCCACATTCAATGTACTTGTAACCGCTTTGAGCTGCTGCGTCACGAATTTTTTCCGTTGATTTATAGAAAGGTGCGTGCCACATAAGCATAAGTTCGTTTCCTGTAGCCGCAAAAAATTCATCTTCATTTCTGGCAAGACCACGGCGGATGAATTCCTCGTCTATTACAAAACCTTTTTCCGTAAAATCAGTTATCGTAAAATACATGGAACCGCAGTCGTGACCAAAGGAATTTATCTGTCTTGTTTCTTTTGGATAGCGTCGTATGAATTCACCGTTAAAGAAGAAGGTTGCCTTGATTCCGTAGTCATTCAGAACAGAAAGCACCTTTGTAACTCCGTCGGCACAATCCATTGCATCAAAAACCAGCGCAATCTGACGGCGGGCAGGTGTTGTGCGTACAGTATCTTCAAAAACAGGCGTAGTTTTGCCGTTTCCCTGAAGGCTTCTGATATAAATCGCATTGTTGAACAAAAGATTGTCCGTGTTGCCTGTATAGACTCTGTATTTTGCATTCTGAATGGCCTGAACCTGAACAGCCGCCTTTCTCATAAATTCAAAGGAGGTTCTCGTATCGTCGATTGATTCACACCAGATGTTTCTGAACTGGTCGTAATCGTAGAAAATCGCATCATTGGTTGAGCTCTGGGCGCAGACAATGTTCTCTGCATTTGGTTTCCAGAAAGCAGTCTTTACCGCAGAAAGAAACAGAAGCCTTGCAAATTCATTGAATTTTCCAGGTGCAGACATTTTCCATTCCCGAACAGAAGCATTTCCACCGGCGTATATGCAGGTGTTTCCGCTCCAGGCGTATGACACAAATTTCTGTCCGCCCAAGGTTCCCAAAAGAGCCCAGTCTGAAAGGTTGTACACAAAAAGACCTGTCTTGGTTCCAAAGGCAATTTTTTTTCTGTCAGGTGAAATCACAGGTTTTCCGGCATCATCCACCGTTCCCACCAGTTCAAGGTAGTTTGAAAGTCTGTAAATGCTGGATTTTTTCTTGCCGTCCGTAAGCCCCATCAAATTTACCCAGAGAATCTGTGAACCGTCAGCAGCCCAGAAAAGATTGTAGTCCACCACCGAACCGTGAATGTCCGAGAACGGTTTTGAGTAAACGTCTGTAAAGTATGAAGAACTGGTTCCGTTTATTTTGTAGCTTGAAATTATTGAATTGGATTTGATTGTAACAAGCTGGTTCACACTGGAATTCACCCAGAATCTGTCCCTGAGCTTGTCGAATCCCATTGGAAGCCGTCCTACCACAACTCCAGTTCCAACCACATTTGAATAAAGCGCACGGGTATAAAGTTCGTTGGTGGCTATTTTGTAGATAAGATCCCGGTCAACATAGACGATGTATTTTGAATTGGCCCATTCAATGCAGTTTATTGAACCTTCACCGATTTTTCTGAATTCCTCGCTGAGCTGCAGGTTCTGTTCCATTGCTTTTGGGTCGCAAAAATAAACGCTGCCCTTGTTCTCATAAAGCAAAAGTTCTTTATCCGGGCACCATTTTGCAGGAATTTTTGAATAGTCGAAGTCAGTTTTTTCAGAAAGCACATATTCCTGAGAAGTTGAGGCATTTTTTAAGATGAGCTTTCCGTTTGCAGGACTGATTTTCTTTAAGTAGCAGAGCCATTTTCCGTCAGGACTTACAGACTGAGGAACCATTGTGTTGGCTTCTGTTGGAATTCCCTTCTCCCTGTGGATCCAAGTCAAAGTGCTGTCGGCAACAGAATATCGGGCAGTTCCATATCTGTTTCGGATCTGAAGCATGGCACCATTTGAAAGCACTTCCAGTTTTTCAGGAAAACAAGTAAGGATTTTTGTAGTCTCTGACTGGGTAGCATCGGTAAGAAAAAGGGTCTTGTAGTTTTCAGTTCCGCCGATTTCATGCTTAACTGAGTACAGGATTTTGCTTTCACTGTTAATCTGCGGATTTTCAAAGGAAATTGCCCCGTAAAAATCAGCGATGGCGAGAAAAGCTAAAATCAAAACTGCAGTTAATTTTTTCATTGTCTTCTATATTATTTATTTTCCAGACAGCTTAGAAAGCAGCCCCAATTCTTTTTCCAGAGCTTCAATCTTGCTTTCAATTTTCTTTACTCTGCTGATTCTGTCGTTGGCCTGCTTTTCTTCCAGCTGGCTGAACACATTTTCCAGAACATCCTTGTCATCGTGGTCACGGTTCTGTTTTCCGCACCAGGGGCAATAGATGAAAGTTTCGTCAACAGGTTTTCCACATGCACAAAATGTAATGAAGTCCATTCGTCTTAAAATTCCAAATTATCTTTTAATCAAACTAAGCGGATCCACCAGCTTTCCATTTTTGAACACCTGGAAGTGCAAGTGAGGACCAGTTGAATAGCCCGTTGAACCTACAAGTCCAATCTTTGTGCTTGAATCAACCATCAGGCCGTTCTTGACCACTGATTTAAGCATGTGTCCGTAAAGGGACTGGTATCCATTTCCATGGTCGATTATAACATAATTTCCAAAAATATTGCTCCAGCCAACGTAAACAACCTTTCCACTCATTGAAGCTCTGATTGGACTTCCCTGAGGACAGGCCATGTCGATTCCCTTGTGATTTGACGGAACTCCTGAGAATGGATCAGAACGAGGCCCGAATCTTGAAGTCAATCTGTATGCAACGGTGAGAGGATTCACAAAAAGTTCACCCATGGCCTTCTTAAGTGCTGCTGAATCCATTTTTGCACCGGGAATAAAAAGTTCCATGCCTTTTGAAAGGTTTTCTGAAGTCAAATCATTTGCATCAAGGATTTCCTCAACGCTGACATGATATCTTACAGAAAGCGCATTCAAGGATTCACCTGCGCCAACCTTGTGAACCATTCCGTCCTGTGAAGGAATTTTCAGCTTCTGTCCAGAACGAAGTGAACGAACATTTTCTATATTATTTACGGCAATCAAAGTTGAAATATTTGAAAGCCCGAATTTTCTCGCAATAGTGCTGATTGAGTCACCGGAAGCAACCTTGTAATCCCTGAATGTAACAGCCTGTCCAAGACCAACACTGGCAGCAGTCAAAACAGAACCGTCATCAGCAAGCACGTTTCCATTTTCGTCAACATCAGCCACAACGCTTTCCATGGCGAATTTTGACATGGCTCCGTCCAAAGCTTCCAGTTCAAGAGCAAAGGAAGAATCAATTTTCAGTGGGGAAGTATGAGATTCAAAATATGAAAGAACATTGAACACAGTCACAGGAACAACAGCAAGAATTGCAAGAACAAGGACAAGTGCAAATACTCGTGCCACGCCTTCAAGAGACACCTTCTCTGCTGCAACTGCTTTTTTCTCAGCAATTTTAGCAAATACAGGCTTTTGAACCTGTGTGCTTTTGAGTTTAAGACTTGGAAAATTATAATTTCTTTCCGTAGTTCTGACTGGTTTTCTGATTGAGCTTGAAGCTCCTACAAAGCTGTATACTTCCATACATCTTTTATCGGAAAAATAAAAATGGTAGATTAGTATTTATAGGAAAGAAAAATTGGCTAAAACAAAATTTGGTGGAACCTGCCTTTTCATCTGTGCAGGACTTTTAATCGGACTGATTATAAAACTCTTTGTATTCGAATTTCTCACTGTTTCTGGAAGATCCATGCTTCCAACGATTCAGGACGGTGACAAAATTTTCATAAACAAGCTGGCCTATGGAATCGTAAAGCCCTACAGCAACAGTCTTCTTGTTCAATGGTCACAGCCACAGCGGGATGATCTGGTGATTTATCTGTATGACAACAAAATTGTAGTAAAGCGATGTGTGGCAGTTGCCGGTGATTTGCTGGAATATTCAGAAGATAGGGTATATACTCTTAGAACGGGTGGAAAAGAAATTTCTCTTACAGAAAATCAGCATTACAACTTAAAGAATTCATCTTCTGTCCCTGAAGGATACATTCTTGCCGTTGGTGACAATTACGAAGAGTCCATTGACTCCAGAACCTATGGCTTTGTGTCCGTACACAACATTCTTGGAAAAGTAATATGCAAATGAACGGTTACATCAAAAAAATACCTCTCTATATTTTTGTTGGCATTTCTGTCGCCTTCACATTGTATGTAATCGTAAACTACGGAATTTTCGCCTTCACAGAACCACCGCTGCCGCCACAGGAACAAACAGAAATTCAGCGCGGATCAATTCTGGACAGAAACGGAAAGGCTCTGGCGGTTCCTGCAAATTACTATCATTTTGGTGTAACTCCTGCCACAATTCAGACAAAGGGAATCGAAAATTTTGCACAGCTTGTCTCACCGGTTCTTGGAATAAATGAGGGAGAATTGAAGCAGCAGATTCTGAATTCCATTGATTCAAGCTTCATCTATCTCAAAAAGAAAATTGACCAGACTGCCTACGAAAAGCTCAAAAAAATCTGCAGCAAAAATGGTCTTTCAAGTGCTGTCCGATTTGACAAGGTTCCGGGACGAGTTTATCCGGAAAACAATCTGGCATCCCAGCTGGTAGGTTTTATGGGTGCTGATGGAAAGGGTCTTGCGGGAATTGAATATTCTATGCAGGACACATTGTTTCCACCTCAGAATCCGGATTCAGATCCAGTTCAGGGAAAAAACATTTATCTCACAATCGATGCAAACCTTCAGTCCAGTCTTGAAAAAATCACCATAGACGTAATGGAAGAAACCCGTGCAGAAAGCCTCATGCTGATTGCTGCAGAAGCAAAAACTGGTGAAGTAATTTCGTACATAAGTCTTCCGGAAGCAAACTTAAATGAATACACAAAGGCCTCTTCTGAGCAAATGAGAAACAGACCTGCTACAGATGGCTACGAACCAGGCTCAGTTTTCAAAATTTTCTCAGTGGCATCATTTTTGGACTCCGGCGGAATCTCAGAAAGCGACATCTTCCTCTGTGACGGCATTTATTCAAAGCGAGTTCAGAGCGGAGAACTGATTAAAATAACTTGTCTCGAACATCACGGCTGGATCACCGCAAAGGGTGCTCTGGAAGGATCCTGCAACGATGCACTGGCACAAATGAGCGAGCACATTGAGTCAGAACCATTCCTTGCAAAACTCAGAAGCCTTGGATTCGGTTCAAAGCCCGGTACAGAAATGCCTGGCGAAACACCGGGACTTGTACGCAACACCAGTGACCGTTTCTGGTCAGCCAGATCCAAGCCAACCATTGCCATCGGTCAGGAAATCACTGTCAGCGCATTGCAGATGGTTCAGGCAGCCACAGCTATTGCCAACGGTGGTGTTCCAGTTCAGCTCACCTTCGTAAGCAAAATCACGGACAACACAGGCCGGGAAGAATATACCCACGCACCAATCTACAAGGACAGAGTGTTCCGTTCTTCCACCACTGACTACCTGCTCAGCTGTATGCAGACAGTTGCAAAAAGCGGAACAGGTCACAGAGCCAACATCGGTGACGTTTCCATCGGTGTAAAGACTGGTACAGCGCAGATGGCAGATCCAGTAAACGGCGGTTACAGCAAGACGGACTTCATTTCAAACTGTATTGCAATTTTCCCAGTAGAAAAGCCAGAAATCATCCTGTATATCGTAATTCAGAAGGCACGGGGAGAAACCTACGCAGGCCGAATCGTTGCACCTGTAATCGCAAAAGCTGCGGACGTGATCATAGACCACCTTGGTATGAGCCGTGGAAGCGCTTCAAGTCTTGCACATTCAGGCTCAATCTCAATTTCAGGCACAGCACCAGTCACTCTGGAAACAACCGTACCTGACTTTAAAGGAATGTCAAAACGTCAGCTTCTTCCGGTTCTGGACAGAAAGGACATACATGTAAAGATAAACGGAGACGGATGGGTAACAACTCAGAATCCACCTGCAGGCACACCGATTACGGAGAACATGGAAATTGAACTCTATCTGGAATAAAAACATCAAGAATTTCATCCAGCGTTTTCCTGTTCTTGCCCAGAATTACGGATTTTCCCTGCAAAATGAAGCATTGCTTCAGGATATTCCCCAGGAGTTTCTGTCACCGCTGGAGATCATTCCCTCAAAGCAGCCGCAATTTTTCACAGCCAGAGAAAATGGCAAATGCCTTCACTCCCTCTACAATCCAATTCGTGAAGCCCAGCAGACAGTCCAGACAATTCATCAGAACACAAAAAGTGAAATTTATGGAACAGCATTTTTCAGTTCTGGACTTGGTTATGCTTTGCTGGAATATGCAAAAGTCTTTCCAGCAGAAACAATAATTCTGGTGGAATGGGATGCCAGATATTTTTTCACTGCGCTTTCAGTTCTGGACTGGACAGATTTTTTCACTGCAAAAAATGTCATTCTCGCCCTGAACACATCCCCAGACACTGTAATTTCCATTGTAGAACAGTGCGGCGGCTTCAATCACATTGCAATTTCAGAAAATCCGGCACAGACCCAGCACGCAGCAGAATATTTTTCAGCACTCCATTCCCTTATAGAACGAAACAAACGGAAAAATCAAATAAACAATTCAACGCTGGAAAAATTTTCAGGACTTTGGCTGAAGAACTCCTGCCGAAACCTGCATTATCTTGCAGAGCTGGATGGAGTTTCAGCCTACGAGAACAAATTGCCTTCTGAAATACCAGTTCTGATTCTGGCAGCAGGACCAACACTTTCACAAGTTCTGCCCCACTTAACTGAACTTAAAAAACGCTGCATAATCATTGCCGTAGACACAGCTTTGCGGGCCTGTCTTAAAGCCGGAGTTGAACCAGACTTCATCATACTTGCAGATCCACAGTATTATGCCTACAGACACATATCAGGACTTTCATCACCTTCCAGCATCCTGCTCACTGAATCAGCCGCCTATCCGCCGGTTTACAGGTTCAACTGCAAAAAAATCATAATGTGCTCCTCGCTTTTTCCATTGGGCCAATATGTTGAATCAAAATTAGGCGCAAAAGGCAAATTAAGTGCCGGCGGTTCAGTCTCAACAACAGCATGGGATTTCGCCCGTCTCATGGGTGCAAAAGAAATAGTATTTTCAGGACTTGATCTGGGCTATCCGGACTATCAGACTCATATCCGCGGGTCTACATTTGAAGAAAAAATCCACACAGTTTCTTCGCGGCTTTCACCAGCAGAAAAATCAGGAATTGCTTCCCTTTTTGGTGCAAACATGGAACAGGGACAGGATTACAATAAAAATCCAATCTTAACAGACAACAGAATGAAAATGTTTGCCTGGTGGTTTGAAAGCAAACAGGAAGAATTTTCAGCAACAGGCCTTAAATCCTACTCTCTTTCTGCAAAATCTCTGAAAATTCCAGGTTTTAGAACAATGGAACTTTCACAGCTGCTGGCAAAACCCGAGATTTTAGAACAAAAACAAAATTTTCTGAACAGCTGCACTCAAAACTTCAACAAGACTAAAGAATTTCAATCCGTGTTGGACCAGCTGAAATCAGGACTGGAAGAATTGTATCTCACAGCAAAAAAAGGGCTCCAGGTTGCAGATGAAGGCATCGGATCAAACCTTCAATCCTCAAAGTATCTTTCGCAGCTTGAAGAAATCGACAAAAAAATACTTGTCTCAAGTTTCAAGGACATTGCGGCACTGGTTTTTCCTACAGAAAATCAGCTGAACCAGCTCTTTGAAAACACAGTATTCAGTACAAATCCGGTTATCGCAAGCTTTCAGCGCTCAAAAATCATCTACAGACAGCTTATGAACAGTCTGGGCGAATACCAGGAACATCTCTTCAACTAGAGAAAAATCATAAAACTGATTTTTTGTAATTTTCTCCCTTAAGTTTTTCTCCCCCACTCCGATAATAATATTGTGCCCCACAGTGCAGGATGTGTTCTTTTTTAGAACACAACATCCAGACACCCTGCATTGTGACGTAGGAAACTACAAAAATCAGCCGGAGAATGTGTAAGATTCTTCGGCTTTTTTTTCGCAATTTCAAAATATAGAATTCAATTTTTGCACACTTTATGCCGATAAATAGAACGGAGATTTTCTATGACGGCATTAAAAGTAGCAGAACTCAAAGTTGGTAATAGACTCGCAGGACAGGTAACATTGGACAAACAGTTTGTCCTTCTTGATTCAACAATTCCGTTCACAGAGGAACTGCAGAAAGCACTGGTTGAATGGAACTTCAAGGAAGTTTACTGTGAAGAAAAATTTGTTCCAGAAGAAGCACCTAAGCCAAAAGCACCACTCTCAGCCGCACCAACTTCAGCAATCTCCACAAGTTTTGAATCCGTTGACTTTGATCTGGACGCCCTAGTACAGTCCACAAACGGCGGAATCAGTTCACAGCTCATATCAGCCGTAGAAAAAGCAAAGAAAGAAATTCCCACAGAATCAGAAGAACAGAAATTTGAATCTGTAGAGAAGGTATACGGAGAATTCCTCAATTTTATTACAAAGGTCTTTACCAGATTCGTAACTCACAAAGAGCTGGATTTGTCTCAGATTGCAGAAGGCGTAAAATCAATTTCCGAATTCATCCGCTCCAACAAAAAATATCTGCTCAGAATCCAGCCTAAACCGGAACAAAAGCAGGACAAAAACTTTCTGGTAAGTCACTGTGCCAGATCCACTGTGTTTTCTGTTGTAATCGCAGACCAGTTGAAGTGGCCGCCACAGAGAATCGCAGATTTAGGAACAGCGGCAATTCTCCACGAAATCGGCCAGATCAAGCTTCCTCCACAGCTTTATGTGACAAACAAACCGTTGTCCGTACAGGGAAGAGCCGTGCTTTCAACTCACAGTATTCTCGGTTTCAACATACTTAAGGAACACAATTTTCCTGCCGCAATTCAGCTGGGGGTACTTGAACACCATGAACGCGAGAACGGTAAAGGTTATCCTAGAAAAATCGACGGTAGCAAAATTTCTACTTTCGGTAAGATTCTTGCAGTTGCCTGTGTCTATGAAGCCATTTCTTCACCAAGACAATACAAGGAAGCCAAAAGCACCCATGAAGCAATCGTTGAAATGCTCAGAAACAATGAGCGCCAGTACGACGATACCATCATCAAAGCATTGGTTCGGGCAGTCTCACTGTTCCCAATCGGTGCCTACGTCTATCTTTCCAACGGTAAAATTGCACAGGTTGCTGATTCAAATCCAAATGACCCACGAACACCGCTGGTACAGGTCCTGGGAGAGAAAAACGAGCTGGGAAATCCAAAAATCGTCATGACAGACAATGATAAAATGAGAATTGCCAGAGTCGTAAACAGAGACGAATTAAAGGATATCCTGAAATACCTGGCATAGAAATCAAAAACACAAAAAATTAGCCTGCATCGCAATCGGTGCAGGCATTTTTTAAACTTAGTTGAAGAAAGCCCTGAGCTTTTCGGCTTCTTCCATAAACTGATCGTCCAGGCGCGGCGGATTCTGAGTAAAGTACAAAATCTGCTGCAGTTCGTCCATGCTTCTGGCACCCCACACCGGAACCACATTATCAAAAGGAAGAAAATATCCCAGGGCAAGAGGAATATTTGAAATTACACCGCCGCACAATGGCTGCATGGCAATAAAACCTATGTCCTTCTCGTAGCACTTCTTTGTAAGCTTTTCCACGGAAACATCACAGAGCATATTGAAAGGAAACTGAATCGTCTCCCAGGGAAATTCCGAATTCAGAACCTGCTGTGCAACTTCCATTGATTCCGTAGTAATGCCAAAATGCTTAACAACTCCGGATTCCTTCAGGTTCAGCAGCTTTTCAATAAGCCTGTCATCACCGTTTGCTTCCGGCAAAAAATTAGGCTTTTCCAGCTGATACAGATCGATGTAGTCAGTCTTAAGGTTCGTGAGACTGTTGTCAATCGCCTCGGAAAGTTCTCCAGAAGAATGTGCCGTACTTTTTGTAGCGATGTACACATTCTTTCGGTTTTCGCCCAAGGCCTCCCCAAGACGGCGTTCACTCTCAGGAGAATCCATGGAAGTGTCAAAAAAATTGATTCCGTCCTTGTAGGCCTTGTCAATCATTTCATATGCAACTTCAGGATCCTCAATCTTTCCCAATCCCATAGCACCAAAAGCAGTGCGGCTGACGAGAAGATTGGTTTTTCCTAAAGCTACATACTCCATTAGTTTTTCCTATTTCTGAACAGGCTTGTAATTTTTGATAGCCTTCTGAATGAAGAATACCAGATCATCAAGCTTAACGCGTTCCTGTTCCATTGAATCACGGAAACGAACTGTAACAGTGTTGAACAACTCATTAGCAGAACCATCGTCCTTCTTTTCCTGAACAGTATCATAGTCAACAGTTACGCAGAAAGGAGTACCAACTTCATCCTGACGGCGGTAACGCTTACCAACTGTACCAGAAACGTCAAAGTCAGTTACAAAGTCTTCCTTGAGCATGTGCTGGATTTCCTTAGCCTTTTCAGCAAGTCCATCCTTCTTCATCAATGGCAATACAGCAACAGTAATTGGTGCAAGGCGTGGATCCAGATGAAGAACAGTTCTGTAATCCTCAGGTTCACCTTCCTTGGCAACATTCTGCTCCTCATAGCCTTCGCAAAGGAACATAAGGAAGTTTCTGTTAAGACCAGCAGAAGTTTCAATTACATAAGGAATGTACTTCTTGTTTCCGTCTTCCTGATCAATATAAGACATATCCTTCTTTGAATATTCCTGATGCTGAGAAAGGTCAAAGTCAGTGCGTGAGTGGATACCTTCAATTTCCTCAAAACCGATTGGGAAGTTGTAAGTAACGTCGTAAGCATCCTTAGCATAGTGAGCAAGCTTGTCATGGTGATGCCATTTAAGGTTCTTTTCTGCAATACCATACTTAAGATAGAAGTTCCAGCGGTCCTGTCTCCATCTTTCAAAAGTCTCGTCCTCAGTACCAGGCTTACAGAAATATTCCATTTCCATCTGCTCAAATTCAGCAGTACGGAAGATAAAGTTCTTGAAAATGATTTCGTTGCGGAAAGACTTACCAACCTGAGCAACACCAAAAGGAACCTTCATGCGGTTAGACTGAACGATGCTCTTGAAGTCAGTAAAGATACCCTGACAAGTTTCAGGACGAAGATAGATTTTGTGAGAATCATCAGCAATTGGGCCCTGATAAGTCTTGAACATAAGGTTGAATTCACGAACTGCAGTATATTTTCTGTTCTCAGATTTACAAGTTGGACAGTTGATGTTTGCGTCAATATAAGCCTTCATTTCTTCATGGCTCATTGTATCAACAGGTTTTCCAGGATCCTTGTCCGGATTTGCAGCAACAAAGTCCTCAATCAATTTATCAGCACGATGACGAGCCTGACATTCCAGACAGTCAACCATTGGATCAGAGAAGTGGTCAACGTGGCCAGAAGCCTTCCAAGTCAAATGATGCTGGAAGATAGAAGAGTCCAGACCCACAACATCATCGTGGAGCTGAGTCATGTAGTGCCACCATTCGTTCTGAATATTGCGCTTGAATTCAACGCCCAAAGGACCATAATCCCAAGCACCAGCCTGTCCACCATAAATTTCCGAAGCCTGATAAACAAAACCGCGTCTCTTACAGAGCGAAATGATTTTGTCCAGAGTACATGCGTGTGGATCAGCCACAACTTTCTGATTTTTTGCCATTTTTATAACTCCTTGAACCACCGCTGGCGTGCGACAGTCAATAAAAAAATAAAGTAAATAATTATAACAAAAAATAGGGCGTTGCGCCATAAGGCGCCGGCTGTTCCAGGGCTTGCTGACGCGCGGTCCTAAAGGACTGGCTTCGCCACCCTTCCATAGTCATAACGCATCATAAATTTCTGTGGCAATACTAATTGCTTTCTGATATAATTTTACGGATATAAAAATCTATCTTTTATGGAAAATAAGATACAAGAGCAGGCAATTGACCTGATCGAACATAAAACCTCACTTCTCAAAAAAATCTTCTGCATCCTGCTGGCAATCGTCATTGTCGTAGGCGGAGTATTCCTTTTCATCGAATTCAAAAACGGCAAATTCTCCGACGTGGAATCCTTCCAGACCTTTGTACAGTCCTTCGGATGGTGGGGGCCAATCATACTCACACTTTTTCAGTGCGTAAAAGTTGTATATGCGGTGATTCCAGGAACAATCGGCTACATCGTCGGGCCAAGCCTGTTCGGAACAATTCTTGGAATTCTCTGCAACTACATCGGAATCTGCGCCGGTTCCTTCATAGCCTTCTGGCTCTCCAGAAAATTCGGCGTAACAATAATGAAGCAGGTCTTTTCTGAAAAAAAATATCAGAAATGCATACGCTGGATGGAAAAATGGCATAAAAGCTATCCGGTTTTTCTATGGATTGCAATCTTAATTCCGATTTCACCAGATGACTTCCTGTGCTACTTCACAGGACTCACTGAAATGAAATTCAAGAAGTTTGCCATAATCATCCTTACATCAAAGCCATGGTTCATCATCGTCTATGGATTGATTTTTGGAAACATCTTTAATTAGGCATTAAAAAAGGAGATATAAAATATGCAGTTGCTTGGAGTTTACAATTACACTGTAGTCCTCACTTATCTTGGAATGCTTTTCTCATTCGCAGGAATCCATTTCGTTTTCTCAAATTCAGACAGAAGCTTCATTCTGGCACTTCTCTGCCTTATGATTGCAGGTGTCATGGATATGTTTGACGGAAAAGTTGCTTCAACAAAGAAAAACAGAACACCGTCGGAAAAGCTTTTCGGCATTCAGATTGACTCCATGGCCGACATCATCAGCTACGGCGTTTTCCCTTCGCTCATTGTCTACAAGCTTGCGATCGGCGACATTCAGTATCCAATTGAACACCCAATGCAGGCGCGCTGTGTAATTTGTATCTGTGCACTTTACCTTTTGTGCGCGTTGATTCGTCTTTCATACTTCAACGTAGATGAAATGGAACGCCAGAACAAGACAACAGAAAGCCGACATGAATACAGAGGCCTTCCAGTAACAAGCGTTGCGCTTATTCTTCCTGCAGTTTTCATCGTAAACTATTTTGCAGGCAATGTTCGCCCACCAATTCAGCCGGCAGCAATTCTTCTGATTATCATGGCAGTCATGTTCATCAGTCCATTCAAAATGCCAAAGCCAGCTCTTATAGGCAAAATCATAATGATTCTCATCGGTATTGTGGAGCTTGTAATGCTGATTCTAGGAAAGGCATACTGCGTACCAACAAAGCAGGAAGATCCATCTGTAATGTTTGAAAATCCATCAGCAATCGAAGACATCACAACAGATTCCATAACAGATACAGTTGAGCTCTCTACAATCATAGAACAATAGGAATAAAAATGGCATCATCAGGAAACGACAAATCTGTAGAATTCATGTACACAACCAAAACAGGAAAGATGATCCTTCAGCTGGCACTTGCATTAAAAGTGCCAAAAACATTGGGTTTCTTCCTGCGCTCACCAATTTCCAGGTTCTACATAAATTCATTTGTAAAGAAAAACGGCATCGACATGACAGGCTTTGAGGGAAGAAAATTCAAAAGCTTTAACGATTTTTTTACAAGAAAAAAAGATGTTTCCTTTGATCCCGATTTGACACACCTAATTACACCTGCAGACAGTCTTCTAAGTGCATTCAAAATTGACGAAACTTCAACTTTCCATGTAAAAGGCTTTGACTACACCCTTGAAGATTTTTTCGGTGCAAATGAAAAGCATTTTTCTGAAGAAACAAAAGCTGAAATAAAAGAGCTTATAGGTAAATTCTCAGGTGGAGACTGCCTGATTTTCAGACTTTGCGCCACAGATTACCACAGATACAGCTACATCGACAACGGCAAGCAGGGGAACAACCATTTTATTGAAGGAAGCCTTTATTCCGTTCAGCCAGCTGCCTGTGAGAATTTCAGGGTTTACACAAAAAACAGAAGAAACTGGTCCCTTCTGGAAACAGAAAATTTCGGCACAGTAGCACAAATTGAAGTCGGAGCTTTCTCAGTTGGAGGAATAGTAAACCACCTGAACGAAGGAAATTTCAAAAAAGGTGATGAGAAAGGCTACTTTGATCTGCACGGATCCACAATCGTCATGCTTTTCCAAAAAGATAAAATCAAGCTTTCAGAAGAAATCACAGAAGCTCTAAATTCCGAGCCAGAATACAGGGTAAAAATCGGACAGAAAATCGGAGAAAAATGCTAACTTCTATTCTCCAGTAAAATTTCCATGAAGAATTATAGGCCCGCTGCTCTCAGCGGGTTTATCTTTTTGCTGATCAGAACTTTTAGAACCGTCCTTAAACCGGGTCTTAACGGTCATTTCAGACTTAATTTTATCCAGCGTAGGATTAAAAACCATGAGGATTCTTCCAAGCACATCCATAATCTCAGGATCAGCGTCATCAACTTCCAAAAGCTTTTCATAAGTTTCATAAATTTGAATATACGAATGGTTTAAAGCAGTATAGTCAGAATTATAAACATCAGTTTTAGTCATAGCCAAATCCTCCAACAATTAATAATTATCAAGCAATTCATCAAATAAGTAAAGAAAATTTAACCCGTAAAACATCATAATTTTTAAATGCTTGCAACTGCAACAAAGCTCAAAAAAATGTCGCCCTCGACAAATCATAAAACAACACAGAATTTATCCATCGCTGTGCCGTAAGTTTCCAGTTCCGTTTTTAACATTTTTCAAATATCATCATGCTGCATTGAAATTAAAAGAAAGAATGGGCCGTTTTTGCTGCGCAAAAACCGGGCTTTCCGCAGTTCCGCTCCCCCGCTCCATTCCTGCGCCATGCGCAAGAACGCCTCCGGCGCCGCTA
>JAGHUJ010000017.1 GCA_018064905.1 Candidatus Treponema equifaecale
TATAAATTTTAACTTCTGTTAAATTTATATGTCCCCACAGCAAATTTTATTTTTTTCAGCCAAGTCCACACAGATAAAAACATAATTTACACTGATTTATATGCAATTTTAGACAGTTGAAGCGCAGCTTCCGCCGAGACTCGCCTACAAAGCCGTCTCGCGACTTTGTTCGCCTTCGGCGACCGGCTCCCCGGAAAAATCACAGATTATTCCGAGACTCGCCTACAAAGCCGTCTCACGGCTTTGTTCGCCTTCGGCGACCGGCTCCCTATCTGCTGGGTTCACCAGCTTCGCTGGTTCAAGCCCAATTTTTTCTAGGATTTAAAATAAAAAAAAGTCTTAGGAACTTTACCTAAGACTTCTGCTTTCGACCCCTGCTGGGCTTGAACCAGCGACACACGGATTAACAGTCCGTTGCTCTACCGACTGAGCTAAGGGATCATTGTTCACTGCGGAACGAGAAGTAATTTACCACTTTCTTTTGAAAGTGTCAACTGCTTCTTACGCGATGTGCGGGGCTCGAACCCGAGATCTCCGGCGTGACAGGCCAGCGCGATAACCAGCTTCGCTAACACCGCAGTTGATGTTTAAGATAATAACAGAAACGACCTTTGTGTGTCAACACTGAAAAACTAAAAATTTAGAAATTTCTTTAAATTTTCTAAATTTTTCATTGCTGTTCTTCGGCCTTCTTCGTAGACTCGCTGCAGTTCCTCCGGATCTTTTTCTGTTCGGCTGATTCCCAATGGAGATTCCGGGCAAATTACGAACATTTCGCCCTTGTCTGCTTTTTCAAAGATATATTTTGTTGTCTCATTATAGACGTTGTGGCGGTTTTCTACGGCTTTTACTATTGCGGGATATTTTCTCAATAAAAGCTTCATCAGTCCCAGTGCACCAGATGCTTCTTTTACAAATTCCCTTGGCTGTGTAAGAATCACCACATTTCTGTTGTAGCCAATGCTTTCAAAATATTTGACCGGAATTGAATCCGTAATTCCGCCGTCCAAAAGTCTGTAACCGTCGATTTCAACAACCTTTGAAGCCAATGGCATTGAGGCTGAGGCACGCATCCAGGTCAGATCTTTGGCATCGCAGGTTTCCAGCTTTTTATAGACAGAGTTTCCAGTGTCCACATCTGAGCAGCAGCACCAGAATTCCATCGGATTTTTTCTGTAGGTTTCGTAATCAAAAACGTCCAGCTCATCTGGCAGGCGGCGATAACAGAAATCTGCGTTGTACAGGTCGCCGGTAAAAATCAGTGAACGGATGCTGCAGTATCTTGGATCTTTTGAAAAGCGCTTGTTGTAGCGAATAGCGCGTCCAATCTGCCTTGATTTTATGTTGCATCCAAAGGTTGCACCTGCAGAAGTTCCTATGGCACCGTCAAATTCAATGCCATTTTCCATGAACACATCAATCACGCCGGCTGAGAACAAACCTCGCATGGCTCCGCCTTCCAGAACAAGGCCTCTTTTTGTTTCACTCATAATCTGTATTCTAATTGTAAACTATTGTTTTTTCCACTATAATATTTCGCAAATTCTTTTAAAAAGAGGAACTTATGCTTACTTTGAAATTTGGTGGAACTTCCATGGGAAGTGCTCGCAGAATTCTGGATTCTGTGGAAATTATGGTTGGTCGTGCAAAATCTGACCGAATCAGCGTTATTGTATCTGCTGTTGCAGGCGTTTCTAACAGTCTTCAGGCTGCTATTGACGGATGTGTCGCCGGTGCAAGCGCAACCACCTATGTTGAAAGCATAAGAAAAACCCACGCAGATATCTGTGCTGAAATTCAGGCTTCCCTAAAAGGCTTTGACGCAAAAGAAGTTATGGCAAAAATTGAGCCAAACCTTGTGGAATTGGAAAAACTTCTTTCGGGTGTTGCTTCATTTGGTGAATGTCCAAAATCAATTCACTGTCGCATTATGGGAATGGGTGAACTTTGCTGTGTTCCAATGGTAAATGAAGTTCTCCTTGCAAAGAAACAGAGCGTAATTCTTTTGGATTCCCGCAAATTCATTTTTACAACCGGTGACCAGAAGGAAGGTGATCCTGACCTTGCAAAAACTTCTGCAGCCCTTGCACCATATCGTGACGGTGCTGAACCAAATCAGGCTAGAATCATTCTTATGCCTGGATTTGTATGTTCATGGTCGGCACATGCAGAAGATGAACCAAAAATGGGTCTTTTGGGACGCAACGGTTCTGATTTCTCGGCTTCAATCATTGCCGCCGGACTTGGTGCTTCAAAATGTGAATTCTGGACAGATGTTGACGGAATTTACACGGCAGATCCTCGC
This sequence comes from Candidatus Treponema equifaecale, assembly GCA_018064905.1. GTDB lineage: Bacteria > Spirochaetota > Spirochaetia > Treponematales > Treponemataceae > Treponema_D > Treponema_D equifaecale. The sequence goes on from JAGHUJ010000017.1 coordinate 2,306, forward strand.
GTTGTTTCTGATGCAATCCTGGTTGCAGATATGACTTATGAAGAAGCAATGGAACTTTCATTCTTCGGTTCAAAGGTTCTCCATCCAAAAACTTTGGCTCCATTGGCAGCAAAGGGAATCGAAGCATGGAGCTTGAACTCGCACAACCCTTCTGCACGCGGAACAAGAATCGGAAAAGGTCCTTTTGAATCAGAAAAAAATGCAGGTCCAGTTCGCGGAATTTCATGCCTTAAAAACACAGCGTTGATTTCAGTTTCTGGAAGCGGTCTTAAAGGAAAGACTGGTATTGCTTCAAGAATTTTTGCAGCTGTTGGACGGGCTGGAATCTCAATGCTTCTTATCACACAGTCTTCTTCTGAATACACTGTTTCATTCTGTGTAAGGCAGTCAGAAGCTCAGAAAACAAAGGATGCCCTTTCAAACGAATTCAACCTTGAAATTCGTGATGGACTTTTGAACAAAATCGCAGTTGATGAAAATACAGCAATCGTTTCCATCGTTGGCGACAACATGAAGCAGAATTGTGGTGTTGCAGGAAAATTCCTTGATTCACTTTCAAGCCGTGCAATCAACATCAAAGCAATTGCACAGGGTTCAAGCGAACGCTCAATTTCAGTTGTAATCGGCGGAGAATTTGGTGACATTGCAGTTAAGGCTGCTCACCTCTTCTTCTTTAACACAGCCCAGCCAATTGAAGTATTTGCATTTGGTGCTGGAACAATTGGCGGTGCATTGCTTGATCAGATTCGCGACCAGCATGCAAAGCTTCTTGAACAGAATGTTGATATTAAGGTTTGTGCAATTTCAACTCTTGAAGGAATGCTTTTAAACGGTGACGGAATCGACCTTTCAACATGGCGTGATGACATCAAAAAATCTGGCAAAAAGACAAACCTTGATGAAATTCTGGACTTTGTCCGCGAATCAAAGCCACTTAATCCAGTTTTTGTGGACTGTACTGCAAGCTACGATTTGCCGGAAAGATATCTGGACATTTTCAAGGCTGGAATGAGCATTGCAACACCTAACAAGCGTGCAAATTCAATGAGCATGGAATTCTATCACCAGCTCCGCGACGTAGCAAATGCAAACCAGTGCCGTTTCCTTTACGAAACAAACGTTGGTGCAGGACTTCCAATCATCGATACATTGCAGAACCTGTTCAAATCTGGTGACGTTCTCACTGGCTTCAACGGAATCATGTCTGGTTCACTTTCATACATCTTTGGAAAGCTTGACGAAGGCAAGAAATTCTCAGAAGCGGTTAAAGAAGCAAAAGAACTTCGCTTTACTGAACCAGATCCACGCGACGACCTTAAGGGAACTGACGTTGCAAGAAAGGCCCTCATCATCGCCCGTGAAGCAGGAATGTCCATTGAACTGGATTCAATCAAGATGAATTCGATTTTCCCTGCAGACTTCTCTATTGAAGGAACTGTAGAAGAATTTATGAACAACCTTCCAAAAGTTGACGCTTATTTTGAAGAAAAAATGGCAAAACTTAAGAAGGAAAACAAGGTTCTCAGAATGGGTGCTTCAATCCGTGACGGAAAAGTTTCCGTTGGAATGCTTGAAGTTGGACCAACTGATCCACTGTACGGAGTAAAGGGCGGCGAAAATGCATTTGTATTTGAAACAGCCCGCTACACACCAATTCCATTGACTGTTCGCGGTTACGGAGCAGGTGCAGGTGTTACAGCCGCTGGTGTATTCGGTGACATTCTCAGAACAGTAAGCTTCAACTCCACAAATTCATAAAATTTTATGACCTCTCAAGAGAACAAGGACTTTCTGACTTCGCAAATCATCACCTACCTTGGAAACAAGCGTACCTTGATTTACGAAATCGAAGGTCAGATTCAGGAAATCAGGGCAAAGCTCAACAAAGATAAGTTTCTTTGCCTTGATTTGTTTTCAGGTTCCGGAATCGTAGCCAGAATGCTCAAGGGCTGGTCCTCAAAACTCATCGTAAATGACCTTGAAAACTATTCTGCCGTCATAAATTCCTGCTATCTTTCCAATAAAAGCGATTTTGACGAGGACAAATACAATCACTACAAAAACCTGATTGAAAAAGAAATGTCAGTTTCAATGCAGGAAGGCATCATCACCCAAAACTATGCTCCACAAAATGACGAGAACATCCAGCAGGGAGAACGAGCCTTCTACACTCACGAAAATGCTCTTAGAATCGACACTTACAGAAACCTGATTGAAAAGCTTGTTGAACCTGACTACAAAAAATACTTTCTTGCGCCATTGATTACAGAAGCTTCAATCCATGTAAATACCAGCGGAGTTTTCAAAGGCTTCTATAAAGACCGCAATACTGGAATCGGCTGTTTTGGTGGCGTTGGAAAAAATGCCCTTCCTAGAATTTTGGGCAAGGTTCAGCTGGAAAAACCTGTTCTCAGCAATTTTGAATCTGAAGTGGAAATTTTCCAGGAAGATGCGGTGGAGCTTTCAAAAAAACCTAAGGGAATCGACATTGCCTATCTGGATCCGCCCTACAATCAGCATCC
>JAGHUJ010000146.1 GCA_018064905.1 Candidatus Treponema equifaecale
TGAGCTTTACTGTGGCTCTGGCAGCTGAACTTAAGGACAAGGAAATCAAGGTTACGGCTCTTTGCCCCGGAAGTGTCAGCACTGATTTTGCAAATGTGGCATCTAACGGCGCAAGAAAAGAAGTTCTTCACGGAAAGGATCCGGTGAAGGTTGTGAGCCACTGTCTTAAAAAATCTAGACAAGGCAGCCACAACATTGTGCTTTGGGCCGCAAAGTGGAAGGCTACTGCATTTATGAGCAGGTTTGTTAGCCGCTATGCTGGGGCAAGGTTTACTTATTTGTTCAATAAAAGGCCATATAAGAAAAATTAGAAAAATACAAAAAAAAGCGGGCCCCAGCGACGGAAAAAAGTCAAGGAATCACCCCTGCATCCGCTTAGCAATCGCTTCGCTCTCACGCTGCAGGTTCCCCCTTAACTTGTTTTCCTGCTTCCCACTTTTTTCAACTTGTCTAAAAATTTTCCAATTACATATGTTTTTCGTTTTCGAGGCGCCAGTTGATGCAGCGGTTCAGGTAGTCCACGTAGGCTTCGTTTTTGCACATGCCTTTGCCTTCTATGTCGCTGATTTTGGCTACATCCTGGCCGTTGCATTTGGTTACCTTCATTACGATGTTCAATGGTTCTTCGTCGGTGTCATTGGCGATGAAGGTGCCGATTCCAAATGCTACTCTTGCCTTTTCTTTAAAGTAAAGGTTGATTTTTGTGGCACGTTCAAAGTCCAGGCTGTCCGAGAAAAGCAGGGTCTTTGATTTTGGGTCGATTCCAAGTGACTTGTAGTGGTTGATCATTTTGTCTCCCCATACAAATGGGTCTCCTGAATCGTGACGAACGCCTGAGAACAATGTGGCATATGTGAGCTGGAAGTCCCGGAGGAAGCAGTCTGTTGTGATTGTGTCTGTGAGGGCTGTTCCGTTCAAGATTCCGTATTCTTTTACCCAGGCATCCAGTGCATACCAGTTTGAATAAGCTGGATTGTGCTTGTGGTTTCCCTGGCCTGAACACATGATCCATTCGTGGGCCATTGTTCCCACTGGTGTTACGCCGTGTTTTTTTGCAAGGTATACGTTTGAGGTTCCAACAAAGTGAGAAGATTTGAACTGGCTGTTCTTTTCTTTGAGCATTTTTACTGCCAGATCCTGTGCTTCTTCTGAAAGACGGCGGCGGAGTCCGAATTCACTGAAATTGCCGATTGAGTAGGTTCCGTCAATGAGACCGTTGATTTTGTTTTCAAGACGGCGTTTGAAGGACTCAAAAAGCTTGTCGTAGCTGTCCACCATTCTGAAATATACTTCATTTACGATTGCAAGGACTGGAATTTCGTACATTGATGTGTTGAGCCAGGTTCCCTGCGCTTCGATTGAAAGTCCGCATGGTGAATCGTCCGTAATTGTAAAATCCTCATAGCGGGCATGCCAGAGTCTGAGGAAGTCAATGTAAGAGCCTTTGATCCAGGTCACCTTGTCCAGATATTCCAGTTCTTCTTCTGTAAAACGCAGGTCGCAGTAGATTTTAATCTGTCTTTTGATTTCTTCCACCATTTCTTTGGTGAAGTGAACATCTGCGTTGCGGCATTTGAAGGACCAGGTTGTCTTGTATTCTGAAAATTGGTGATAGATTGCCTGTCCCATTGAAAATTTGTAAGCGTCTGTTGAAAGCAGGCTTGTGATGATTGGTTTAATGTCTGACATAATAACACCTTCTTTTATGGTAGATAATCATAATCAATGTTTCTAAGTGATTCAAGCAGAAGTTTTTTCTGATAGTATTCTCCGTCTGTGAGCACCTTCAGTTTTTCCCGGGCTTCCTTCCTGCCTGAATTGTCCTGATATGAGCAGGTACAGGTGATTTTCTTCCACCCTTCTGAATCGGCATGCTCCACAATCAAATCAACGGGAACATAGTAAAGCGGGCGCACAAGTTTTAACGGATATTTTTCATATTGAAGAACCGGCGGCATTGCCTGAAGATGACCTTTTCTGGTCATGTTCATAATCAGGGTTTCCAGAACATCGTCCAGATGATGTCCAAGAAGAATCGTGTCGAAGCCGTTTGCCATTGCGTAGGAAATCAGTTCCTTTCGGCGCTGGTTTGAGCACCAGTAGCAGCTCATTTTGTGGCCGGGCTGAACTCTTTCCAAAGTGTTCACAAAAACTGTTTTTAGAGGAATTTCCCACTCTTCAAAAAGTTTTGCCAGATCAGGATTGAATTCTTCTGCAAAATCAGTGCGAATGTAGACTGCTTCTATGGTAAAGTCATTTTCCTTTCTGTTGTGCTTGAAGCTGCTTTCACTGGCCCTGAGCCGCCTGAGCCTCATTCCGAAATATTGTGCCAGCAGAGTTGAATCCTTTCCACCGGATGCACCAATGAGAATTTTTGCACCGGGCTGAATCATGTTATAGTCGTAAACTGCTTTATCTATGATACTGAAAACTTTTGGTTGTGGCATAAGCTTTTCCCTACTGAACAAGTATATTATACAGAAAATCAGCTATCGTTTCAAAACCAGTTTGTATTCACCTTTGTTCACTCTAACCACATCGTATTTACAATGGAATTTGGTGATTTCTTTTCTTAGACGGGAAATATATGCATAGACTGAATTTCTAAGTGCGTTTTCGTCTGCTGTGGAAATTCCAAGAACTCCTGCAATTTCAAAAATGCTTACTGAGGTTCTTAGTTTTGTGTGGAACAGACTGTAGAGTTTTTTCATGACTGGAGTCAGCTGATTTGTGCTGAAGGAACGAAGGGGAATATTGCCGGATTTTGAAGACGATTCAATAAAATGGTTGTTTTTGCCGTTTTGCGAAGCTTGAACTGAATTTTCTGAAGCCTTTTTTGATGTTCTGTAGATTTCGTAAATGCCCCTTGCTTTTGCTGAGGCCAGAAAAGCTTCTATACTTTCCATAAGCGGAAGAAGTGTGTGAAATTGCAGCTCGTAGTCAAATTCATTGTCGAACATCCATTCTACCACTCTGCCTTCCCTGATACTTTCAAAAGGCTCCATGCAGATTATTGGAATCTTAAGGCCTGTTTCCCTCATAAAATTGAAAAGAAATGTTTTGTGAATCTCGTACAGTTCCACGTCTACCAGCAGCATTTCATAGATTTCATCCCTCTCAAGAAATTTGCTCAGCATTTTGAGAATGTTCTGGAAGTCCTGAATATAGATTCCTTCACCGGAAAAATAATCCGAAATTGCTGAGACAAGCGGCTGATTCTCCGTGGCAACAGCTAGCAGCATGGTAAACTCCTTCTACTTTGTATCTATGAATAGTATCGATTGAAAGAAAAGAAGTTATTAAAAATTTAAGTCAATTTTCAGAAACAATTTGCAAAATAAAAATCAGAAATCTCAAATATCTCCAATTCAAAATATTTAAAATAGAATGTTCCAAAACTCAATATTTCTACGCAAATAAAGAATTATGTTTTTGTGAATGGAACACAGACTAGTTTGAAAGTCGAGTCTCCAATTTTCATGTCATTTCGAGCGCAGCCAATAGGCGAAGTCGAGAAATCTACAGTATTTTTTGTAAAAAAAATTACAGATTTCTCCACTCTCTTCGTTCGGTCGAAATGACACAAAATTCTTATTTTTAGAAACTCGATATTTTAGCCATTTAAGTTATATTATGGATTAAGTTTCCACTCCCCTGAGTGCCATCGTTTTCGCACTCACTGGGGAATGGAACTCTGATTAAACGGCATTATGGATTCAATTTCCATTCCCCTGAGTGCCATCGTTTTCGCACTCACTGGGGAATGGAACACAGATAAAATGATATTATGGATTAAGTTTCCATTCCCCATACTCATCCACAATTTCTGTCTTCATGCTGGCAAGTGGACGCCATGAAACGCTGATGGTAAAGTATGGGCTGAAATCGTAGAAAGGCGAAGTGTGACCTGAATATTCTTTCATTCCGCTGCTAATATATCTAGGCTTAATGCTGAAGGAACAGTTCAAGTCCCAGTCATCCAATTCATGTGTCACATCAATTTTGAGGGTCTGGATTTTGAACGCACTGTTTTTTCTCTTTGACTCATCATCAAATCTGAAGGAATCCATCAAATCAGAAATGACGTTGACCTTGTCCTTTTTATAATAGAGCTGAGTGTCCGAACCAAAATACTGATAAATCTGAGAATTCTTTGTTTCAGCACTGAAGGTTATGTTCAAAAAATTATTGATTTTAAATGTGGCAGCAGGTATAAACCTGAAATAGCTGTTTGTTGGGCGCAGATAGTCGTAGACAACACTGGTAGAGAGGCTTGGCGCAAAGGAAATTCTGTCATTCCAACGCTTAAAACTTTTGCTGGAGCTTGAATATGCAAGACTGAGCTGGTAAGGCTGAAATTCCTTGTCTGTATTTGACTTCCATCCTGAACCTTCATTAAAGCTGTAGCCCGTAGTATAAGACCAGCTTTTTTCCAGGCGCAAGCCATATCCAGAAAGTGAGAATCTAAGAGAATTTGTCTGACTTTCTTCCAGATTGTAAGTGTAGCTTTGAGAAGCGTTGAGTTTTCCGTCAAACAATCTAAGAGAAGCAGACTGATTGAAGTCTTCCTTTACCCAGGTATTGTCACCCTTGCTCTTCTGCTTTATTCCGGTGCTTGCAGAAAGATTCAGATAATTGAAGAAACCAAGACTGAGGGTACCGCTGTATCTGTCAACCTGTGGAGGCAAGGTTGTGGTCAATGAAAGCTGCTGGGTTAATTTTCTGTCAAATTCATTTGCTGCAAGAACAAGGTTCAGGTTATGGGTGGTGAACAGTTCTTCGTCAGTCAAATCTGCAGTAAGGTATTCCCATTTTGCCTCCTGATTTTGATCATAATAAGTTGAGTCAAACTTCAATTCGAGAAGTTTGAGAGTTGTATTCCATGTGAGAGAAGTGTCTGAAAAATGTTCAGTCAAATAGAATGGTTTAAAAGTCAGGGTGTTTGTATCTGTGACGTCCATTTTTCTAGCAGCGTAATCAGCTTTTTTATATGACTTTCTTGAGTTTTTTGAATATCCACCATTTGAAGTGTCTTCGATTACACTGTTATTTGCATCAACAGTTTCTACAGCTGATTTCAAATAAGGATGGGACTGATAAACCGGATTGAAATTGAATGTGTCAGTAAGGCTCAAAAAACTGTCCCTGTAGCCAACGCGGCTTGTAAGGGTTGTAGGAGCCCTGAGCTGAATATATGCAGAACGAATGTCATCCCATCTGAAATCTTCCGGCTGGTTTAAATTTTCAGCAGAATAGGAAAGTTCAGAAGTAAAATCCGGAGTAACTGAATAAGTCAGGTCATAGGAGATTCCATTTAAATTCTTTGTAGAAAAACCTGGAGCTGCGATTTTTGGAAGATATTTTTCATCCAGCACAGGTTCTTCTTCAATTTCTTCTGATTTCTCAGCATTCTCAGCCACAGCCTCTGATTTTTTTTCAGCTTCGGCTCCTTCTGGATTCTCCTGCTTTGCTTTTTTGTCCAGATCCAATTCCTCCGGCAGGGAAAGAGTCAAATTTGCCGGTGAAGAAGCACTTTTTTTAGTTGCAGGAATTTTTACCAGAGTTCCAGAAACGCGTGTTGAGATTTTAAACGGAGTAATTTGTGAAGGATAATAGAAGCTTCTTTCAGGAGTGTAAGTTGACCAGTTTTTATCATCCTTATATTCACTTCGTTCAGCCAGTTTTTGATTCGATCTTGAAGAAAAAGTTACTGCAGAATTGAAGCTGGATATGGCGAGGCTTGAAACAAATGGATTTATGGCTTCCGGCACCTTGAAGGTATGGTTTCCGTTTAAATTCCATGAAAAGGAAGTGACCTCGGAAACAGTCGTGTCTTCATTCTTTCCGTCGCCGCTCATGGCAAAATCAATCCAGTCCATGGTTTCAGCACGGTTGTTGAAATCGTAGTCAAAATATGGATCTGAATAAATCGGCATGTCCAGAGAAAGAGAAAATGGTTTTGCAAGGGACAGCTTCAATTTGGTCTGATAACGGAACGGCATTTCTATTCCCATGAAGTTCGATTTGTCTGAAATCACATCACCCTGGGAATTTTTTGTCATATATTCAGTATCATTTTTAAAAATCGTATTGCTGAAACCAAGCTGAAGCTTTGTCTCCAGATTTGTGATGTAGTTTCCAGGCTTGAATGCACCGTCAAATCCAACCATGGCACCTAAATTTGCGTAGTAATCGGCCATAATCTTAAAGTAGCTGGAGGTATCGCCTTTAAAATCTTCGTCCAAATTGTGGAGAACCAGACCTTCCCGAACCTGCTCCTTCATTGCACCAGTGTTCATGAAGCTGAAAAAGTCAATCTTGTCGTCCTTGTCGGAGCTGGATGAAGATTTTAATTCAGCTGTACTCTTTGCATCAGCAGGTTTTCTACCGTAGAGATATGTAGTTGTGTTTATGAAATAGCCTTCCCTCTTTTTGTAACCGAATGCAGGGTTAAAAAGAAGCTCATCCTTAGGATAATAGAAGGCAGGAAGCCACAGCAAAGGAACGTGTCCAACATAGAGAATGGCGTTCAAAAAGGCAAATTCACCACCCGGCAAAAGCCAGATTCTTGTAGCTTTAATTCTCCAGTGGGGATCATCTTCGTCACAAAAGGTAAGTTCACCAGTTTTAAAGGCAATTGTACCGCCAGAATCACGGCCAAAAACATCCGAAGCAACAACAAGCTTGGAACCGCTTGGAAGATTGATTGCGTCGCTGGAAGCCTGAACTGCCCGACCATTATCAAACACGCCTTCCAAAGTGGAGGTATTGAAAAGCAGGCTGGAAGCAGTGATAGTCTCACCGCCACCTGAACCGCCTTTTTGTTCAAGAGAAACATCGCCTTCAGCATAAATCATTTCAGTTCCGCGGTTGTAGTTCACGGAATTTGCATTGATCACGGTTGTGGAACTGCCCTTGGCAACGCTGATCTGAACGTCACCTGTAAGGATGATGCAGTCACCGCCGTTCACCTGATCCTTTTTGTATTCAGATTTTTGAGCGTGAACAATTGTTATGACAGATTTTTCTTCAGCAGCAAAGAGGGTTGAAAAAGATGAAACAAAAAACAAGACGAACAGCACTGAAACAAATTTTTTCAGCTTTTGTGAGACCCCATACTGCAAAAAAAACAATCCGCTCTTCATCTATTCAATTCGCAATTTCTACTTCTCATTGTGCATTTAGCATTGCGCATTGCGCATTTTACTAAGTTGTTCCCTGACAAATTTACCTGTGTAGGAACCAGTTTTTTCCCATTCTTTTGCCACGGTTTCTGGAGTTCCAGTTGCGATAATGTTGCCGCCCCTAAAACCACCATCCGGACCAAGATCAATTATGTTGTCAGCCTGACAGATTACGTCAAGATTATGCTCAATCATTACAACAGTATTGCCCTTTTCAACAAGCTTCTGAATCACTTCCATAAGCACCTTAACGTCCGCAAAGTGAAGACCGGTTGTAGGCTCGTCCAAAATGTACAATGTCTTTCCAGTTGAAGGACGGGCAAGTTCAGTGGCAAGTTTAACACGCTGAGCCTCACCACCAGAAAGAGTAAGGGCGCTCTGACCAAGCTGAATATATCCAAGGCCAACATTTTTGAGTGTTTCCAATTTTCTGAAGATATGAGGAACATGTGCAAAGAATTCACAGGCTTCTTCTATAGTCATGGCAAGCACGTCGCTAATATTTTTTCCTTTGTAGCGAACATCCAGAGTTTCCTGATTGAATCTGTGGCCGTGGCAGACATCACACTGAATGAATACATCCGGAAGGAAATTCATCTCAATTGTAATAGTTCCGGCTCCCTGACAGTTCTCACAGCGTCCGCCCTTCACGTTGAAGCTGAATCTGCCCGGAGTAAAACCTCTTGCCTTTGCATCCGGCATTGTAGAGAAAAGTTCACGGATTGCATCAAAGACACCTGCATAAGTAACAGGATTGCTGCGAGGTGTTCGACCAATTGGGCTTTGGTCAATGTTAATTACTTTATCAATGTTTTCAAGACCGGTGATAGATTCAAATTTTCCCACCGGATAATCAGTTCTCATAAGAGCGTTTGAAACAGCAGGATAGAAAACATCACTGAGCAAAGTAGATTTTCCAGAACCAGAAACACCAGTAATACAGGTGAATGCACCCAACGGAATGTCTATGCTTACATTTTTAAGATTGTGCTCGGTAACACCTTTAAGTGAAATGAATTTTCCGTTGCCCTTTCTGCGGACTTCAGGAATTTCCATACGGAGAGTTCCTGCAAGATACTGACCAGTAATGCTGTCCTTGACCTGTGCAACCTGTTCAGGAGTGCCACTGGCCATGATCTGCCCACCGTGAACACCGGCACCAGGACCAATGTCCACAAGCCAGTCTGCAGTGCGCATAGTCTGCTCATCATGCTCAACTACAATAACGCTGTTTCCAAGCTGGCGAAGATATGTGAGAGTATTTATAAGTCTTTCGTTGTCCCGCTGATGCAGACCAATGCTAGGCTCATCCAGAATATACATAACGCCGGTAAGACCAGAACCAATCTGAGTAGCAAGACGGATTCTCTGAGCCTCACCACCAGACAAAGTGCCGGCAGACCGTTCCAGAGTAAGGTAATCCAGACCAACATTCTTAAGAAAGCTGAGTCGGGAATTAATTTCTTTTAGAACCTGACGGGCAATCTGATTTTCAGTATCCGTAAGTTCAAGCTTTTCAAAGAATTCAATGGACTCAAGAACGCTCATGGCACAAAGGTCAATTATATTCTTTCCACCAACAGTAACCCCAAGAGCCTCTTTTCTAAGACGCTTACCGTGACAGCCCATACATTCGCTCACGGACATGAACTTTTCTTCCATTCTGACACGCTGATTTTCGCCCCAGGCTTCTGAATGGCGTCTCTTCATGTCAGAAAGAATACCCAGCCACGGACGGTTGTATTCAGAATAGCCTTCACCGCTCTGTTTTTTGTAAATCCAATGCAAAGGTTTAGACTCGTCACCATTCCAAAGCACATCAAACTGCTTTTTGGTCAAATCTTTAATCGGAGTATCCAAACTAAAGCCAAATCCTTCAGCAACAGCAGTAAACATAGAATGGTTCCAGCTGCTTTCAGGATTATAGAAAGGAAAAGCCCCCTGATTAAAGCTCAAACCAGGATCAGGAAGAATCTTTTTGGCATCCCATTCCATTCTTTCACCAATACCAGTACATTCCGGGCATGCACCAAAGGGATTGTTGAATGAAAAAAGTCGTGGCTGAAGTTCAGGAATTGAAATACCGCAGTCAGGACAGGCATTGTGCTGGCTGAAGAAAACTTCTTCTTCTATATAAGAGTCACCTTTCTCAACACGGCGCAGAATATTGATGATACCGTTGGCACTCTTTAAAGCAGTTTCCACGCTCTCAGCAAGACGTTTTCTTGAATCAGCTTTCAGTGCGATTCTATCCACCACAATCTCAATGGTATGCTTTTTCTGCTTGTCCAGTTTGATAGAATCATCCAGCTCCACCATAAGCCCGTCAATTCGTGCACGGATAAAGCCTGATTTTGTGGCATCTTCAAGAACTTTGGTATGCTCACCCTTCTTGCCACGGATTACTGGCGCAAGAATTGAAATACGGGTACCTTCAGGCCAGGACATGATTGTGTCAATAATCTGATCATCAGACTGTTCCTTGATTTCGCGGCCACATTCAGGACAATGGGCATGACCAACACGGGCAAACAGAAGACGGTAATAGTCGTAAATTTCAGTAACGGTACCAACAGTGGAACGGGGATTTCTGTGAGTGGTCTTCTGCTCAATGGAAATGGCAGGAGAAAGACCTTCGATCAAATCAACATCGGGTTTGTCCATGCTGCCAAGAAATTGCCTTGCATAAGAAGAAAGGCTTTCCATATAACGGCGCTGACCTTCAGCAAAAAGAGTGTCAAAAGCAAGCGAAGATTTTCCAGAACCGCTCAGACCAGTAATGACAACAAGTTTATTGCGGGGAATTTCAACGCTGATGTTCTTTAAGTTATGTTCCCGGGCACCCTGAATTAAAATCTTCTCGCCCTTCACAGAATGAATATTCATAGGCAGACATTATACAAAAAATAAGAAGGGAATTCCACTTGCACAATTCGCAAAAAACAAATCCACGAAAAATGAAACAGAAGAATTTATCAATAAAAATTCGAAATTTTCATTTTGCGGATTGGGACGAAATAGCATCACGTTGTTCCGGCTATCCAGGGCTACGGCATTCGCCTCCGACCAAACGCAAGCGTTTGTTCTCGCTGCGCTCGCCCTTCCTATCCGGCGTAGGCAAAAACAAAAATAACGAAAATTTATCAAAATTTTTCAAAATTTCTACGAATTTCTTGCGCGTTTTAAACATTTTTTTTCACTTATATTGTGGAGATTAAAAAATCTTCAAGGTGGAAAAATGTTCAAAAGAAAAATTAAATTGACGAAACAAGATCAAATGTTGAATCCAAGATTGGACGGAATCTTTAAAACGATTTTTACTCAACATACGTCTGAATCTCAACTGGCCCTAAGAAGTTTTTTGGAAGCAATTCTGGGAAGAAAAATCATCAGGCTGAAGCTCAATTCAAACAGCGGAATAAAACAGTTTTTCGAGCAACGGGATGTGGACTATGACATAAGCGTAACTTTTGATGACGGTGAGCAGGCAGAAATTGAAATGCAGACATTTTCTCAAAACTACAATTATCAGTTGAGGGCAGAATATCTGGTGGCAAGACTTATGAACTCCATCATGAAAAAAGGCTTTTCTTGGAAAAAGATAAAGAAGGTGCATCAAATTTCCATTCTTGGCTTTATAAGCAATAAAAATGATAACGAAGCCTTTCATCATTATGTATTAAGAAGTCCGGAAGGACAAATTCTGTCAGAAATGCTGAATGTTTATTTCCTGGAATTGCCAAAGCTGCCGGAACTTACAGAGGAGATGATTCCACAATTGAATACAGTGGAAAAATGGGGTATCTTTTTTAGGGATGCGGACAATCTGGAAAAGATTGAACTTGTGAGGCATGTGGCAGAAACGGAGGAAGGAATTATGGCAGCATTTGAAATTTTAGGTGGCATATCACTTACACAAAGATTCTGGCTATGGCAGACAAAAAAGTTGATCAAAGAATGTGACAGACGCTCAGACCTTGAAGGCGCAATGGAAAAAGGAATTACAGAAGGTCAGCTCGCCGCAAAAACAGAAGCCACAAAAAAAATGCTTTCCGACGGAGTTCCGTACGAACAGATTGCAAAATGGCAAGGGCTTTCAATTGCAGAAGTACAGGAAATCGCTGATAAATCAAATCAATAAAAAAAACGAATAGCAGAATCCAAAAACGCAGAGAACAAAAAAAAGCACTGAACTAAATCAGTGCCTTACGATTAGCCCCAACGGGAGTCGAACCCGTCTCTCCACCTTGAGAGGGTGGCGAACTAAACCGATATTCGATGGGGCCAAAAAAAACATATTGTGTAATAAAAAAAGCTGACCGATAAGTCAGCTTTTAGTTCCCCAAGGAGGATTCGAACCCCCACAGTCAGAACCAGAATCTGAAGTGCTACCATTACACAATCGGGGAATGCAATGTGAGAATAAATATATATTATTCATCAAAACGTGTCAACAGCTAAACTTGCAAAAATCAGAAATTTTGTAATTTTTTTGCAGAAAGTGTAAAAATTCAAACAAAAATCCAAATTTATTATAAAAAACTGTTTTTTTCTAAGGTATGTGCCGATAAAGAGATGGGTATTTTTATGCTTTATTAGGAAACCTTTCTGAAGAGATAGATTTTTCAGGAAAGTTTCGTTAGGCTTTTGCACAAAAACCGGGTGGGAAAGGTTTTAGGCGAATTGCTTAGATTGCGAAAAAGCTTGCTGTCATTACTATTCTTCTCAATAATAGGCCATGCATATGCTGAAGGTGCGTCCGCAGAACATCTTGCAAAGTCAGGAACACCAGTAAACGCAGTGGCATGGAGCAAGGACGGAAGATATTTTGCAACCAGCTGGAACAACACCACAATTCTGTGGGAAGCAGAATCAAACAACATCGGCTCAATCTACTCAAATTCACCGGACGACACAATAAATCCGTTCACGGACATCATGGCCCTTGAATTCGCCCAGGACTCCAAGACATTGCTCAGCGTTCACAACAACAACACGGCAATGATCCACTCCCTCACCAGCGACTCATCAATTTCCGCATTGATCACAGGAAACGGAAAATCAATTCCGGACGCAACATACGTGGGAAACAACATCAGAATCATAGTTCCAATGGATGAGAAGAACGTCTACGAATGTATCAGAAGGCAGAGGGACGGAACCTATGCCCTGGAAAAAAGAATGCATCTGGACAGCACACCGCTCGCAGTAGCATCAAACGGCAGCGATGAAAAGATTCTTCTCACAACAGAAGACGGAATGATGCACCTGATAGACACAAAGAACTGGGAAGAGCTTGGAACAGGAAAAGTATACATAATGTCTGAGCTTTACCCGGAATTCTCACCGGACATGGAGCATTATGTTTACGCCTACGACGGCGAGAACCTGATGGTTGCAAATATCTACAACGCAGAAGAATATTCAACCATCCATGATTCAAACAGCTTCGCATACACAGCAATATTCAGCGCAGACGGAAAGAAAATCATTGCGGGAACAGACTCAGGCTTCGTAAAAATCTACGACATAGCCACAGGAATGGAAGAAAATTCATTTCAGCTGGAATACGGCGACATAGCAAAGTCACTGGCAGTAAGTCCGGACGACGAATTCATCCTCATAGGAACAAAAAAAGGCTTCATATATAGATGGAGTTTGCATGGATACGTGTTCGACGAAGAAATCAAGAAGTATGTTGATGAAGAAGGAAATGAATATTTAATCGACTTTGGACCAAAAGAATACAGTCTGAAGGACGGACTCACCATTGGACTGGGCTACAACACAGTAAACGAGGATTATTACGAAGGTGGAGCGAACCTTGATTTGGGCTACAGATATTACTACTGGCCACCACTTTATTTTGGAGCAGATTTAATAATAGGAGTCTCACAACCTGTAAGTGAGTTCCCGTATAGCTATCAGCTTGAAGAAACCAACATGGAAGCTCCAAGGTTATATTCAATAATAAATACTGTTACGGTCGGACTGACATATTTCAACAAAGACCTCGACTTCTCGCTGTTTACGGAAGCCTCCATAGGATATTCATTACGTTTTCTTTACAACAACAGTTTTGAAAACGCACATTTTAGTACTTTGTATCCCGGAATAGTTTTTCAGACAAATGTGGGATTCTCCTACAAATGGTTAAGAGCATGGGGCGGAATCTACTATGATACGAACCTTGAGTTCATGTTCACCGGGAACGTGGGAATCAAGGTACCGCTGGAGTTCAAGTGGCTGAACAGAAAACGCCACAGAACAACAAAATATCTAGAGAACGCAACAGTCGTTGATGACGGCGAACCAGAAGAAAATCCAGATGGAGAAAATTCAAATGAAGAAAGTTTAAATAAACCTTAAAATTTGAATTTATCAAAAAAGCGAATTAAAATTATACGGTGGAATTAAAACAAGTAAGGAGGATTGCCTATGAATGATTATACAAAACAAGACAAGATGAGAGATTTTGCATATTTCAAAAACTCTTACGACGATTTGTTCAAAAAGTACGGTCATAAATTTTTTGCTATAAAAAATGAAAGCGTTCTCCTTGCCTGTGACACACCAAGACAAGTAATAGAAGGACTATTACCAGCATACAAGCCAGGAACATATCTCTTACAGGAATGCAATGGAAATGTTTCTGGATATACCCATACGATTTACGGAGCAAACCCGCTAAAAAAAAGGAACTCAAGAAGTTTGAAAACAATAAGACATTTTTTTAAGATTGGAGGCACAATCGAAAACACAAACAAAATTTTCCACTTAAAGAACGAAGAGGTACGAGGAAGTTACAAGAATATAATTTAATTTCCCATTTTTTGTTCAAATGAAAAGGTATACAGTTTTAGCTATATTTTCTATTTTTCTCTTTCTTTTTACTTCATGCGGCAATAGTATAGAAGATATGCTGGAACAGTATAATGAAGGCTTTGAATACATAAGGGCCCGTCAGAAAAGTCTGGAACCAGGAGACCCTGGCTATGATGAAAACTGGCTTTTACTTGACAAGTACACGCTTACATTGGATTCCAGCTTAGACCTGAACGCTCCAACAGCAGATTCTTATGCATGGGCCATATTTAAAGTTGATATAATAAAGCAGACGGTAATTTCTGTTGACGGCATTCCATATACCGCCGAAGAAGTTGTTAAAACGGAGGTGAACTTAGCACGAACAACATCTATAAAAAGTTCCTCACTGATTCTTCCAAAAGAATTTGTTTCCAAGATGGAAACAGGAACTTATGAGCTTCGTCTTGTAGTATTCAAAAATGGGTATAGATACAAAGACTCCGCTCAATTGTATGTCGTAGAACCTTTCTACGAATTCTTTTAATTTGGTAATTTTAAGAGATATCGGTTTTTACCGATAAACTCGAAAAAAAGGAAAAGGAGATATTTATGAAAAAAATTCGGTTATTATTAACAGCCGTAGCGTTTTCGTTTCTCACGGTTTTTACTGGATGTAGTGATGTAGCTGAAGGTTCTGTAAGCGATTCAGTACCTTACTCATACACTGGTGTAATTTCAGGAGCAATTAACAACTTTAGTGAAGTTGATCCTGTTGCAAGAAATGCTGCTTCAAGAACTATTATGCCTAATGAAGCTGTTACTGAAACTCTCGATTATTATCTTTACGGAAAATCGGCATCAGGAACAGAATATCCTTTTACAAAACTTACTGTGGAAGATAATGGTAAATTTTCTGTAAAAATGGATAGCGGAGTTTGGGATTTTACTCTTGTTGCTGTAACTACAGGAACAACTGCACCAACACTAGCTGGTTATCTTACATCAACTGACGCAAAGTATGTTGGTTTTGCTTTAGGCAATCTTTTAAAGTCATCGGATGTAACTTTCACACTTTCTGCAGCAGAACTTCAGGCCCGTGTTAAAGTAACATTTGATGTAAATCTTAAAGATGAGTATGCAGAAACAGGTGCTGCTGTTTGGGATCTTCCTTCTGGAAGTTTGTATGATGTTGTTACAAAAATCGTTAATCCTATAACTAACGACATAATCTATAATAAAGCAGGTAATACTGTTTCTTCAAACAAGTTCACACTCAATACTGATACTACGACAATTGCTCCTGGAACTTATAACTTCATAGTTGAATTTGTGCCTACAGATGCTGGTAAAGCTAAAGGACTTAAATCGGCTATCTGGTCAGACATTCTTATTGTTGTAGCAAACAGAACAACTTACAAAGAAATTAATGTACCTAATATCATTGGTACAAAACCTCAGCAGCCAGAGTCACTCGCTGCTTACCTTGTAATGAAAGATGTTGCAAACGGAATTCCTGCAGCAGACCTTGCAGGACATGAAGATTTCTTCAAGGTTAGATTTGACTGGAGTGCACTTGCAGTAAACAATGAAAGATACTTTGATCTTGAAATTGCTACACTTACAAATGAAGCACTTGCTATAAAGGATGGTAACTCTGACTGGGAATCAACATCTGTTGTATCAAGGGTTAAGTATTCTGCTGTTGCTGACACTGCAAAAAGTGTAATTGCTGTTCGTGAAGATTCTGCTTATGTATCAGGTTCGCTCTTAGCAAACAACACAACACTTGATTTGTATCTCAAATCAGGAGCCTGCTATTCAGCCAGAATCAGAGCTGTCAATGATAATGGTGAATCTGACTGGACTTATCTTACACTTCCTACTGGTAAAAATTCATTTGCAACTACTACCTTTACAGCATATAGTGATGCACTTAAAGCAGCTAAAAACAAACAGAGCGACACAACTGTACAGACAAAACTTGGAGAGTATATTACAGCTCTCAAAGATATGAAGAGAGAAACTGCAACAGACATCGCTTACTTTGTAGCAGGTGCTCCTGGAACAATCGGTGATTCATCTAATGCAGAAAAAACTTCTACTTGTATCAATCTTGTTAGAATCAAGTACTGGCTCAACGGCGGTTCGTATAAAGACTCAACAAGTACCATTACAGCTGACAAAACTGTATATTACATTTCCAAGTCAAATATTACTGCAGATATTTCTGTACATGCACTTTGGGCTGCCAATGGTGATGAACTCAAGAGAGGTGATGCAGAATTCTCTGGTTGGTCTACAGATGCCAATGAACTTGCAACAACAAATGTTTATCTCCCAGTAAAGGCGACAGATACAAAGGACAAAGCTTGTGTAGCTATTTCTGGTTATGCTAAGACAAGTGATGATGCAGTTGAGGACATGGTAACAGCCTTAGAAAGTGCAACTTCATCGACAGCTTTGGAAGCTGAAGATGACGGTGGATATCAACTTATAACAAACCTTGACCTCTTTGCAGATTACACAGGAAATCTTGAAGGTTTAATCAATCTGGAAGATGACATTGCTGACTATAAGCTTTATGCACATTTGGTAGAGTTTAAAGGTAGTGAAGCTGATGCTAAAGACAGAAAAGTTGTTGAATATTGGGATGGAACTGATATTTGTGATTCAGGTGCAACAAGTACAAAGATTCACTATCCTACAGCAAGTACTTCAAAATTTACTGTATCAAAAGCTTCCATAAAGGGGTCATCTAATTCGGTTGTTACTTTCAAAATTACAGTTCCTTCTGTTATGTGGGGACCTGCTAGCGATGCTAACAAAGCTCTTGGTTATGTAACAGATGTAAATAAGACTTGGTATTGTAAAGATACAGCAGATAATATTGCAGAACCAACAGGTGATAACTGGAAGGCAAAGGCTGACTACAAAACAACTGACACAGACTTTAAGCCTGCTGCAAAGCTTTCTTATGCAAAAGAAAACTATGATTCAATAGTATTTACTGTAAGAGCTCCTGATGGTGAAATTAAGCACAGAAATCCAGCAACGCCATCAGCTCTTGGTAGTGCTACACAGTTGGCTGCATTTGATCCTAGCAAGTGGGAGAATAAATCTTACATAATAAATATTGTGGCTACTAAGAAACTTAGTGGACGCACAATCACAAGATCTATTGCTCTTACAATGGAACTTACAGACTAGTTTCTGTTAATCAAAATTATTAAAAACAAAAAAACTAAAAACAAAGGAGGCAGAACAGTATGACACGATTATTAAAAATATCATTCGTATTGCTTTGCCTTCTTTTGTTTTTTTCAAGTTGTAGTGATGCTGTTATTGGGGAAGTAACAGATTCCTCAGACAGCATTCAAAATTCAGATTTCATTCTCAATGGTTATATAGAGAATGTTCAAAAAATTTCATCTTCAAGACAGATACTTCCATCATCTCCTTCAGAATCTTTAGATTATTACCTCTATGGGAAATCAGAAGAAAAAAAACTTACTGTTGGAATACAAAAAATCGCAGTCCTTGAAGACGGAAAGTTTTCAATAAAACTTGCCCCTGATTGTTGGGACTTAATTGTATTTGCAGTTGAAAGTGGCAAGACCGCAACAAACACCCCGTCGGAAATCCCAAAAACAGCATTGTATATGTCTCGAGCTACAATTGATATGCGTAATGGAGCTCAAACTGTAACTTTCACATTAGATTCGGAAAGGCTGACTGGAAACGGTACAATTGACTTTACATTCATGCTGTCAAATGACAGTGGAACTACATTCTGGACTATTCCAGCAGGATGTACACTTAACGCGGAAATACAAAATCCTATTACAGGTGAAACAGTTACTTATGCAGAAAGTGCAAACAAAGCTATAAAAAGAAATGTGTTAGTAGGCTATGGAGCAGCATCTTTTGGGAATTCAGAAAAATTACCTCAAGGAACCTATAATTTTGTAGTTTCAATATATGATTCATCAAACAATCTTAAATCATATTGGTCTGACATTTTAATAGTTCAATCACAAAGAACAAATTCTCAGACTGTATATGTTCCACAAATGGTAGATTCTCTTCCTGCTGCTCCTGAATATTTTACGGCAGCATACATTTCAAATTCAGAAGACAATGCTAACCATGACGGTTCATACAAAGTACTTTTCAGTTGGGCAAATACGCCTGTAAACGAAACTCACTATGAAATTCAACTGGCAGATATTACCGATGTTTCTCTTTCATCAGAAAAATTGACTGATGCTCTTTGGAACTCAATCGGAAGTAGTCGCCAGATTACTATAGACAAAACATTGCCTATGAAAAATTTCTGGGCTGATGGCTCAGTTTTGGCAAACAATACAAATGCAACAGTCTGGCTCAAGCTTGGATATCAATATGCAGCTAGAATTCGTTCTGTAAATGCATTTGGTACAAGCGAATGGACAGACTTAACTCTTACAAACGGAACAACAACAGCTACTGGCAATGTTGCAACAGATAAGATTTCTGATTATGCAGTTCTTCCATTGGAATATTTTGTTTCACCATCAGGAGCTACATGTTCGCTTATCAGCAGAGCAAGAGTAAAATATAATTTTATGGGAGGATTTTATAGAAATTCTTCCACATCAACATCAAGAATTCACTCTCCCCTATACTTCTGCCAGACAGGCTACAATAGTTTTACAGTTGAAGCCATACAGCTTTGGGATGCAAAAGGATATGATTCATCGGCTGATACAGACGACCTTCAAAAAATTGCGAATGACAAAATATACACATTCAAATCGTGGTCAAAAAGCCTTAATTTTGCACTTACAGATAGATTGACAACCTATTCAGGTTATAAAAATCTTGATGTCTATGCAGAATATGATGAAACTTCCGATCCAGCAACGCCAGAAACAGCATATAAATTCCCTGCAAGTTGGATCAGATATACCACAGACGGAGATTCTACAGAAAAGGCTGTCAGTACAAGTCCTACAGATTTCAGGGCTTCTCTTATACTTTCGAAAGCATCAATTTCAAACGGCTCAACATCAAACATAAATTTCAGCGTAAAGGTTCCTGCTGGAGAAATTCCAGAGCAATTTAAAAACATTACACTCTCAGTTACAGACGGTTCTGACAACATAATAATACCAAGTACTTCAGCTGTAGTTGCACCTATAGGAGCATCAAGTTATTTCAACGGCATTAATGTTGAAACATGGAATGAAGGTACCTATTGCTTTGAATTCATTGCAGAACCAAATGGAAGCAATTCAGCAAACGCATACAAAGTTTATCTATATGTTACTTTAACTCCATAAACTGAAATTCGTTCTATTTCACTTCTGGTAAACAAAAAACTCTGAACTAAATTATTAAGAATTACCCAAAAGTTTCTACAGACTGGTCAAGCAAACTCTCTTTTGCTCCCCTACTATCAGTCAGCGAAAGAAATTTCAAAGCAGTCTGAAAAGAAACAAACAGGAGTACAGTTTTGCAACTATAAACTGTACTCCTGTTTGTTATTTGCATTTACTAACAATTTTAACTTACACAATCGACATTAATTGCCCGTCAAAAGCGAATTCTTTTCCAACGTTCCAGTAAGCTCTTCATATTGCTCACAAGAGATTCCAGATATTTTCAAAACAAGTTCTTTTGTAAGTCCTTCCTTGATTGCAATTTTTGCACTTTCAAGTTTAGCCTTGCTTTCACCCTCGGCAAGTCCTTCAAGTTTACCTTCAATCCTACCCTCTAGCTTCGCATCGTGATAAGTCAAATTCCATTCCATATATGAACTCCTAAAAATATCACGTTCCTTTGTTTCCCTTACCTGCTCATCCAACTGCTCTGTAAAATCATCGTCTGATTTTGAGGTGTGCACAAATTTTAAGAAATTTCTCAAATTTGAATCTTTCACCTGTTCGTAGGCCTCTGAATTGAAGAAAAACTTTTGAACGTCGGCCTTATACTCTGCAGGATTTCCGTCTTTATCCTTGTCATTCCTAAATGTCTGCTCTACGCAATAAACTGGAAGTCCACGATGAAACGGCTCATTCTTGCAT
>JAGHUJ010000071.1 GCA_018064905.1 Candidatus Treponema equifaecale
TAGATACCGTTTGATGACTGAACAGCCAATTCACGGATTCTCTGAACGATGTCAGTTGTTTCCTGGAGGTAACCTTCAGTTGTCTGGATGAAAGAAATAGCGTTCTGAGCGTTTTCAGAAGCTTTGTTCATACCACGGATCTGAGCGCGCATTTTTTCAGAAACTGCGAGTCCTGAAGCATCGTCGCCAGCACGGTTGATTTTCATACCAGATGAAAGTTTTTCCATGTTTTTTGTGTTGTTCAACTCTGTAAGACCTGTTGAACGCTGTGCAAACATTGCACTCATGTTGTGATTGATAACCATACAATATCTCCTTGTAAGTATTTTAGGTTAATAACGACAGGTCTTAAGGTTTGGACCTGTTGTCCTTTAATATGCGGGTTGTATTTTTGTGCCCTACATAAATAGTTTCGGAATCTGAAAAATTGACTTTAGAAAAAAATTAAAAAAATTTAAGATTTTTTTGAAATTTTTTTGCGTGAAGGATTGTAATGGCCGCGGAGCGGTTCTGGAGTGCAACGGAAGAATGGAGCGCTTGACGCGGAACCATGAAAAGCCTGACCTTGGAGCTAAAGCGTAAAGGGCACGCCCTTATTTTCCGTAGTTTTTTTCTCCAAAAATAAAAAACTTTGCTATATGTAAAATTCAATGGTAAAATAATAATGTTCTATACTTGGAGGAAATATATGAAAATTTCTAAACTTGGATTGATTTCTACTGTTGCTTTTCTTGGAATTTCTGCTGGTTTGATTATCTGCACTTCTTTAAATGGATCTCCAGCCCTCACAGATGGAACATACAAGGCTTCAGCACAGGGAAAAAATGCTCCAATTGAACTTGAAGTTGTAATTAAAGGTGGAAAACCTTCTGCTGTAAATGTACTGGCTCAGGAAGAAACATTCTTTGCAGCTCCTGCAATTGATACAATTTCTGCACAGTTCCTTAAAGGCACTCCAATAGACAAAATTGATGCTGTTTCTGGTGCTACAATCACTTCCAACGCCACAAAAGAAGCCATTTCCAAGGCACTTAAAAAAGCCGCACCTGCAGACGGAAGCTATAATGACGGTTCTTACAAGGTTTCAGTTCAGGGAAAAAATGCTCCTATTGAGCTTGAAGTTGTGATTTCTGGTGGAAAACCTTCTGCTGTAAACGTGCTGGCTCAGGAAGAAACATTCTTTGCGGCTCCTGCAATTGATACAATTTCTGCACAGTTCCTAAAAGGTACTTCAATAGATAAAATCGATGCTGTCAGTGGTGCTACAATCACTTCTGAAGCAACAAAAAATGCTCTCAGACAGGCACTTGAACAGGCTAGTGCCGCTGAATAAATTTAAAAAAAATGCCATTCGGCCCTGCTGCTGAAAAATGGCTTTTTTATAATTAGTTAACGTATTCGGAAATAATTGTAGGAGGTTATTCATGAATATCAGATCAATTGCCGTAAAGGCTTCTCTTGGTCTTGCTGCTCTCGCAATGGCAACAAGTTTCGTTTCTTGTGGTGGAAAATCAGAAAGCACAGATGTTGTAATCGTTGGTGCTGGTGGTGCTGGTCTTACTGCTGCTACAGAACTTGCTTCAAACGGTGCTAAGGTTATCGTTCTTGAAAAAATGGCTATCGTTGGTGGAAACTCTAACTACTCAACAGGTGGTCTCAACGCATCTTATACAAAGGAACAGGAACGCCTTGGAATTACTGATGACAAAGAAACATTCTTCAACGATACAATGAAGGGTGGACACATGAAGAACGATCCAGAATTGGTTCACACATTGGTAGACAATTCAGCTGCTATCGTAGAATGGCTTCAGTCTGACCTTATTGGTGCTGACCTTTCTGACGTTGGTATGTTCGGTGGTGCTACAAACAAGCGTATTCACCGTCCACAGGGTGGTGGAGCTATTGGTGCTCACCTTGTTCCACTTCTCTACAAGGCTGCTCAGAAAGTTGGTGCAGATGTTCGCCTCAACAGCAAAGTTGTTGATATTCTCAAAGGAAAGAACGGTGAAGCTTGCGGTGTAAAAGTTGCTGCTGACGGAAAAGAATATACAATCAATGCTAAGGCTGTTATCGTAGCTGCCGGTGGTTTTGGTGCTAACCCAGAAATGGTTGTTAAATACAAGCCAGAACTTGCTGGATTCGGTACAACAAACCACAAGGGTGCGACAGGTGATGCATTCGCTCTCGTAGAAAAATTTGATGCTGCCCTCACACAGATGGAAGAAATCCAGACTCACCCAACTGTAGTTCCAGGTAACGGTGCAATGATTACAGAAGCTGTTCGTGGTAACGGTGCTATCCTCATCAACACAGAAGGAAAACGCTTCGTAAACGAAATGCTTACTCGTGACGTTGTTTCTGCTGCTATTCTTGCTCAGCCAGGAAAAACTTCATACATCGTATTTGGTGAAGCTGTTCGCAAGTCTCTCAAAGCTATTGAAGGCTATGTAAAGGCTGGTCTTACAACTGAAGCTCCAACTGCTGCTGAACTCGCTGCAAAAATCAAGGTTCCAGCTGATGCTCTTGATGCTACTTTGGCAACTTGGAACGGATACGTTGCTGCAAAGGCTGATGCTGAATTCCAGCGCAACCCTGCTTCTATGGACCGTGACATTTCTGAAGGCCCATTCTACGCTATCGAATGTATCCCAGCTATTCACCACACAATGGGTGGTCTCAAGATCAATCCAAAGGCTGAAGTTATGAACACTAAGGGTGAAGTAATCCCTGGTCTCTTCGCTGCTGGTGAAGTTACTGGTGGTGTTCACGGTGGAAACCGCCTCGGTGGTAACGCTGTTGCAGACATCTGTATCTTCGGTAAGATTGCCGGTGATTCTGCTTTGGACTTCATTAACAAATAATCCATAAAATATGGTATAATTCGGGATGTCCAATAAGTAAAGTTTACGGTGGTTGAGCCTGTCGAAACCACCACATTTAGTGTGAATTGTCATTTCGACAAGCTCAATGACCACATAA
>JAGHUJ010000122.1 GCA_018064905.1 Candidatus Treponema equifaecale
TTGTACAGATTTTAAGAAGGTCAGGAGCAACAGAAGTTCACTTCAGAATTTCATCTGCACCAGTAAAATTTCCGTGCTACTTTGGAATCAACACTCCAACAAGACACGAGCTTATTTCAGCAGGCCATACAACTGAAGAAATCTGCAAGATGATCGGTGCAGACAGTCTGGCTTTCCTCAGCCCGGAAGGAATGATGGAGGCCCTCAAAAACGTAAATCCTGAAAATTACGGCTTCTGCAAAGGCTGCTTTACCGGCGAATACCCAATCTCAGTTCCTGGTGAAATCAACAGAAACTAAATTTATGTAAAAATCCACAAAAAGAATAATTGTCGTTTTGTGGATAAAGCTAAAAAAGTGGGACGCAGGAAAAAGAAGCTAAGGGGGTACCTGCAGTGGCCAGAGCGAAGCGATTGAGCCACGAAAGCAGGGGGAACCTTGGCTTTTTTTCCGTCGCTGGGACCCGCTTTTTTTTTCTTTGTAAATAAGTTATAATATGTTTAATCATTTCTTTTTGGAGAATAAAATGGCAATTGATTACAAAGATTCAGGTGTTGATGTAGAAGAAGGATACAACGCTGTAAACGAATACAAGGTTCACGCAAAAAGAACACGCATTCCAGGACTTTTGACAGACTTGGGAAGCTTCAACGGAATGTTTGAAATTCCAGCAGGATTCAAGCACCCTGTTGCAGTTTCAGGAACAGACGGTGTTGGTACAAAACTTGACATCGCATTCCAGATTGGAAAATATGACACTGTTGGTATCGACTGTGTTGCCATGAGCGTAAATGACATTCTCTGTTCTGGTGTTCAGACTTCATTCTTCCTTGATTATGTTGCATGTGGAAAACTGGATGCAAAAGTTGCAGGCGAACTGGTAAAGGGTGTTGCAGACGGTTGTGTTGATGCTGGATGTGCCCTTCTTGGTGGTGAAACTGCAGAAATGCCAGGCTTCTATGATGACGGAAAATATGACCTTGCTGGTTTTGGCGTAGGTTTCATTGATAAAGAAGACATTATTTCCGGACAGGACATTGCAGAAGGAGACGTGCTTATCGGTCTTTCTTCAACAGGTCCACACTCAAACGGATATTCATTGGTTCGTAAGCTTGTAAAGGATTTCAACGAAGATTTCAATGGTAAAAAAATCGGCGAAGTTCTCCTTACACCAACCCGTATTTATGTTCGCCCTGTAATGGATGCACTCAAAACATTTGGAAAGGCTGCAATTCACGGCATGGTTCACATCACTGGCGGCGGATTCTACGAAAATGTTCCACGCATGTATCCAAAGGGAACTCAGCTTGTGTCAGTAATTAAAAAGGACAGCTGGGAAAAACCTGCGATTTTTGATGAGCTTGTTCGCCGTGGTGCAGATGCAGAAGGAATGTGGGGAACTTACAACATGGGAATCGGTCTTGTAATGGCAGTAAGTGCAGACAAGGCTGACGAAATCATCAAGCACATCAACGACAATGCAGAAAAATTTGCAACAGACGTTCACAAGTCATTGGGAATTCCAAATCTCAAGGCTTACAAAATCGGCCATGTAGAAAAATCTGCAAAACCATTGGGTGAAGAACTCAAAGGTTCACACGAAGCAACTATTCTGAAGTAATTTGCAATAAATCAGAAATTATAAGGCACGACTCTGACGAGCGTGCCTTTTTTATCTCCATATAACATATCTTTATTTTTACAAAACTAGAATTTTTGTCGAATTGCGTTATACTATAATGAATACAAAAATTGGAGTTTTTATGAAAAAAAGTATTTTCAGACTTTCTGCAGCTTTGTTGTGCTCAGTTTTCTTTTTTACAGGATGTGACAATTTTCTTGATGGAACAGAATTAAAAAATGAAATCGACAAAACTATTGCTTATGCATCTCAGGATTATTGCAAGATCGAAATTTCATCTAACTCTGTTGAAACCAGCAAGCTTGTTCCTGCGGTAAATCTTTATGAGAAATCATACAAACAGAATGATACATTCAATTTAAGCTTTGAACCAACTGAAGGGTATCAGTTCTTGTATTGGCAGGCAATTCCTTCTGACAGCATAAGTTTTGGAAAAATAAGGGAAATGAATACAACAGCTACTATTTTAAGGGGGCCTGTTGATGAAACTGTTGTAATTAAGCCTGTCTGTGCATTGCGTCCAATCGCAACTGTTACTCCCGATGAAACAGGCGATGCAAAACCAAAAAACAGCTCAATAATTATCAATTTTAATTATCCAATGACAATTCCAGAAAGTGCAGACGACCCGGAATATTTTCTTGATGATATTTCTGTTGAAATTGATGGCGTAAGCATCCTTGATTATTACGAGGCTCCTGTTGCGCGAGATCAAAATACTCAAATTTTCTTTGCTGCAAAAAAAGATAAGTTGCTTGATTTTACAACTGGCACAAAAGTTGTGAATGTGACAATTCCAAAAAAAATGTACTACACTACCGTAGACGGCGTTAAGATTCCAATGGCGGCGGACAAAAAAAGCCAATTCGCAATAAATTACAAGACGATAGAATCTGCCATTCTGTATTTTCCTGCTGATGTGAAGAACGGTTCGTTGGACAGAACCGGTGTTATTGAAAAGAATCTCAAGGAATTTCAGGTTGTAAATTTTACCATGAATGACAATTGTATGTTTGCAGGATGGAGCATTACTTCTGAACATGGTGAAGTGCAAGTATCTTCTGACCCAGATTATACAGAATCCCCTGCGGAAATTGTTTCATTGAATGGACGTAAAATCTTGAGACTTGTTGATCCAAGTGAGTCTGATGCTGCAATTCTTTCCACGAGAAATATTTATAGAAAAACAATTGAGGTTTTATCAGAATGTGAAGAGGTTATGATTCGTCCAGTTTCGTATGTTAGACCTTATATAAAATCTGTAAACCCTTCTTCTTCTGGAATTTTTCCAAAAAATTCAGCAATCACGATAGATTTTTCTCAGGAAATGGATATTTCAGCAGAGGATCTTTCAAGGGTTTCCGTAACTGTAGACGGTGTGGATCAGAGCGAATGTTTTACTGCTTCGTTGTCTTCTGATAAAGCACAGATAACTTTCTCTGCTAGAAAGGACAAGATGATTGATAACGAAAGTGGAACTAAAACGGTCGTTGTTGCAGTTCCTTCTGATTTTTCCGCAATTGTTGATGGAGTAAAAGTAAATTTAGCCGGAGGTTATACACATTCATACAGAATAGATTCTTCAACCAATGAAAAGGCTGATGTTATTTTTAAATGTGAAGATGCAGGAAACTCAACTATAGATAAAACAGGAAATAAATCATATAACATCGGGAATTCCTTTACAGTAAAATTGAAGCTTGATCCAGAATATGATTTTGACGAATGGTTTGTTGGTTTTGAATCCGGTAGCACAGTTTCTCAAGAAATTCTGAGAACAACTGTTGATCAATCGGCAATGATTCTTACAGTTGAAGTTCTTGATACTGTAAAGAATGTCGAAATTTACCCAAAATGTCACAAAAAACTTGTTGTTGTGGATTCCTCTCAGCTGCCAAAATATACATCCGGTGGTACATACTGTGACAGTGAAATAAGTTTAAAGTTCAATATGCCTGTGGCGCTTTCTTCTTTTAGATTCGCAGATTCTGAACTTCCGGCAAATTGTGAAAAATTACTTGATGAAGATAGTTTGTGCTATGCATACGTATTAGAAGGAAACACATATTTTAAAAATATAGTACTTGAAAACGCTGTTACGGGTGAAAACATTGGAAAAGCTTATGGCATACCTGAACTTTCGTCCGACAAAAAAAGTTTAACAATCAAACCTCTGTATGAAAAGCTTCTGCTTGAAAATGGATCAAGTTCTCTCGTCACTGTTGCTGTAAAGATTAATTCTAACGGAACAGTGATGTCTTATGATGGCGTTTATATGGATGGAGAAGGCTTTTCTTGGCAATATAGACTCAATTCAAAACGTGAAAATCAGCCTCCTGAGGTCAGAAAAATTATTTTGGCGAAAAACTCAATAAACATTCAGAAGGCTAAAGATGACGGTACAGGTGGATTTATCGAAAAACCATATTCTGATGAATGGACTGCAGATGATTATAAGGCAAACCATACAAACAAGGTTCACATCTATGCAAAAGCATACGACGGAGATTCCCAGCCATACAGAATTAAGGTAAAGGAAACTTTGATTAGAAAGTGGAATTCCGATCAATTGATAGAAAACTCAGTCTCAACAGAAAAATACAGCGCTGGTAAATTTTCAAAAGTATCAAATGAAGAGGGTGTTTGGGAAGGTGAATTCGTATACAACTTTGACTGCGAAGATGATGGAATCGTAAAGCTTGAAGTGGCAGTTGAAGACTTCCACGGAAACCCAACAAACTTTGTTTATTATGTAAACAAGGATACGCAGATAATTACAAGAAGCGTTTTCACCCAAAGTGAAAATGGCGTTCAGGCCATTGGTTCTTCCAGAAGTTATAGTAACTATAATGAAGCATATTATGCCGATAGAAATTGTTATTCTGATATAGATTATATGTACAAATTTGGAAATGCGGTTTACTTTGACGTGAAGGCTTCCGACAGCTATCTGTGTGGAAATGATGCAAATTCAAGGGCTTATTCGTATGTCAATGATTTTGAATATGAAATTCGCTGGAGCGAGACAAAGGAAGGTTTGGAATCGGATACTTGCCATACATCTGGACGCATGACTTCCAGTCAGGCAATGGTGAAATATGTAATATCTGGATCTAAAACCTATACGCATTGCTGCATCGGTTATATCATTCCTGATCTGGATAGAAACAAAAGCTACTACCTGAAGGCCATAGCTTTTGATGAGGCCGACAGTGAATATGTTGTATATTCATATAAACCAAAGGCTCCGGAGATTGTAGAAAGCGTTTATGGCAACGACGGCTCACTGAAGGTTGTTGTTAATCCTGTTACGGATTTGCCTGAAGGATCAACAGTTTCATATGAAATTTGTTATAGTTCAAGGAGTGGATTTGAAGCTGAGACTTTCAATGGTTCATCATTTACTCTTGATAGCCTTAAATATCAGGATTCAGAATCAAACGAAGTTAAATTTTCTGTTAGGGCTGTCATTTCTTATAAACTTGAAAAATATGACCAGGATTTTTGGGGATTTGCTCAAAAATACGGTGGTCAATTTTCATTGCAAAGTACAGCCGCAAAGGGTATAACGCCAGATGTTGATGCTACCATAGAGGTTGAGGAGCCTTCTGTTTCCATAGCATCGGCTGGCCCTAACACAGGATTTCACAATCTGACATTTACAGTGCAGGACAATGACTTCGACAAACTTTATGTGGTTCTTGACGCAGTTGAACGGAATGATCAGACAGGTTTTGTTTTTGAACGTGGTGCAAAAAGACTTACTGCGCCAATCAGTACGAACATGCTTTATGAGAATGATTCATATTTGTGCAAAATTATTGGAGAGAAGGGTGGTAAGATAAATTCAAGGGAATTCAAAATAAATACGACAGGTGTAGCTTTCAATGTGCCTCCTAAAATCAACACGGAATATTTTACCATCGATACCCATGGTGATTTCATGATAGTAAACGCCCCAGTCAGCAAAGTGAACATTGATGAATCAAAAATCATCTGCTATTGTGTTCCTTTTGATAGTAACTCTGGACTGTACAATTCGTTGGGTTATAGCAATGCTGCCTATGGAGCTGATATCAGCGCAAATGGAAAAATTGATGTTGCAACCATAAAGTCGCACAAGAAGATTCCGGTAAGTTATTACAGTAATTCTGACAAGACAAAGATAAAGGTTCCGATCAAGGAACTTCCAAATCTTGATTACCTCATGTGTTTTGACATTACGGATGATTTTGGAAACAATGTCTGTGCAAGCGCCTTCTATCTGTTGAAATCGGCTTTTAAGGACGAAGGTCACAATGTAGAAATTGATGCGTCAAGAATCGGCACTGGAAGTACACTGTCTACAATTGCCCTTGAGCACATCAGGGAAGATGCTCAGGGTAATGCCTCAAACTATGTGGTTTTTGACAATGCTCTTATGTATCCAAGCAGGTCTAATATTACGACTTCTAATCAGAGAAATTGTCAGATATACAAATCTGAATTGCCTGTGAATCCAACAAGTTATAAGAATAATACACTACATCGCGATTCTGACGACTTTTTCAAGGTGTATATTCATACTACGAGTAATACCATGACGAGTTTCTCAAATGGATTGCTTTATTGGCCTACGCTAGACGAGTATGGTGCCTTCATGAAGAATGAAAGAGGGTATAATGATCCGAGATTCTGTTCACAGTATGAACAAACGGTAACTCCTAGGTATATCTACATGAAGGGTAGTGAATTTGCAAATAATCAATATTATACAACATCTTGCACCTATAAAGAAATGAAGGAAGGTCTTTCTGCCGCATTCCTCTATTTTACAAAGCATCCAGACGTGACTGATTTGACAGGTACCGATGAAATAGTATTGAACATTGACCAGCCTTGCTTGATCCAAACCTTGGTAAGCGACTACGATTGGACTGAACAGACTGACAGTGATTACTCATTGAATAAATATACAGCAGAGAAAAAAGCGGGAATTTATGCAATGCAGTGGGAAATGCATACATTGGACGAAAACATCAAGCAACCAAAGGTGCTTAGACCTACAACTCCAGGTACCGCTGAACTTATGCTTTACAGAATTCCAGTGTCTGACGTTCCACGCGGCAAGTATTACGCCGTTGTCGCACACTTTGCCGATGGTACAAGTGCAATCAGTTCGGTAAGACAAAAATAGCTGTTTTGTACTATAATCGACTTTATTATTTTGGAGACTAAAAACATGAAAATCGCAGTATTAGTAAGCGGAGGCGGAACGAACCTTCAGGCTTTAATTGATTATGAAAAAGAAAATTCAAACTGTCCGTACCACATTCAGCTGGTAATTGCAGATACAAAAAAGGCTTATGCCCTTGAACGAGCCACAAATGCTGGAATCGAAACAAAAATCGTTTCACCTTTTGCAGTTCTTGGTCCAGAAAAGGCAAAGGAAGTTTCTAAGGAAGAAAAACGCGTTGCTGTTTCAGATGCTGCGCTGGAGGCTGCAAAGGCTGCTGGCTGTGGTGCAATCGTTCTTGCCGGCTGGCTTACGGTTTTGAGTGGAAAAATCATCACTGAATATTCAAACAAAATCGTTAATCTTCATCCCGCACTTCTGCCGAAATTTGGTGGAGTAGGAATGTGGGGACACAATGTTCATGAGGCTGTTCTTGCCGCTGGAGAAAAAGAATCTGGCTGTACAGTTCACCTTGTAGATGCTGGCTGTGACACTGGAAAAATTCTGGTTCAGAAAAAAGTTCCTGTAATGCCTGGAGATACTCCGGATTCCCTTTATGCCCGAATTGCTCCTGAAGAACACAAGGCAATGGTTGAAGGCGTGTGTATTCTGGCAGAAATGCTAAACTGAGTCCCTGAAAATTGAAATTTTTGGGGGATGCCTTAAATTCATAAGACAACCTTAAATAAATTTTCTTTTTTTCTTGCATTTTTATAACTAAGAGTTAAAATATATAGTATGAGTGATTATCTT
>JAGHUJ010000054.1 GCA_018064905.1 Candidatus Treponema equifaecale
TTGCAAAAGCGTCACCCGATTTTGGGTTCAGTACTTTTTTGACCGTAACCTCATTTGGGGTTCACCATTCAAAAATAGTAACGTAAATGGGGTTCAGACCAGGTAGATAGAATGTACCCGCTATACAGTATACATATTACTAGTTATAATGCATCTTCTGTCTACCGAGTAACACCAACAAAAAAATCATGTTCTTTAGCAATCTCCCCCTGGCTACCTACGCAGGAATCGTTGGGGACTACACTGTCGCGAAAATTGTTCACAATAAATTAACATCATGATTTTCTGGAGCATATCACACAAAAAAATCGCCACCTAGCTGATGACGAATTTTAATTCAGTTCCTCCAAAAAGGAAACAATTGTGTTCAGGACCTTATCTACAGGATCGTCTACCCACTTTTTGTCTGTTTCAGCGAGGTTCCTTCTGTAGAAACGGTCATTAAAGGACCTTTTAATTCTCTTCAGGATTCCTTGAATGTCATTTTCTCTCATCTCTTCATCCTTGTAGATGTAAGAATCAAAACAAACCTGCAGCTTTTCTTTGTTCAGCTTTTGGCAAAGGAAGTACATATCAAAAATATCTTTGTAACGTGTGGAAACAGGACCAAACCACAAAAGTGAACGAAGCTTTTCTGTAAACATCTGTTCATTTGAATTGATTAAGAGGCTGGCACCTTCATCATCAAAGGCAATGTCAAAACAGTATTCTTCCTGGTCTATTGTAAGGCGGTTGTGAACACCGAGATCCAACTTGCTTGTGATCGTGTGATTAAATTGGAAATTGCTTTCAGCACAATATCCTGACAGACTTTTGCCCTGGCATTCACATCGCCATAGCCGTTTTCTATTTCCTTATCTACCAATTCTTCAAGATTCATCATTAAAATACCTCTAATCTGAGAGTTTCCATTATCATTCTATTTTTCGGAAGTTCGTCTGCATAATCCTGAATGTCCTGGATGTTCAAGTCATAAACTATTCTTCTATAGTTGTTTATGATTTCCTTGTAATAATCAAACGGCATATTGTTCTTGTTTCGTATGAGTTCAAGCAGCATTCGTTCCTTGTTGTAGATTTTTATGAGGCCCCCATCCTGTTCCATCTGGATGACACCTAAATTCAGAGCATTACTGTTTTCGTATTTCTGCACTACCCTTTTATCAGAAATTGTTGCTGCATCTTTATCAGTTACGAGGAAATACTTATCAGGGATGGTGTCGGTCAGATTGTGATAGTAGAAGGCACTGTTCATGGTGAACACTGCATCAGGATATTTAAGTGAAATCAAAGAAATTTCAGGTTCATGAGGCTTGTCTGAATAAAAACCTTTTTCAATCTTATAAAGCTCTTCATTTTTGACAGCCTTATTGATCATGTAGAGAGTTCCGTATTTTTCTTTGCATTCTTTGAAAGTATAAATCATGGTTTTGTTTTATCCGTAATTTTTTATTTTTTACGGATATTTAGGTAAATTATATGCCGTATCAATGTTTTTCTCAAGAAGATTCTTTTATGCAAATGTGGTGCATCCTCTCCCCTACAGCTTTTCCAGATCGTTCCTTATTGCCGCCTTCAATTCTTCATACTTGTTTCTGTAGACATCCGATTCAACGCCAGTTATGAGAAAATCCAGGGATACTTCAAGATAGTCTGCAATTTGCTTTGCAAGGTCGACTCTTGGCAAAACTTCCTTTGAAATGGATCCACGCAGAGTATTTACGCTTATTCCAGTATCATTACAGAGCTTTTCCTGTGTTATTTTTTTCTGCTTCATTACGTTTGTAAC
>JAGHUJ010000150.1 GCA_018064905.1 Candidatus Treponema equifaecale
TGGACGGACTCGTAGAGATACACCGCCGCGACACGCAATGGAGGCAGGGCTACATGACATGGGAAATGGAGATAATCCACGAAAGAAACAAGGCAATGCAGATTGGAATGGAGCGCGGAATTGAAATTGGTGCTGTTGAAAATGCAAGAAACTTAATCAAAATGGGAATTCTTTCATTAGAGCAGATTTCACAAGGTGTCTCACTTCCCCTTGAACGCATCCAGCAGCTTGCAGAAGAAATAAAGCACTAAACACACTGGACTAAATTTCTCTGAATTTATTCTTAAAAATAGTTTACTTAAAAAGAGCATTAAATTAAAATTATCGGCAAATGTCACAAAAAAGATGACATTTTTCTAAAATGTGTTAAAATTAACACTATAATATTTTTATTGTCCCGACAGGGGCAAAAAGGAGTTTAATAATGAAACTTTCAAAGGTTCTTTTTGGTAGTGCTTTGGCACTTTCTTTGGTGTTTGGCGCTGTTTCTTGTGCTGCTGATGATGAAGAAGATGCATTCTCAGGAGATACAGTATCTTTTGACAATTCTTATGTAAAAGTTACACCAGCAACAGCAACAGAAGCTATTAAAATCGATCATGTTGATCCAACAAAAGCATTTGAAAAAGATGGTACAACTCTTAAAGCAGGAGTTGAGAAGAATACAAAATACTACTACCGTGCATTCAAAAAAACTTTGACAAAGCACTATGATTCTGTTTGTACAATTACATTGACACCAAATACAACAACATCTACAAATGGCAACGGTGTTGCTGGTTATGTATTTGCTCTCAATGAAGAAAAAGTAAAAGATGCTAATGATAAAGAAGTAACAGCTTACAACTTTGGTGTCGCTGGTGTTCGTTGGAATGGTACAACAGCACAGGCTTATGTTTGCTACGAACCAAAAGCCGTTGTAAAAGAAAACAACTACCAGACAAGTGGTAACTTTGTAGATGTAAGCGGTGCAGACGTTGCAGAAGTAGATTTTACACCAAACAAAACAGGAAATGTTTATACAAATCTTAAGGGTATCACAAAAGATACAGACGGTACTGTAACTGTAGTAGTTGCTGTAAAAGCAAATGATGATGGATCTTACGCTGTAAGTTTCTATGATAAAGATGCCCTTGAAAATGGAAAAATCAAAACAGGTGCTACTGCAAAAGAAACAACAACTGTAACTGCATTAGCTACAGGTCTTTCTGCAAAAACACAGCTTAAACTTGCTCGCTATGCAAACATTTATGCTGGTGAAAAGTTGGATGCAACATACAAGTTTACTGACACAAACGGCGCAGCAGTTGTATTTGAAGACTAATTTTACTAGTTAAATCTTCATCTTGCAAAAGCCTTCGGATTATTTTCGAAGGCTTTTTTCTTTATGAAAAAGTTTTCATTTATATTTCTATTTTTTCTGACTTTTCCGCTTTTCTCACAAATCTTCGAATCAAATGATTTTCATCTTTCCATTGAACCATTTTTATCTTATTCAAGAGGAACAATAGACGAAATAATTTATACAGATAGCGATAAGTACAAGCGTAGTCTTTTGGAATGGGATAGAAATATCTTTTTATACGGAACAGGAATTCAATCTCAATATAAAAATTTTCATTTGGATTTAAATTTTTCTTCTTCAATTCCAAATTTGAAATGTGGGCTTATGAAGGATTCCGACTGGTTCAACAACGATAATTTTTCAATGAAAACAACCTATTCCGTTGGCGACAACAAAAATCGAAACAACTTTGACATTTCTGCAAAAACAAAATTTGATTTTAAACTTTCAAACCATTTTACAATTTCTCCAGCAATGCAGTTCCAGTACAATTATGATTCTTTTGTACGAATGGAAGCCGAAGGATGGTATGGTCAGGAAGGTTATTCGTCAGATGGAAACCATCATAACTGGTACGATTCAGAAGCAATGCATTTTCCGTCTGAAGAACGCTGGGATGAAGAAAAGCAACGGTATGTCCGCTATAAACTACTTGGAATAAAATATTTCAGGAACAGTTTTGTTTCTTGGTTTGGATTCGATTTTGCATTTATTTTAAAAAAATTTTCAACAAGCTTTTCTGCCTTTTTTTCTCCTCTTGAATACAACCAAGTACAAGACACTCACATAGGTGGATCGATTTTAAAACAAAACCAAACAGATAATTTTTCCAAATATAAATTTTCCATCGATGCTTCATATTTGCTCACGGAATATCTTGCATTATCTTTCAAAACTGAATATTTAACAGGAAATACAATAAAAGGTGACTTGTATGAAAATGGAACTTTTAATAAAAAACAAAAAAGTGGTTCAAATTCAAAAGAATTAACATGTAGTTTTGGTGTAAAATTCTTAATATTTTAAACTTGAACTGCACCAGGCTATGGAACCCCTTTAGTTCTGTAGTGACCGCAAGGAACGGAAGAATGTAGCGGCAGCGGAAGGGTGGAACAGCCGACCGATTGTGGCTTTGACACAATTGGTGGTGCCCCAAAAAATGCGAGAAATCTTGGGTTCGGCTTTTTTTGTTTTTATGGTATAATTTCTTTATGAACGAAAAACGAAATCTGCCAATCGGCATTCAGACATTTGAAAAAATTCGCGAAAATAATTGCGTTTATATTGATAAAACTCGCTTTGTGTGGGAACTTGCAAAATACAAGTGTCCTTATTTCTTGAGCCGTCCTCGCCGTTTTGGAAAGTCACTTTTTCTTTCAACGCTTAAAAGTTATTTTGAAGGCCGCAAAGATTTATTTGAAGGACTTGCAATTTCAAAGGCAGAAACAGAATGGAAAAAATATCCAGTATTTTATTTTGATTTTAATGTTGGAGATTTTACAGACGAAGAAAAGTTTTGCAATTCATTAGACAGAAAACTTATAGATTACGAAGAAATTTATGGAAACAGGGGCTCTAAAACTTTTGCTGATAGATTTAGCGATTTATTAAAAATTGCCCATGAAAATACAGGACTTCAGGCAGTTGTTTTAGTTGATGAATATGACAAGCCTCTCTTAAATGCAATTGATGATGAAAAACTCGTTGATGCTTTCAGAAAAAAACTCAAATCCTTTTATGGCGTTCTAAAAGGCGAAGATGCTCACATTCGGTTCGTTTTCATCACTGGTGTAACTCGTTTTGACAAAGTCAGTATTTTCTCAGATTTGAATAATTTGAATGACATTTCCATGAGTTCGGAATTTTCTGCAATTTGTGGTATCAGCCAGGAAGAATTGGAATCAGATTTTGTTCCAGAAATCGAGAATATGGCTGAAAAAAATGAGATTTCAAAAGAAGAATGTCTGCAAATTCTCAAAAAAAATTATGACGGCTATCATTTTTCTGAAGATGTAAAAACAGACATTTATAATCCCTTCAGCTTAATGAACGCCTTTTTCAACAATTCATTTGGAAGTTACTGGTTCTCCACGGGCACACCAACATTCTTAACTTTGATGATGAGAAACAGCGATTTTGATTTTAAAACTCTTGAAAATGATATTGAAGTCGGCTCTCGAACCCTTGAAAACTACAGATTGACTGCAACCGATCCGCTCCCAATGTTATATCAGACTGGTTACATCACAATCAAGGAATACGACAAAACTTTCAGAAGCTTTATTCTGGGCCTTCCAAATGATGAAGTTCGCTACGGACTTTATGACAATCTCATTCCCTTGTACGCTGGTTACACAGAAAAAACGAACAAAATCGAAGTGATGAATTTTATCCGTGAAATCCAGAAAGGCAAAGTCGATGATTTCATGAAGCGTATCAACAATATATTCGCTTCTGCACCAAAACAGGCAAATCAGAAACAATATGAATTGAATTGTCAGGCTTTTGTATGGCTTATCTTCAAGCTTATGGGCGAATTCGTTATCTGTGAAGTTCAGAATGGCGAAGGCAGAAGTGATGCCGTTGTTTGGGAAAAGGAAATCATCTACATTTTTGAATTCAAGATGGATGGAACCGCTCAGGAAGCAATCGATCAGATAAATTCAAAAGATTATCCTATTTCCTACAAAAATGACGGAAGAAAAATCGTAAAAGTCGGAGTAAATTATTCCAGCGAAAAGAAGCAGCTTTCTGAATGGATTATTCAGGAAGATTGATAATTTTCTTAAAATATCTTCACCCTGCAACCCAACCTTGTTGTAATTGCAAAGGTAGTTGAACCGCCTGGCTGGGTTTTGTTTAAATGCCAGCCTTCGTCATATAAATTGCTTTTAAGGTTTTTTGTGGCCAAAGCTTCAGAATTCAGGTTTAGTTCCAGAAATTTGTTCAGCGGGTAAGACAACCCAAGGGCCAGTTTTCCTGCTGAAAAATAATCCTGTTGAATAAACCTGAAAATGTTTCCCTGCTCGTGGGTGTCTTTTGACGACAAATAGCAGAAGGGCGAAACCATCATTTCAAGGTCGATTTGTAATTTTTCAATAAAAAATCCTGCCTTAAGTCCTGCCCAGGTAAAAACAGAATGTCTGAAATAGTCTACACCGCCTAGAACCTGATGGACATATTTCTGTTTTTCTTCACTCCAGTAGTATGCACTTGGATAATGCTTTGCTTCTTCTTCGTACCACCAGTGGTCCTTTTTGTCAGAAGAGGTGTCAGATTGTCCGTACCAGCCTTCCGCATCTCTTCCCCTTGAAAAAGAATCGTATTGATATTGAACGGAAACTTCTGGTGAAATGTAAAAATCTTTTGTCTTTACTGCATCAAAACTGAAAGAAGCCTTGCAGTCGTAATTTTCCACGGCTTCAACATCACCCACCGAATAGGTGGTTTTCATATCGTAATTTGCAGTATTGAGCCAGTCTGAATCACGCATTTCACCGCATTTTTTTCTGATTGAAGTGTCAAAACCTAAATCCAGATGAAAATTTTTGTATTGGGTTTCAACTTTTACCCCGTAAAGCCACAAATTTCGTTCCCATTCCAAGAGGCTGATTTTTTTATTCTTATTTGTGCTGTGATAAATTTCTTCGTTCAGCTGCCCACTCGTCCACCCAAAAATAGGTTCCACAGCCAGATGAAAATCTCCATCCCCATCAAAAATCTGTGCCGAACAAAATCCTGAGAAAATAAAAATTAAAAAAGAAACAAGGTGAAGTTTTGAAGACCTCAAACATTCCTTGTAAAAACAAAAAAGCCGTCGCATTTGACGGCTCTATTCTATCAGTTACACTCTAAAAAGCAAATCGGCGTAGCTTGGATATGGCTTGAACTTTTCTCCCAGCAGCGGCTCAATTGAATCTGCAATTTTTCGGGCATTTTCCATCTGTGGAATTACCTTGTCCACGTAATGGCGGGCCTGTTCTGCAACATTTTCAATTTTTTCTGCTGCTTCGTGAAGTTTTTCCAGCTTTTCTGCCTCTTTATCAAGCAAATCTGCAAATTCACTCACTTTTTTCAGCACGTTTACCTGAGCACTGCACTTTGCGCCAGCTACAATTGCCTGAACCTTTGCGGCACTTTCTGCAACTGTGTTCATATAAGCGTATGCTGCCGGCAAAATGTCCTGATAAATCATGTCCAGCATTGTGTTTACTTCAATGTTCAGAGTCTTGGAATATTTTTCCAGCTTGATTTCGTGGTGACTCTTCATTTCTGTTTCTGTGTAAACGCCATATTTTGTGAACATTTCCACATTTTTTGAATCTAGATAGTGTTCCATTGCATCTGGAAGAGTCCTCAAATTCATCAAACCGCGTTTTTCAGCTTCCTTAACCCATTCATCATCATAACCGTTTCCGTTGAAGATGATTTTTTTGTGATTTTTGATGGTTTCCTTGATGAGTGACTGTAAATCAGCATTCAAATCCTTTGAACCTTCCAGCTTTGAAGCAAATTCATCCAGAGTTTCTGCAACGATTGTATTCAAAACAACATTTGGTCCGGAAATTGAAAGGCTTGAACCCAGTGAACGGAACTCAAATTTGTTTCCAGTGAATGCAAATGGAGAAGTTCGGTTTCTGTCTGTGGTATCTTTTGGAATTCCTGGAAGAACTGAAACACCAATCTGCATTTTTTCCTTTGAAACTGGTGAATATGGCGTGCCGTTTTCAATTGAATCCAGAACTGCCTGCAACTCGTCGCCAATGAACATTGAAATAATTGCCGGTGGTGCTTCATTTGCTCCAAGTCTGTGGTCATTTCCAGCAGAAGCAACTGAATCCCTGAGCAAATCCTGGTGCTTGTCTACTGCCTGAATTACTGCCATCAGGAACAGAAGGAACTGTGCATTTTCTCGTGGTGTTTCACCTGGTTCAAGAAGGTTAAAGCCGTCGTCCGTACTCATTGACCAGTTGTTGTGCTTTCCTGAACCGTTTACTCCTGCAAATGGTTTTTCTGCAAGGAGACAGTAAAGTCCGTGCTTCAATGCAACCTGTTTCATAATCTGCATTGTAAGCTGGTTCTGGTCGGCTGAAAGGTTTGTTGTCGTAAAAATAGGAGCCATTTCGTGCTGTGCAGGGGCAACTTCATTGTGCTTTGTCTTGCTCAAAATTCCAAGCTTCCACAATTCTGCATCCAAATCCGCCATAAAGTCAGCAATTCGTGGCTTGATTGAACCGTAATAGTGGTCGTCCATTTCCTGACCTTTTGGTGGCATTGAACCGAACAAAGTACGGCCAGTAAAAATCAAATCCTTTCGCTGTTCCCAAAGCTTTTTGTCAATTAAGAAATATTCCTGCTCTGGTCCAACGGTTGTAACAACTCGTTTTGCGCTTGTGTTTCCAAAAAGCCTGAGAATCCTCATTGCCTGACCGTTTAAGACTTCCATTGAACGGAGAAGAGGTGTTTTTTTGTCCAGAGATTCCCCTGTATATGAACAGAAGGCTGTTGGAATGTAAAGAGAACCGTCCTTTATGAATGCGTAGGAAGTTGGATCCCATGCTGTGTAACCGCGGGCTTCAAATGTGGCACGCAAACCACCGCTTGGAAATGAAGAGCCGTCAACTTCACCCTTAACCAGTTCCTTTCCAGAAAATTCCATGATAACGCGGCTGTTTCCCGCAGGCTGAATGAAACTGTCATGCTTTTCGGCTGTAAGTCCGTTCAAAGGCTGGAACCAGTGTGTAAAATGAGTGGCACCTTTTTCCAAAGCCCAGTCTTTCATTGCATTTGCAACAACATTGGCAACTTCCAGCTCAAGTGGCGAGCCTTCCTGAATGGTTTTTTTAAGTGACTTGTATGTAACCTTAGGAAGTCGAGCTTCCATAACTTCCTCATTAAAAACCATGCTTCCAAAAATCTCAGGTACGTTCATCATTAACTCCAATAAAACTTTAGTTCTACCACTAAAGTTACCTAAGAATAGCATTTTTTCCATAAAAGATAAATGGAAGTGGAATAAAAGAATTTCAGATTTAAAATAGAAAAGGGGAGAAGTCTCTCCCCTAGTCGCAGCCAAATTTGTCTGCTTCCATACCCCTTTCTCCTGGGAGTTCGCACCCCCAAGCCCCGCGGATGGATTTATTTCAATGATGGAAAATTACTTTTCCTTATGTCGCTTATCCAATTCGTCGTAAACGTCCTGCCAGGTCACACCCTCTTTGTACATTAATACGCTTACAAAGTAGAGCAAGTCCGCAGCTTCCCAGATAACATCTTCTTTTGTTTCTGCATCATCTGTAAGTTCCTCTGCTTCTTCCATAACCTTTTCGCGAACACGTTTTGCATCAAGTGTCGCAGTGTAGCTTCCAGGCTTTGGATTTGCGAATCTTTCTGCAATAACGCTGTAAAGGCGTTCAAGGTTTGATTTTGCGTCGGCTTCAGAACCAAAGCAAGTGTATGAACCAGTGTGACAAACTCCGCCATGTGGGAATACAGTTGCAAGAACAGTATCCCTGTCGCAGTCAGCACGCATTTTAATCAGTTCAAGACAGTGTCCGCTTGTTTCGCCTTTTGTCCAAAGCTGATTTCTTGTGCGGCTAAAGAAAGTGAGTTTTCCAGTTTCAAATGATTTCTCAAAAGCTTCCTTGTTTGAATAGCCCATCATCAAAACTTCGCCGCTTGGAGACTGAGCAATTACTGGAATCATTCCATTAACTTTTTCAAAATTAAGGCAGTTGATGAAAGCGTCCTTCAATCCAACTTTTCCAGTGTAAAGAGCCATTCCAAGCTGAACATCACAGCCCATTTTTTCAAGCTCAACAATCTGTTCAAGTGTATTAACGCCACCTGCAGCAACCACACGGCAACTAACAGCTTCACGAAGAGCCTTGCAGGCTTCCATGTCAGTTCCCTGCATACAACCTTCTTTTTCAACACAAGTGAACAAAAGTTCAGAACAGTATTTTTCAGCTTCCTTAGCGCCTTCAATCAATGGAACGTCAATTGTTTCAGTCCATCCTCGAACAGCAATTTTTCCGTGAATAGCATCAACAGAAATAATTACGCGCTGTTTT
The DNA here is from genome assembly GCA_018064905.1 of Candidatus Treponema equifaecale. GTDB lineage: Bacteria > Spirochaetota > Spirochaetia > Treponematales > Treponemataceae > Treponema_D > Treponema_D equifaecale. Next base: position 8,419 of record JAGHUJ010000150.1, read on the forward strand.
CCGATGGCTTTGTTCAGTTCTTCCAAAAATTCAACATTCAGAACCGATTCACCGGCCTTTGGGTTTGGATTCCATGCAGCAGAACCGATGATAACTTTTTCAGCACCAAGGGAAATCAGTTCACGAGCCTTCTTAACATCACGGATTCCACCACCAACGCGAACATTTCCACGGCGAAGCAAATGCTTCAAAAGCGGTGTATTTTTTGTATTGCCTTTTTCATCTGTGTTGCGAAGAGCCTGATCCAAGTCAATGATTGCAACTTCGCCGTATTTGTTAAAATCAGAAATCAAAGAATCCGCATCATCACGCTGGAGAACCAGATCCTTACCATTTTTCAACTGGACAACATGTCCGTCTTTCATATCAATTGAAGCGATAACCATAATGGAATAATTATATAGAAAAAAATAATCTTACTCAAAGGGGCACCACCACTCACTACCGTTCGGGTCGCTACGTCCAGGGTTCCGCTTTCGCTCCATTGTCAGTTGCTGCGCAACAGCCAACGGCTTCGCCGCCCTTACCATCGCTGGTGCATTTCCCCAAAATATTTATCCAGAATTTTCTGCGGATGGTAACTAAGCTTTGCTTTTCTCAATCCTTCAACACCCATGTCTTCTTCACGGTTAAAAAAATCGAATTTTTCAGCCGCATTTGCAAAGCACCAGTTGATTGCTGCATAACCACCGTTTTGTGCGGCTTCACCAAGACATTTTTCGTAATTTACATCCAGAACAGTGTCCGAAATTTTTGAAGCCAGCGTCATTGCTACAGGTTTCCCGCTGGTGTAGAGAACTCCGCCTTCAATTTCAAAATCAGATTTGTGCTCAACTGCGGTTTTTATTGATTCAAGCTCCATCTCAAGAATTTTTCTGTCATCTGCAATTCCTGCATTCAATCTTTCCTGAAGCCATTTTTCCGAAACCCTTACAATATCATCTGAAACGTTGCATAGGCTCAAAAGCCTGAATTCCCAGTTTCCTTCAAAAGTGCGCAAGAATTTTGAAACATGATTCTTCTTTTTGTGATAGGTTTTTCCAGCCAGCTCTGCAAGATTTTTTCTGCCGTAAATATAGTCGCAGTCATCGCGGTTTGTGTTCCATTCAAAGTGAAAATCTGGAAAATTTTTTAAAGCACATTCTTCCAGCTGATTTTTCTGATTTTTCGTGATCATGCAGAATTTTACGGGACGGCCATTTTTTTCAGCATCCTCCAGAATCAGTTTAATCGCATCCAAAAGTGTTGAAACTGAATTTTTCAGATGAATTGGAAATCCGTATCCGCCCCTGCTTTCATTTCCTGTATAGAATCTGAACAAAAATCCATTTTCCGCACAAATTCTGGTGTCATATTGCTTTTGGTACAGAAAAAGATTTGCCAGCGAACAGTCACTTCCTTCAAGGCTTGGGTCATTCAAAAGCAGCGAGAATTTTTTTACATCATCAAAACAGGGTACAGACCAATTCATATATAATAGAAAATAATGAAAAAGAATTGATCTGACAACAAAAAAAATTGGAACTATAGACTGAAATTGAATGAAGAGGCTGCCAAATAGGTTCTGTCATGCCGACTTTTCTACTTTTACAAAATCTGCTCATAAAAAAACGGAAAAATCACAAAT
>JAGHUJ010000156.1 GCA_018064905.1 Candidatus Treponema equifaecale
ATGATTTGCGGTGGTTGAGGCTCTCGAAACCACCACATATAGTGTAGCAGTCATTTCGACAAGCTCAATGAGCGCTACACTCATTACTTTTGGGACAGCCCTTTGATATTTTAAACGAATTGTTTATTTCTTGAACACTTTGTCCAGCCAGTCATAGGCTGTTTTCTGTTCTGTTGGAAGGAATGTGTGTTCACCGCCTTCTACGAGAACTGTCTGAAGATTTTCATCTGCCTTGTTAGCAGTCCAAATTTTGTGCATTTTTTCGTAAGCTTCTTTTGTACCTGCTGTTGGGTTTACGCCGTCTGCTGTACCGCCAATGAACATCATTGGTTTTGGTGCTGCAAGACCTGCTACATCAGGGTAGTCCAGGTATTTTGCGATGAATGGATGAAGCATACTGTATGCTGACTGACCTTTGAGCTGTCCGTCACCAATGTTCATGTGGTTGATCATTGTTCCCATCCAGCAAACTGCAACACCTGCTGTAATGTCATCGCTCAAAGCTGCAAGCTGCCATGAACGGAATCCACCCATACTGAAACCAATACATGCAACGCGCTTTTTATCAACTTTTGGAAGTGTTGTAAGGAATTTTGCAGCACGAATATCTTCCTGTGCGATGATTCCGGCAAAACTTGTACCCATGTTGAAAAGGTTTGAAGCAAGTGACTGCTGGCTGTCTGTCTTGAATCCTTTAACTGAACGGTCACCCCATCCCAAAGCATCAAAGCTGAGTACAACGTATCCGCGCTTTGCAAGTTCATCACCTGGGAAAGTCTCATCAAAGTAGCGGCTTGACCAAGCTTCTGCCTGATTAAGCTTCTGTTCATCAGCTTCTGTTTCTCCAAATGGCTTTACCATTTTTTCCTTACCGATTGTGAATTTTGAACCGTGGTCATGGAGCATAAGTGCTGCAGGGAATTTTCCGTTTCCATCTGGAACAAGCACATAAGCCAAAGTTCTTGTGTCCTGGCTGATGTTGAAGACAACCTTCTGAGCTGTGTAGCCTTCGCGTTTTTCTTCTGCAATTACAATCATGTCAAAAGGAGTTTTGTCTTCATCCTGAATGATGAGTTCCTTTGCCTTTGCAAGACCTGCTGTCTTCCATTTTTTTGGATTTGCACCGTCTTTCCAACCAAGGGAATAGTTCATGCGTGATTTCAATGCTTCATAGAATGTTGGCATTGCACGATCCGGCGCATTGATCTGCTGTGTTACATATTCTTTGCTCTGAGAAAATGCAGAGAAAGAAAGGATTGCCACCAAAGCGGCTGAAAGAATCTTTTTCATTTTTTTACCTCGTTTTTGATTTGAGAAAAATTTCTATGTTAAAATTATAGCATCAGAAATTTAAGGCGACAAAAGAAAAAAGTGCTTTTGGTTTATTTTATATATAGAAAGTTATAAGTTGTAAGTGAAATGTATAAATTCTGACCTGAGAAAAGTTATAAAATTTGTGCACATGCGCCAGGAACATGGAAGGTGGCTTTTGCCAGTGCCATGGGCACCGAGCCGGAGGAGGCGAGCCTGGAATACTCCGACCCCTTTAGGGGTGGCGCCCTTACTCAGATTGAACATTAAAACAGACGGAAATTTATTCAATTGTACAAAATCTTCAATATCACTAAAATAATTGATTATGGAAAATTCAAAACGCACCGTGACTTGTGGTGAATTGAACAAGTCTTTTGTTGGAAAAACTGTTGTGTTGAACGGTTGGGTAAGCCGCAGCCGTGATTTGGGCGGACTCACATTTATTATGCTCCGTGACCGATATGGAATCACACAGGTAATGGTTGGTGACAATGCTTCTGATGAAGTTAAGAAAATTGCAGCCAGTCTCAAGCCTGAATATTGTATCGCCGTAAAGGGTGTTGTTGCTGCCCGTGCTGATAAAGATATTAACAAAGACATGGCAACTGGTGAAATTGAAGTTGAAGCTGAAGACATTGAAATCTTTACAACTTCTCAGGAATTGCCTTTCTCTATTGAAGAAGTTCGTCAGAAGGACGGAACACTTGTTGTTGCTAACGAAGATTTGCGTCTCAAATACCGTTACCTTGATCTTCGCCGCGACCCAATGCAGAAGAACATCATCCTTCGTTCAAATGTAACTTTTGCTACCCGCGAATATTTGACTTCAAAAGGCTTTTTGGAAATTGAAACTCCAACTTTCATCAAATCTACTCCAGAAGGTGCCCGTGACTACCTGGTTCCTTCCCGTGTTCATCCTGGAAAATTCTATTCTTTACCACAGTCTCCACAGCTTTACAAGCAGCTTCTGATGGTTTCTGGATTCGACAAGTATTTCCAGATTGCCCGCTGTTACCGTGATGAAGATGCCCGTGGTGCCCGTCAGCCGGAATTTACTCAGATTGATATGGAGCTTTCATTCACAAACCGTGAAGAAGTTCTTGAAACAACTGAAGGCTTGATGGGACACATTTTCAAGAAAACAATGAACTACGATTTGCCTGTTCATTTTGACAGAATCACTTGGGACGATGCTTTTGATCTTTACGGTTCTGACAAGCCTGATTTGCGTTTTGACCTTAAGATGCAGGATGCTGCTTTCATGGCAGACCTTTCTGACTTCAATGCATTTAAAGCAGGGGCAGCAAATGCTGACAAAAACATTGAACGCCACAAGAGAAGCGGCTTGAAGTGTCTCGTTGTAAAAAATGTTGCAGACAAGTATTCACGCAAGGGTGTTGAAGCTTTGGAAGCTGTTGCAAAAATCAACCACGCTAAGGGTTTGGCTTGGATGAAGGTGGTTTCGACAGGCTCAACCACCGCAGACTCCGGCTCAAACACCGCAGACTCAGGCTCAACCACTGATTCATTGACATTTGAAGGCGGAATTTCTAAATTCTTTGCTGGAAAAGAGGCTGAAATCTGTGCAAAGCTTGGTGCAGAAAAGAACGACCTTTTGCTCTTTGTTTCTGACGAAAAATGGCAGGTTGCCTGTGTTGCTCTTGGTGCAGTTCGTAAGCAGCTTGGAAAAGACCTTAACCTTTATAACCCAAACGACGAATTCCACTTTGCATGGATCATTGACTTCCCATACTTTGCTTGGAATGAAGACGAAAACCACTGGGAAACTGAACACCACATGTTCACTCTTCCACAGAAAAAATACTGGGACACTTTGGAATCAGATCCAGGCAGCGTAAAGGGTGACCTTTATGACTTGGTTTTGAACGGTTATGAACTTGCTTCTGGTTCTATGCGTATCAACGATCCTGCTCTTCAGCAGAGAATCTTTAAAATCGTTGGTTACTCAGAAGAACGCGCTCAGAAAGCATTTGGATTCCTTGTTCAGGCATTCAAATTCGGTGCACCACCACACGGAGGAATCGCTCCAGGATTGGACCGCCTTATCATGTTGATGAGACACGAGGAATCAATCCACGAAGTAATTGCATTCCCTAAAAATAATATGGCGGCTTCGCCAATGGATGAATGTCCAAGTTTCGTAGACGAGCAGCAGCTTAAAGATCTGCATATCGTTTGTACTGAAAAGGAAGCTGAGTAAAGTTTGATTATACGAATCGGTCTGGTTTAAGAATCAGGCCGATTTTTTTTATTTTTGATTCTTCTTAAATTCCAGCAAATCTTCTGCTCTGATTCTGGCGCGGGATTTGTCCCTTATGGCGATTGAATAGAAAGAAAGAATCTGTTCCAGCGTAAAATTTTTTCGCATAAGCTCCGCATTGAAGATGAATCTCAGGGCTACGCTGGAGGTTACTATTTCTGTTTCCATTGTCTTAAAAACGTGTTCCGCGTACTTCAGCGCCAGCTCCTGATTTTTTATAAAGAGATTCTTTACGTCGCCCAGTGTCTTAAAGCCGAACCAGTCCAGATTTTTGATCAGGCTGTCCGGGTCAAATGCGATTCTGTTGATTTTGCAGATTTTTTCAAATTCATCCAGAAAATTCTGAATTGTGCCGTTGTTTTTGGCGTATTCCAAAATTGAGACCCGGTTGATTTCAATGTCGTCCGCTTCATCTTTTGCGATTTTTTCATTTACACTGGCAAGGTATTCTGAAATGTCGTTCCGTAGATTGCAGGCCATGTCGTCGGCAATTTCCATAAGGCTTGCAAGTCTGGAAAAGCTTCTCATGCAGGAGGTTGGAAGAGTGAAGTCACTTTTGTAGCCGATGTCGTGGTTGATTTCCGACCAGATGTGCTGCATCTGAGTTCTGATCTGAATTTCAAAACGGATTCCTTCAAACTGTGTATAGGCAGGGTTGTCTTTTTTGAGGGCGCAGATGTAGTGAAGCGAAACATAACCGAATTCCCGCACTCCCAGTGTTTTTCGCTTGTCCACCGAGTTTTTCCAGTCGATTTCAAAAATTTCCTGAAGCAGCTGTGCCACCTTGTCCACTTCATCTGAATACATGGTGATTATTCGCACCCCAAGAATATCCGTAATGTCGTAGAGTGTGTTGTACTTCCCGTCCTTCAGGGCCAGTTTTCGTTTAAGACTTTCCTCAGATTTTATGCGCTGGTCCAGTGAAAGAAAATGTATGTCCAGTTCCTTCATTTTCTGAAAAATAAAATCGTAGACCACTTTGCCAAGTTCCGAAAAGCAGTTTTTGTATTCATCATATTCAAGTAAGATCAAGGAAGCAGCCGGTGACATAGTTTTCTCCAAAAGTTTCTGTTTATAGTTACAATAATTCTAAAGGGTGTCTCGAAAAATTGCAATTTTTGGAAGTTACCGGTTAAAATAATGCAATGGAAACAAATTCTTCGCTTCGAACTGACATTCTAAAAAACACGGGCTATAAAATTCTTCAGGACGAAAACCGATTCTGCTTTGGTAAGGATGCGGTTTTGCTGGCAGAATTCGCTTCTTCTGCAATTTCAAAAAATTCCCGGGCAGTGGATTTGGGAGCTGGAAACGGAATTGTGTCACTTTTGATGTGTGATGAAGCCCAGAAAAATTTTTCAGAGAACACCTGCCGCTTTGAAGGCCTGGAAATTCAGAAGGAAAGCTGGGAACTGGCTCAGAAAAGCGTGGAACTGAACGGGCTTACGGAAAAAATTTCTATAATTCAAGGGGACATAAAAAAGGTTCAGGAAATTTTTGAGAAAAACTCCTGCGATATTGTAACTTCAAATCCGCCGTATAAAATTTCTGGCACGGGGCGGGAAAATCCAGAAAGTGCAAAACTGATTGCCCGCCACGAGATTCTATGCAATCTGGATGATGTGGTTAAGGCCGCCGCTTTTTTGCTTAAGGACAAAGGTTCATTTTTTATGATTCACCGTCCGGAAAGAATTGCCGATATTTTAAATAGTTTGAGCCGGCACAAGCTTAAGTTAAAGTCGCTGCAGTTTCTTCAACCCGCAATGGACAAAGCTCCAACGATGGTTCTGATTGAAGCCAGACGCACTGGAAATTTTCAGCCAGTTGTTCTGCCTGCCCGAATAATAAATTAGATGCTGAGATTTGTCTGCGATTTTAATGGAAGATCTGCACAAGTCTGCTATAATAAATTATCAATTTTTCAGAGGTGCCAATGAGTTTTGCCTTGGACAGTGTGAATATCAGCCAGCTTGAAAGTGTCGTACATATTTTGAACCAGTGCTCAGATGCTTTTATTTTTGTGTTTGATCTGGTGGCCGACACGATTTTTATTTCGTATACTGCTGAAAAATTCTTCAACATTGACTCCGAAAGAATTGAAAATGCCACGGCAAAAATCACAAGAATTGTTCAAGTTGAAGACCGATCTTTTTTTGTAAATGAACTGGATCAGGTAAAGGCACTAAAAAAATCAGAACTGAACATGGAATTTCGCCTTCACAATAAGAGCGGAAAACCAATCTGGATGATTCTTCGTGCCAAACTTATTCCTACAGAAATTGACAACAGAAAAATTCTTTTGGGCCAGGTTTCCATTGCAAAGGACGAGGACAAAACTGACATTATAACTGGGCTTCCTACAGAAAACCAGCTTAGAAATGACTTTGCTACAACCTGGACAAAAAAACAGAGTGTTTCAGGCTTTATTCTGAAAATTGATGTGGACAATCTGGGGGCAATCAACGAGCATTACGGTTCAATGACCGGTGATGTGATTCTTTCAAAAATCGGTGACTGCTGCAGAAAGGTTTGTTTTGGTCAGGCAAAGGCTTATAAACTTTCAGAAGATGAATTTATCTGCATGAACCTTACGGGAAAAAATGCACAGAATGCACAGAAACTCTATCAGGATCTTAAGCGAGAAATTTCTGAATCAGGTCGTGGTGCGGCTCCTGGTTCTGATGCGGTGTTCACTGTTTCTGGTGGTGCAATTGCATTTATGAACGACAATTCTCAGCTGGAGGATTTGTTGAAAAAAGCAAACTACACTGTGGCACAGGCCAAGAAAAAAGGCAGAAACAATCTGGTCACATTTAATTCCGTTGCTTATTCAGCGCATCTCAGGGATGTGGATCTTCAGGAAAAGCTTCGTGAGTCGATTAAGAATGATTTCAAGGGCTTTGAGCTTTATTTCCAGCCATTTGTTGATGCACACAATATTTACCTTGATTCTGACTGCACTGTCCTGAACGTGATTGGTGCAGAATCGTTGATTCGCTGGAGCTGTCCTGAATATGGACGCCTTACACCTGATGAATTTATTCCGATTCTGGAAAGAACAGGTCTCATTGTTTCTGTTGGACGATGGATTTTACGAACGGCTTTTGCTCAATGCAGGGAATGGAACAAGGTTCAGAAGGATTTTGCCATCAGTGTGAATCTTTCATACATTCAGGTTCAGAAAAGCGATGTAATCAGGGATATTGAAACTGCGCTTCTGGTTTCTGAAGTAGATCCAAAAAACGTGACCATTGAACTTACAGAAAGCGGCTATATCGACAATGGCGAGCAGCTTCAGCAGCTTACTGAATCCCTTTCAAATCTTGGTCTGAATGTTGATATTGATGACTTTGGTACAGGCTATTCAAATTTGCGGTACCTGCAGTATCTTAAGGCCCATACGCTCAAACTGGACTACACCTTTGTTCAGAAGGCTACCGGCGGTGATGACGGTGACCGAAAGATTATTAAGCACATTACACAAATGGCCCATGAACTTGGAATGAATGTCTGCATGGAAGGAGTTGAACATGCCGACGATGTTGATAAGCTTCTTATATACTTTCCGGACAAATTCCAGGGCTACTTCTTTGGCCGGCCTTGCAATGCGGTGGATTTCCGTGAGCATCACATCCGTCCGGATTCAAGACTGGATGTGTACGAAAAGACAAAATTATAAAAAAATCGGGCTGTTCCACGGTTTTGGAACAGCCCTTTTTGTATATTAAATGTAGTGTCTGATGTCCTGATGTTCAATGAGTTTGGTTTTTACACCAACTATGTAGCTTCCTGTAATCCAGTTCACAACGTCAAATGCCGCGGCAAAACTGCAGATAAGTGGAACGGCAGGTCTCAAAAGCAGGTAGCCTTCACCAAAGCCGCGTCCGTACATTGAGCAGATTGCAATCAAAGCAACAAAGGTTCCGCCCTGTGGCAATGCTCCCAAAACAAATGAAATTGCGAAAGTCGAGACAAAAATCCAGAGCACATCAACAAATGCAAATCCAAGATCAGTGTAGGAACGAAGAATTGTTACAAAGCAGATTGAAATTACCAGGGAAGTTCCGCCTCTGCTGAAGACTGAAAACAGCGGGAAGGTAAAGTTGTTCACTTCATCCTGAATACCAAGGCTTTCCTTTCCGTGGCGAAGGGCTGTGAACATTGAGACGTTTGAATCACCAGAAAAGAATGCGCACAGAATTGGACAGATGCTGGCATAGAGAACATGGAATGGACGCAGATCCTTGCAGAAAAATCTTAAGATAAGCGGATAGATAAGACAGGTGAGAAGAACAAAATCAACCAGAAGCATGATGAATACAGGAACAAAGGTTGAAGTTGCAAAGACAGTCTTTGCCTGAAAAATCCAGTATGCCGCAATCGCAATCATTCCAACAGAAAGCCATTCAACAAAGAATGTAACGATGCTGTAGCAGATTTTTGAGGCGGCTTCCAGAACCTGAATTACTGGTCGTGAAGCAGCTGTATCTGAAGCTCCGGCAGCACCAGCAAGGCCAGCAAAGATAAATGCAGGAAGCAGATAGGCTCCGTCCTTAAGCACATCAAAACCAGAATATGGAAAAATCATCATTATGAGGTTCTTTATGTCCAGCACCGGAATTTTTGTCATTTTTTCACCGGTGATAGGAATTCTTGGAAGCTTGAAAATAAGAATTGAAAGAAGTCCGAGCAGAACCAGAATCAGGGTTCCGGCACCGATTGTTCCTGCAGTCCAAAGCGCAGTTTTTGAAATTCTCTTGTTAACACGCAGGTTGAAGAAGGCCATGGAAACGCCGAATACCAGAAATGGCAGAATTGCATATCGTCCAAAGCGGATTGCCAGTTCAGAGGCAGAAGCAACAAAGGAATTTACTGAAGGAATATCCATTGGAAGGATGAATGCAGCCAGAACACCAAGAACAGTGCCGATCAAATATTTTAACCAAACTTTCATATCAAAAAATTATAGCAGAAAGAAAGAAAATGGAAAATGACACAAAATAGTGGTATACTTGAAATATGGAAAAAACGATTTTATTTGCTGGAAAAGAATTGCCTGATGGAAATGATTTGGCTTCAGGAGCTTCATTTCAGGGAAGAAAGGTTATTGCAACTTGTTCTGCGCGGAACAGCGAGGATGACAATCCAAATCCAATGAAACTTCCGAATGGAATCAGGCCTGTGGTCTGGAACAGAGGTTCGGTGCTTTCTTCACGCTCATTGGTTTTGAACTGTGAGAATGAGGGTGGGGTTGATGAGGCCGTTCTGGTTTTTGATGAAGCCCTTTATGCAGAAAAATTTGGTTCAGCTTATGAGAATGCAAGAATTCTGGAGGAACTTATTGGCTGCTATCAGTATCTGGCACAGGAAATAATTTCTCGTTTTGCAAGAAATGAAGGCAAAAAGTCAAAGGTTGTGTTCTTGTACAAGTCGAATCCAACAATCAGCGAAAGCGTTGTTTCCAATTCTCTGAAAATTTCCGGAGCACAGCTTTCCTACTCATTGATTGCAGCGGCAGGAGGTGCATTCAGAAGCTTTGCAGAGAACATGGCTGCTGAACTGGTTTCAAGCCAGAACATTACGCCGCTTCTGGTGAATTGTGATTACAGCAACGATTTGGCTGGTCGTGACAATTCCCTTGCCGTGTGGCTGTGTGATTACATGGATGCAGTGGATGCGTTAAAAAAGCCGCTGACTCCAAAACAAAAGCTGAGCTGGATCAAAGCCGGCGACAAAAAACCAAGCAACGGTTTCGGTTTGTTCTAAGTCCGGGATGTCCAATAAGTGAAGTTTACGGTGGTTGAGCCTGTCGAAACCACCACATTTAGTGTGAATTGTCATTTCGACAAGCTCAATGACCACATAAATAAAACTTTTTGGACATCCCC
>JAGHUJ010000058.1 GCA_018064905.1 Candidatus Treponema equifaecale
CATTATTACAGTTCTTCGTCAGGAAGCACCACGTCTCTTGTCATTGTATCAACAATGTCATTTTTAAAAAGAACAATATCCTTGATTTTTACAGAATATACGCTGTTCAATTCATTGTGAACATGCATTTCGCTCTGAATAGGAACTTCAAAATGATGAATCACAGGTTCATAACCTTCTTTTGAAACTTCAATGGAAAAATTAAACTTCTTTATTACTTCAGCTTTTTCTGTAGAAATTGACTTAATCCAGAATGAATACTGTCCGCGGGTAGAACCGTAGGTTGCGGCTGGATTTACCCAAGTTTTGTCCACCATTTCCACAGGTTTGCCGTCGCATTTGAGTAAAACAGAAGCTCCGGAAATTGGTTCAAAGTTGCTGCCGTCAAGAACTGATCCTGAGAATGTAGGAAAGTTGAAGGCTGGAATTTCCACTTCACTTGCTTCACAATCCTTTCTTGGAAGAGCATGGAAAGGTCGTTTTGTTTCGCTGATAAGTCTGATACCTTCATTTGTGATTGCATCAATATCTGCACGGAGCTGAATGTCATCTTTGAGTACATTTGAATTATGGTTTACACCACGTCCTGAAACAACATATTTTGGTGGAACTCTGTTTAAAACATAACTGATTGTATCAAGGCGGCAGTTTTCACAGTCACAGCTTAGCCAGGCGGTGTTTGCACCTTTAAGAAGGTCGTAGGTGATGTTTACATGCTGTGCAACGATTTCTTCCATCATGTTATGAATATTCATTTTGTTCTCCCAATTTTTATGCAATACTTAAATTATAAGGTAAAAATCTGTTATTGACAAACAAAAAAAATAAAGCAGCCAAGAAAAATCTCAGCTGCCTTAAATCTAAAAAAAATTGAACTTCAACAAATTAAAGTTTAGAAAGGGAGGACGGAAAAAATTTTCCACTCTCAATTCTCTACTTGTTTAGTTTCCGCCCTTGCGTGTGTAAGCTGCAAGACCACCTGCCATGATGATGTCAGCTGAACGCTTAGCAATGTCGTTTACACATTCAATTTCAGTCTTTCCGTTGATTACAAGCTTGAATGGGGTTCCGTTTTTGAGTGAAGAATCAATGTCCTTAAGCTCAAGTGTGTCACCCTGATTGATCTTGTCATAGTCAGCAGGATCAACGAATGTCATTGGAATGATTCCGTAGTTGATGAGGTTTGCCTTGTGAATGCGTGCAAATGATTTTGTGATTACAGCGCGTACACCAAGATACATAGGTCCCAGAGCCGCGTGTTCACGGCTTGACCCCTGACCATAGTTTTCACCACCAACTACACAGCAGTCAGCAAATTTTGCTTCTTCTGAACGAGTGTAGAATGTTTCATCCAAACGAGTAAGGGTAAATTTTGAAATTTCAGGAATATTTGAGCGTAATGGAAGAACCTTTGCTCCAGCTGGCATGATGTCATCTGTTGAAACATTGTCCTTTGCCTTAAGACGAACTGGAAGTGCCATTTCTGACTTGTATTCGCGGCATGGTGGACAAGGTTTGATGTTTGGTCCGCGCAAAATTTCAACTTTTGAAGCAGCTTCTTCATCAAGTGGAGGAATAATCATTCCACGGTTCTGAGCTGTAGCTGTAATGTCTTTGAGTGAAAGGCGAGGATCTTTTCCTTCAAGCATAGAGAAGCGGAGTCCGTTCTGCCATACAGCATCTTCGTAACCCATTGTTTCAGCTTCTGTAAATACGCCTGTTACTGCTGCAGCGGCTGCTGTTTCAGGGCTTACAAGGTAAACATTTGCGTCAGCTGTTCCTGAGCGGCCCTTAAAGTTTCTATTAAATGTGCGGAGTGTGATACCTTCTGAGTTTGGAGCAAAGCCCTGACCAATACAAGGACCACAAGCAGATTCAAGAATACGGAATCCTGCTTCAATCAAAGTTTCAAGGATTCCAGCTTTAGAAGCCATCAAAAGTGTAGTGCGGCTTCCTGGTGCGATACCAGCTTCAACTCCAGGTGCGATGTGCTTTCCTTTTACAATGGCAGCAACAGCTTCAAGATCGTCCAAAGAAGAGTTTGTACAAGAACCGATTACAACCTGAGTGACTTTCTGTCCTGCAAGTTCTGAAATTGGCTTGATAACATCCGGGTTGTGTGGACAAGCAGCCAAAGCATGAAGCTGGCTCAAGTCGATTTCAATCATCTTGTCATATTCACAGCCTTCATCTGCTTTCTGTTCAGTCCAGTCTGCGCCGCGTCCCATTGATTCAAGGAAGCGTTTTGTAGAAGCGTCTGAAGGGAAGATTGAACAAGTAGCACCAAGTTCAGCACCCATGTTTGTGATTGTAGCGCGCTGTGGAACTGTAAGAGTTTCTACACCGTCTCCGAAATATTCGTAGATTGCACCTGTACCGCCCTTTACTGTTTCGCGGCGGAGAACTTCAAGAATAATGTCCTTTGCGCCAACACCTTTGTTCAATTTGCCAGTAAGTTTTACACCGAAAATTTTTGGCATTGGAGTATGGAATGCACCGCCACCCATAGCAACAGCAACATCAAGACCACCGGCACCAATGGCGATCATACCAATACCGCCGCCTGTTGGTGTGTGTGAGTCTGAACCAAGCAATGTTTTTCCTGGTTTTCCAAAGCATTCAAGGTGAACCTGATGACAGATACCGTTGCCTGGACGAGAGAAGTAAAGACCGTATTTAGCAGCAACTGACTGCAAATATCTGTGGTCATCCATGTTCTTAAAGTCTGTCTGCAAAGTGTTGTGGTCGATATATGAAACAGAAAGTTCTGTCTTTACGCGAGGAATTCCAATTGTTTCAAACTGAAGGTATGCCATTGTACCTGTGGCATCCTGAGTCAAAGTCTGGTCGATGTGAATTGCAATGTCTTCACCACGAGGAATTGGAGTTCCCTTTTTAAAATCAATGTTAGGGCAAGCTTCAGGAACAATGTGTGCCTGCAAAAGCTTCTCAGCAAGAGTAAGAGCCATATTAGTACCTCTAAGAAATAAAAATATAGATATAATTATAGAAAAAACATAATCATTAGGCTATATAAAAATGCCGAAAATTATGTTATATTTTCAAAGTAAAACATGCGTGCTTTTTTTTGTTTTCTTTCTGCATTTTTGATTTTCTCTGCAATTTCCTGTTCAAACAACAGTCAGTCTAAAGAAAATGAAAATTCATTTGAAACGCTCAAA
>JAGHUJ010000074.1 GCA_018064905.1 Candidatus Treponema equifaecale
GTTGAGCGGATAAGGAATTTCTATCCTTTGCGCTAAAGCGCCCGCTCAAAGTGCATTTCAGTCGTCTGCGCCTTCGCGTTCCGCACAACTTTTTCAACAATCAAAACTCGACATTCACTCTATATACACAACTAGAATAAAAAAACCAGACCACTTGCATGATCTGGCTTTTAGAAATTTTTAGGATTCCAAAAACTTATGCTTTCTTTGAAATTGAAGGAACAGTTTCTTCAGAGAGCAATGTAACATCCATTCTGTTGAAAGGAATGTTTACATCAGCTTCACGGAATGCCTTTACAAGTTCTGAACATACTGTGCTTTTAGTTTCCCAAAGGTTTGCTTTGTCGAACCATACGCAGAGGATGCCGTTGATTCCAGAATCGCCCAATGTTGTCCAGAAAGCAGCAGGTGCATAAGTTGGATCATTTGTAATTACAGTTGGACAGCGTGCTGGAACAGATTTTACGATTTCAAGAGTTTTGTCCAAATCTGTGCCATAGTCAACTGAGAATTCAAATACGTATCTTCTGTGGTTGAATGAAGAATAGTTTACAAGCTTTGTATTGATGATTGTAGAGTTTGGAATACGAATCATCTGCTTGTCCACAGTCTGAATCTTTACAGAAATAATACCGATCTCACGAACTGTACCAGAAACTCCGTCACATTCAATAAAATCACCAACCTTCATTGCCTTGTCTGTTACAACAAAAAGACCAGAAATCAAGTTGCTTACAGAAGTCTGAGCAGCGAAGCCGATTGCAACACCGGCGATACCAGCAGCACCCCATACAGCACTCAATTTAATTCCAAAAAGACCAAGAACATACATTACGATCACTACATAGAAAATGTAGCTGATGCACTTTGTAATTGATTTTACTGTGCGTGGTTCAAATTTCTTTGAAGCACCTTTTTTTACCAGATGACGGATTGTGCGGTAAATAACCCAGAAAATAAGGATTGCCACAATACTTGTAACAACTTTTGCCAGGTTTCCCCATGTTACGTAGCTGGCAAGTTCATCAAGGTGGAACATTGATTTGATTTCATCAGCTGTTCCGGCAACCAGATTAGTAGCTGCTTTAGTAGATTCGTTCATATTTATCTCCTATATAGTACATTTTATCACTTTTCATTGTGACAGCACAAATCATTTATTAAACAATTTTCACAATTTGGATTTCTGGCAGTACAAACATACCTTCCGTGAAGCAAAATCCAGTGGTGTGCATGGCGAAGAAATTCTTCAGGAATCCGTTCCAGCAGGGACTTCTCAACTTTTTCCGGGGTGTCGCCTTCTGCAAGTCCAATTTTTGGAGCAACCCGAAGAATATGTGTGTCCACCGGCATTGTTGGTTCAGCCCAGATTACATTCAGAACAACATTTGCTGTTTTTCGACCAACACCGGGCAATGTAATCAATTTATCCCTGTCGTGGGGCACTTCTCCACCAAAATCATCAATCAGTTTTTTGCTCAGAGCCAGCACATTCTTGGACTTGTTCTTCCACAAGCCTATTGGTTTTATAAATTCAATCAGCCTGTCCTGCCCCAAATCCAGCATTTTCTGGGGAGTATCCGCAACCTCATAAAGCGGCTTTGTATATTGATTCACGGACTTATCTGTAGCCTGGGCGCTGAGCACCACTGAAACCAGCAGCGTATACGGGTTCTTAAAATCCAGCTCGCACTTTGGATTCGGGTTCTGGGCTTTGAGACGGGCCATGACTGTAAAAATCTGGTCTTTTGAAAGAAGTTTCATTTTATTCTGGTCTTCACAACTACAGCAGCACATTGATCAAATCTTTTCTTCCGGCCTTCAGAAGTGCTTCTTTTACAAGAGGAGCATTTTCACGGCGGTTGAACTGAAGCAAGGCTCTCTGAAGTCTTCGTTCATGGGCACCTCGGGCAACATACACTTCTTCAAAACTTCCGTCGGGATTTTTCTTGTGGGGATTAAGACCAGTCCAGTACATGCAGGTTGAAAGACTTCCCGGCGTTGGGTAGAAGTCCTGAACCTGATCCGGAATAAAGCCTGTTTTCTTCAGATAAAGCGCCACATCAATAGCCGCATTCAAATCAGCCCCCGGATGCGAACAAATATAATATGGAACAAGATACTGTTTCTTGCCGGCTTCAGCATTGAACTGAGCGTATTCTGCAGCAAATTTTTCGTAAAGCTGGTGATTTGATTTTCGCATGAAACGAAGCACATTGTTGTTCACATGCTCTGGCGCAACCTTAAGCTGCCCCGAAATATGATGCTCAATCAGCTCCTTAAAAAAAGTCTTGTCCTTGTCCATCATCAGATAGTCAAAGCGGATTCCTGAACGAATGAAAACCTTCTTAACTCCAGGCAATTTTCTGAGCTTGCGCAAAAGTTCCACATATTCAGTATGGTCAACTTCAACATTCTTGCAAGGATCAGTTCCAAGACAGTCACGGTTTGGACAAGCACCCCGCTGAGACTGAAATTTGCAGGCATCGTGCCGGAAATTTGCTGTAGGTCCGCCAACATCGTGAATATATCCCTTGAATTTCGGATCCTTTGTAATTTCAACAGCTTCTTTTACAAGGCTTTCGTGGCTGCGGGCCTGGATTCGTCTTCCCTGATGAAATGTAATTGCGCAGAAAGAGCAGCATCCAAAGCACCCGCGGCTGGAAACCAGGCTGAACTGAACTTCGCTCAGAGCAGGAATTCCGGTCTTGCCATTTTCTGCAGGCTTGTCGTACATTGGATGCCACCTTCTTGTAAATGGCAGCTCATAGATTTTGTCGAATTCTTCTGTGGTCAAAGGAAGGCTTGCAGGCTCCTGAACAATGAATCTTGCATCCACAGGCTCAACAAGCACATGGCCGTTGATTGCATCAGTATTCTGTTCCTGGGTGAGATAGCTCTGAGCAAAAAGAACCTTGCTTTCCGGTGTGTTCTTGCTGATTTCAGCATAGCTTGGAAGCATTATGGCTTTTGGCGGCAATTCTTCAGCCTTGCTGGTGTACCAGACAGTACCACGGACACCACGAATCTGTCTTGCAGGAACACCCTGTTTTAAAAGAGCGGCAATTTCCAAAATTGAGTGCTCGCCCATTCCGTACATAAGAAGATCAGCTTTTGAATCAAGAAGAATTGAACGGCGGATTGTATTTGACCACAAATCATAGTGGCTTGTTCGGCGCAGACTGGCTTCAATTCCGCCAATCATTATGTTCACGCCCTTGTAGGCTTCCCGAATTTTAGAAATATAAGTGATCAGAGCACGGTCAGGTCTGTGTCCCGCAACTCCACCGTGAGCGTACACATCCTCAGAACGAGGCTTGTTGTTGGCAGTGTAATTTGAAACCATGGAATCCATTGCACCACCGCTGACCAAAAATCCCAGCTTAGGTCTGCCAAATTCTTTAAATGATTCACAAGTTTTCCAGTCAGGCTGAGCAAGAAGTCCCACGGTGTAACCATTGGCTTCAAGAAGTCTGCACAAAAGAGCAGCACCAAAGGAAGCATGGTCAACATAACCGTCACCGCTTACAAAAACAAAGTCAACTTCCTCAATTCCCCGTTCAACGAGATCCTGTTTACATACAGCAATAAAATTCTTTGGCATACATAAATAGAATACTTTATCAAACTGAAATTCTCAATCAAGTATAAGTCCAAAAAAGCGGGTCCCAATTTTTTGAACTTGCATTTATTTGCAATTTATTCAAGGCTTCTTCAAAATCATCACTGCGGCAAGACCAGCAGGAACTATCACACCCAAAAACGAAACATTTCCCAAAAATTGCCACAGAACAAAGCTTGCCGCCACTCCCAGATGAAATCCCACCAGCGTTGCGCCAAAAAATTTTGCTTTCAGCACAAATTCAGCCTTTCCGTTGCAATAAGCTTCAGTAAGGGCACTGGTAAGCTGCTTCAGATTGTTCGTAGAAAAAATTGTTGAGCTGACATAACCATAGGCACCACCAAAGGCGCTCCACTGAAATGCCATACAAAAGAAAGTCGGAAAAAGATACACAGTGGCAGGCAAATCTAAAGGAAACCGCCACATCACAAAAGCCGCCGCAACATCCACACCCAATGACAAAAGCTTCACATTCAGCCGGGTATGATTTGGAATAAAAGTAACCAGAAAAACAGCCAGAACATAAAGCAGAGCACCAATTGCATGGAGACAAGCAGAATTCCAGTCCATTTTTATAATTGAAGTCACAATGTCGATTAAATTTGAAGTCTGAGCCGAACCCAAAAGATGAACCACATTTAAAATCGGAAAAATCCCCAGAAAACCACCGCAAAAAGCAACCACATAATGAACATGGGCCTGATGCCGGCTTTGGGGATTTACTCTTTCATCAATTTTCTGATTTTTTTGCTCTTTCTGATTCTGCACAAGTTCGCTCATAACAAAATCAAATTTACCACTTTGAAAGACTTGAAGCAATTGTAGAAACTACAGATATATCTTACAGTCCTATGCTGAATTTATAGGCAAGATAGAATTCAATTCCCGAACCGCCTGACACAACATCACAATCACCGAACTTCATCCAGTTGCACCAGTCCACATTAAAGCCCAGCTCAAATCCATTCTGAAATTTTGAACCCCATTGCCAGGAAAAAGAAGCACCAGTTCTGAGAGCAAAAACAGAAGAATCCGGCAACTTTACATTTTTGTTGCCATCACATTCATCACCAGTTTCACCATTGGTCAGCTTGTAATATTGGAACAAACATGGATAAATGTTGATTTTCTTCTTGGTCGTCTCACCAAAAACCCAGCCAATACCAGGCGCAAACAAAAATCCTGTCGAATCAAAATCAGCCAGGAAATCATAAAACTCACCCATCATTACGCCGCGACTTGCACCAACCTTCGCTCCAAGACCAAAACTGCTTTCACCAAAAGAATGAAAATATTCAGCAGTAAAACGAAAATCCACACAAAACTGAAGATTGAATCCATCAGAAATCACTATCACAGGATCATTTTTTTCATCCAGATATTCCAGTTCGTAATCACCGTCCTGAAAATGGTACCCAAAAGGAAATCCCACAGTAAAATTCAGATAATCATCCGAAAAACCATCCGCCAAAGAAAAAAATCCCAGCATCAAAAAAGCAAATAGTCTCTTCATAACTCTTTCTCCAAAACTTAAATTTATCTTAAATTTACTATAACAAAATGTTATCCGTCATGCAATAAAAAAGAGAAAGCGACACCTTTCAGCAAAGGTTTCTCTTTCCCTTTCAATCCCTTTCTCTTCCAAAGGCTTTTATTTTACAGCTGCTTTAAGTTCTTCAACCTTGTCTGTTTTTTCCCAGGCAAAACCTTCGCGGCCAAAATGACCATAGTTTGTTGTGGCGCGGTAAACAGGCTTACGAAGATCCAGAGTTTTTTCAATTCCGGCTGGAGTGCAGTCAAAAACCTTTTCAACGGCAGCAACGATTTTTTCGTTTGGAACCTTTTCTGTTCCGAAAGTTTCTACCAGAGTTGAAACAGGATGAGGAACACCAATTGCATAGCTCAACTGGATTTCAGCCCTGTCAGCCAAACCTGCAGCTACGATGTTTTTTGCAATGTAGCGTGCCATGTAAGCTGCTGAACGGTCAACCTTTGAAGGATCTTTTCCAGAGAAAGCGCCGCCACCGTGACGACCCATTCCGCCATAAGTGTCAACGATGATTTTACGGCCAGTAAGACCTGAATCTCCGTGTGGACCACCTACTACAAATCGTCCAGTTGGGTTGATGTAATATTTTGTGTCCTTATCCAAAAGTCCTGTAGGTTCCAGAACAGGCTTTACGATTTTTTCAATGATTGTATTTTTGATTGTGTCGTAGTCAACATCTTCGTCGTGCTGATGAGAAACTACAACAGCGTCAATTCTGACAGGCTTGTGATTTTCATCGTATTCAATTGTTACCTGAGACTTTGAGTCTGGTCTGAGCCATTTGATTTCACCAGACTTGCGGAGTTCAGCAGCCTTTTTGAGAATTTTGTGAGAATAAATCAAGGTTGCAGGCATAAGCTCAGGAGTTTCATTTGTTGCAAAACCAAACATGATTCCCTGGTCACCTGCACCCTGCTGGCCTTCATATTCTTTAAGACCTGAACCAACAACCCCCTGATTGATGTCTGGGGACTGTGTGTGGATTGTATTTAAAACTGCCATTGAATCAGCAGAAATACCGTAAGCTTCATCTGTGTAGCCAATGTCACGAACAACTTCACGAACGATTTTCTGAACATCAAGGTTTGCTTTTGTTGTGATTTCACCGCCAACAAGAACCATTCCTGTTGTAGCAAATGTTTCGCAGGCTACGTGTGAAGTTGGGTCAGCAGCAAGACAAGCGTCCAGAATTGCGTCAGAAACCTGATCACAGAGCTTGTCCGGATGTCCTTCAGAAACTGATTCAGATGTAAATAAATAGTGATTTTTGTTCAAGATAGCTGCCATAACGCACGCTCCTTTTTAGCTAGTTTTCTGCCAGTTCATACGAACCAGCCCCGCCCTGCAATTTGGATAAATCGACGGGTGATTAGTTGTGTGCTATAAATATACTGTCTTTTAAAATTATCGGCAATATTCAGAAAAAATTTTCTGAAAATGGCTCTTTAAAAAAGATGAATTGTAGCTATTACAATGACCTATTGCGAATTCAAATAACTTATTGTAATATGAGTAAAGTTTATTTTAAAAACGGAGAACCATTATGGCTTTGAAGAAATCATATTCAAAAGATAAGAAGACTTGTAACGTAACATTCTCAGTAACTCCAGAAGCAGCACAGGGCGCATCATCAATCACAATCGCTGGAGATTTCAACAGCTGGAGCTCAACAGAAACTCCTCTCAAAAAGGGCAAGGACGGTTCTTTCTCTGTAAAGATCGCTCTTGAAGCTGGAAAAGAATACCAGTTCCGCTACCTCTTGGATGGAAGCCGCTGGGAAAATGACTGGGCAGCAGACAAATACATTCCTGCACCATTCAGCTCAACAGACAACTCAGTAGTTATCTGCTAGTTTTGTTCTAAAAACACAAAAGCCTGTCCAATTGGACAGGTTTTTTTATTTGGTTTCGGGAGTTGAGTTCGTCGAAACCACCTTGCTGCAGTGGATGTCACCCAAGGATGGGTGACACATGAAAAGAGAGAAAATTCTGTTTGCCGACAGGTGAACAGAATTTTCTCGTTTGATGAAAAATTACACGGATGTAATTTTTCATCATGGCATATGAATTACTTCACGTGGCTTTGAGCCGTTTGCAGGGCCTACGATTCCACGTTCTTCCATCTCTTCAACAAGACGTGCTGCACGGTTGTAGCCAATCTTAAGCCTTCGCTGAATATAGCTGGCGCTGGCCTTACCTGCCTGAATTACAATCTGAAGCGCCTGATCGTAGAGAGGATCTTCACCGTCACTGAACAGACCTGGTCCACTTGAACCTTCTTCATCTTCATCAACAAAGATTTCTTCATCGATATATTCAGGTTCACCGTAACTCTTTACTTCATTTACTACGCGCTCAACTTCATCATCACTGACCAAAGTACCCTGGATTCGTGTTGGGAACGGATCTGTGGCACTTGAATAGAGCATGTCACCCTTTCCAAGAAGCTTTTCTGCACCGATTCCGTCAATGATGATCTGAGAATCCTGACGGCTGGCAACCATGAATGCAATTCGGCTAGGAATATTAGCCTTGATAAGACCTGTAATTACGTTTACAGAAGGTCTCTGAGTTGCCAGAACAAGATGAATACCAACAGCGCGGCTCATTGCAGCAAGGCGAGCAACATTTGATTCAAGTTCCTTTCCAGTTGTAGCCATAAGGTCAGCAAATTCATCAATAATAACAACGATGTATGGAAGCTTTTCTGTGGCGATTCTTCTTTCGACAATTTTCTTGTTGTAAGAAATAATATCACGAACCCCCATTCCATCAAGCAATGCGTATCTTCTTTCCATTTCGCACAAACAATACTGCAATGCCTGAAGCGCCTTCTTTGGCTCAGTAATTACAGGTGTGAGCAGGTGCGGAATGTCGTTATACAATTTAAGTTCAACTACTTTAGGGTCAATCAGCACAAGTCTAACCTGCTGTGGCGAGCGCTTGTACAAAATTGAAAGAATCATTGAGTTCACGCAGACAGATTTACCGGCACCAGTTGAGCCTGCAATCAGAAGATGTGGTGTTTTTGCCAGATCAATGAGCTGTGGTTCACCAGAAATATCCTTACCCAGAATTACTGGAATCTGCATTTTTTCAAACTGTGCCAGCTTTTCTGAAACAATTTCCTTAAAGCTTACCACTGCACGGGCTTTGTTTGGCACTTCAATACCAACGGCGTGCTTTCCAGGAATTGGAGCAATGATTCGGACAGAACTTGCAGCAAGACTAAGCGCAATATTGTCCTGAAGTGCCACAATTCTGCCAAGCTTAACACCAGGTGCAGGAAGAATTTCAAACATTGTTACAACCGGACCTTTTCTGATTCCTGTAACTTCAGCTTCAATTCCAAATTCGTTCAAGGTCTGCTTAAGGTTTTCTCCGGCCTGCTTGGTTTCTTCATCAATTACCCAATATTCGCCGTTTTCGTAATCGTTGAGAATGTCAGTTGTAATATTGTATGAGGCAAGAGTACGTTTCTGTTTTCTTTCGTATGGATCATCCTCTGGAACAATTCCAGCGTTCTTGTCTTCTTCTGAAATTCCAAAAGCATCACCTTCATTTAAATCTGCCAGTTCTTCTTCCTCAACAAAATCAGGCTCCTGATCAAAGTCCGGTTCATCAATTTCGTTTACTTCGACATCTTCAGAAAAATCAGGTTCTTCAATCTCAACATCATCTGAATCTTCTTCCGCAGCAACTTCAGTTGAATCGTCGTACTGAATGTCATCATCAATTCCCTCAACACCATTCAAAGAACGATCCTCATCATCCTCTTCCATGTCAAAGGCTTCAACATTATTCAGTTCGTCTTCCAGAGAAATTTCTGGCTGAACCTGTGAACGGAAAAGCGGATCATCAAAATTACGTTCTTCTGCAACCGGCTCCTGAATTTCCTCTGGCTCAGCAGATTTTTTCATAACCGGATTTTCAGCTGCATCCTCGTCCATCTGTGAGAAAATATCTTCAATTTCAATATAGTCGTCATTTTCGTCATCTTCATTTTCATCTTCTGATTTTGAATCAAGGAATTCAGAAGGATCAATGAAGGCTTCAGCTGGTGCCGGAGTAATTTCAGCAGGTGCAAAACCGTCATCTGTGCCAAAATCTGCATCTTCCGGAATATATGGTTCTTCTGCCGGAACAAACGGTTCATTTGAAATCTCCGGGCCGTCAAAAACAATGCTGTCTGTAATAGGTGCGTCCAGAATTGGTTCATCAGAAATCATTTCTTCTGAAGAAAAATTATATTCATCCACCAGAACCGGCTCGTTGAAATCCACGGTTTCGGCAGGCTCTTCAACAGTTTCATTTTCTGCAGAAACAAAGGTGTTCTCAATTTCTGGCTCTTCAAAATCATCTTCAACGATTGTGGCTTCAGGATCAGGCAGATTGAATATAGGCTTTTTTTCCTCAACCGGTTCTTCCACCTGAATTTCTGCAGATTCTTCAACTTCCTCAACTCGTGGCTCAGGATCAATTACGGCTTCTTCTTCTGGTTCAGCTTCAACTTCAGCTTCTGTTACTTCTGCATTTGTCTGAACAGTTTCAGCAGCATCCGGTTTTTCTGCCGGTTTTTCCTCGACTTTTTCTGAAACCTTTTCTGCTTCAGCAAATTTTTCTTCAGATTCGGCGATTTCTTCTTCAAATTTCTTTGCCTCTTCCTCAGATTTTCCTACTGTAATCAAATCTTTGAGAATTTTTTTCTGCTCATGGAAAATTTTATCGTTTCTAAAATCAAATGGATCTTCTTTTTCTTCTGCAGATTTTTCTGCAGATTCTTCTTCAGCTGTTTCTGAAGCTTCTTCGGATTCCTGATTTTCCTGAATTTCATCCTCAAAAATCTGCTCTTCTTTATTTTCTTCAGTTTCATCAGCTTCTGAAATTTCATCAGCCTCAGAAATCACGGCCTCATTTTCATCTTCAGAAATTTCTTCTTCATCATCCAGATCATCAAAAATGCTTTTTTCGTTGTTTTTATGGAAGACATTTGCAATCACATCACCAAGAATTGAAAGCAGAAGATACTCAGCCGCAACAATCATTCCACCAATGAGAATGACTGAGCCGATTTTTACCATCATTGCGCTGCCGGTTTCTGATTTGAGCAGCATTCTGCAGATGTGCTCCATGGCATCCAATGTAAAGAATGGAATTACAGAACCAGCCAGAACAACGCCGTTTCGTGCAGACCAGTTTGAATTAAAGCACTGAATTCCGCAGAAAACAAGAAAAGCCGGTATGAAGGCAGAACAAATTCCGTAAACTCGTGTGAAAATTTTACCAAATGTATAGAAAATTGAATTATGAGCCGGAGAACCTGCACCAAAATCCACGGCCACCAGCATCAAAGAAACAGAAAACAAAGCCGCCAGAACAAACAAAGAAATTCCGGCAACAACAGAAAATTTGTTATTCTTTTTCATCAAAAAATCCCCTCAATAATACTTTTAGATTATCGGTTTTTAGAAAAAAAGGTTAAGTACGGATTTTGAAAGTGAGCGGATTTGTTGTAATATAGTTTTAAAGTCGAGTTTTAATTGTTGAAAAAGTTGTGCGGAACGCGAAGGCGCAGACGACTGAAATGCACTTTGAGCGGGCGCTTTAGCGCAAAGGATAGAAATTCCTTATCCGCTCAAC
>JAGHUJ010000166.1 GCA_018064905.1 Candidatus Treponema equifaecale
CTTTATAATATTGCGTATGAAATTCAACAAACTCCTTGTGATTATTTTTTCTGTTTTTGCTCTGACTGGCTGCTCAAAAAATTCAGGAAACAAAATCACAAAAGACAATATAAAAGTCGGCTTTATCTACAACGGTCTCATAAATGATGAAGGCTATACTGAAACCCATGATGCTGGAAGAAAAGCTTTGGATAAACTCGGAATTCCAACTCTGTATGTGGAGAATGTTTCTGACCAGGGCGATGATGCCTATGTTCCAATAATGGATTTGATTGCTGAAGGCTGTAATGTGATTTATGCCACAAGTTACGGTTTTGGTCCTTCCATGCTGAAGGCTGCAGATGAACACCCGGAAATTATTTTTGGTCATTGTACTGGAATTGAAACCCGTCCAAACCTCTGCACATATTTTGGAAAAATTTATCAGGCCAGATATCTTTCTGGTATCGTTGCAGGACTTAAGACAAAGACGAATAAAGTTGGATTTGTTGCAGCCTATGAATATCCTGAATGTATCCGTGGAATAAATGCTTTTGCACTGGGTGTTCAGTCTGTTAATCCAGAGGCTGTGGTAGAAGTTGAATGGACCCATACCTGGTATGATCCTCGTCTGGAAAAAGAAGGAACATTGAAGCTTCTAAAAAGGGGTTGTGATGTGATTGAACAGCATCAGGATACCCCAGCCCCACAGCTTACGGCTCAGGACTATGGAGCGTTCTGCAACGGTTACAATTTTAATCAGTCTGCCCATCCGGTTGCACCAAATGCTTATCTTACAGCACCGATTTTTCATTGGGATGTGTTCATCAAGCATGATATTCAGAGAATTCTGGAAGGCCGTTGGGAAGGTAAAGCATATTGGGAAGGTTTTGAAACAGGCGTAGTTGATTTGGCAGAGCTTTCACCTTTATGTGTGCCTGGAACCATTCCAAAGGTTGAGCGGGCCAAGAACAGAATCATAAATGGAGATTTGTATATTTTCACTGGTGAGATTTACGATAATCAGGGAAATCTTCGGGTAAAATCCGGAGAGAGAATGAGTGAAGATGAAATTTGGGTTATGAACTGGTTCGTAAAAGGTGTTAACGGGAAGCTTTGATGAAACAAATTAGATTTAAAGGCACAGGCCTGTATTTTTTCATTTTTACAATTATTGTCACTTTTGCTGCATTGACCTTCAGCGTTTACTATACTTTTCAGTCCTTCTATAAGGTTGCAAAGGCAGACGCAGTTTCGATTGGTGAAAAGGCCATTTATGAAACTGCAGAACATCTGAACAATTTTCTTCTGAACGGTATCGATGTTATGACAGTTGCTTCTCAGACAGTTGAATACATGATGAGAAACAAATATCCCCATTCAGAAATACAGAAATATCTTACAAATCAGACAAATGAATACAGAAACGGCGTGAATCCAAATTTTACAGGTTTGTACGGTTATATTGACGGAAAATTTATGGACGGAATGGACTGGGAACCTGATCCGGATTATGATGCCACAACTCGTGACTGGTTCAAAGGTGCCTGGTGGAAGCTTGGAAAGACAACAATAATTCCACCTTATGTTGATGCTCAGACCGGAAGCTACATTATTTCAGTTGCACGAATGCTTTATGACTGGAGCGTACTTTCTCTGGATATTCAGCTGAACGAGCTTCAGAATTTTCTTGATGTAATGCAATCCTCAGGAAACAGCTTCATCATTGACCGTTCCGGGCTTGTTGTTGCTCATACGGACAAAAAGCAGATTGGCAGAAACCTTCGTGAAGAAAGAGCGACTTCAGAATATTCAAGTGCCTTGTGCCGTGCCATTTATACAAGAAATGCTGAATTTACCAAGACGGACAGACTTTTACTTAATGGCGAGAACTGCTATGTGTTTTCTCAGCAGGTTCAGAATGACTGGTTTGTTGTTGAAGTTGTTAGTGAAGCAGCACTTTATCAGCGGGTTAAGCGCAATTTGTGGCGGAACATAGGAATTTCAATCTTTATCCTGATCATGGTTATTTATTTCTGTGCCAACGCGCTTATGAACAGAATCCGTTCAAACAAGCTGGCAAATCTTCTCGCTGAGCATCAAAAATCCCTGAAAGAAACAATTAAGGTTCAGACCGCCACAATTTTGGGACAGACTCAGGAAATTCTTGATTTTCAGCAGAGTGTTATTGAAGGAATCGCACAGCTCATTGAAAGCCGCGACGGTTCCACAGGTGAACACGTTAAGAACACCCAGAAATATGTTCTCATGCTGGTACACGAACTGAGAAGACTGGATTTGTATCCAGATATTATTGATAATAAATTTATTGAAGCCGTAGGTCGTGCTGCAACCTTGCATGATGTTGGAAAGATCCATATTCCGGATAATATTTTGAACAAGCCCGGCAGATTCAATGATGAAGAATATGAAATAATGAAGCGACACACTGAATACGGCGGAGAAGTCATCAATACCATCTTTAAAAATACAAATGATGCGCGCCTCAAAAAAATCATCTATGATACTGTTAAATATCATCATGAAAAATGGAACGGAATGGGGTATCCTGAACGGCTTGCCGGTGAAAACATTCCATTGTGTGCTCGAATAATGGCGATTGCAGATGTGTACGACGCTTTGATTTCGCCTAGGGTCTACAAAGGATCTTATTCCTATGAAAAAGCTGTCGCATTGATGAATGAAGAAAAGGGCAAGGCGCTTGATCCGGTGCTTCTGGAGATATTTTTCAAACTTATTGCAAGGTAAAATTTACAAATCATTTGACAAAGTTTTGTATTTTCTATATAACTAAGGTATGACAAAGACGTCGTAAATAAAGCGCTATTGGTGTGCACTTTTAAAATCGTGTGGGCCGGTGGGGTTTTGTTTATGGCGTCTTTTCTTATTTACGGTAGTTTTGAATTGTTCAGGCGCCGTAGAGATAATAATGCCAATAAAGGAGATTAAAATGGCAATTAAGAATGCTTACGTTAAGAGCGTATTTGAATCAGTTCAGGCTAAAAATGCTAATGAACCAGAATTCTTGCAGGCTGTACAGGAAGTTCTCGAATCTCTCGAGCCTGTAATCGAAAAACATCCAGAATATGAAAAGAATGCTATTCTTGAAAGAATGGTAGAACCAGAAAGAGTAATTATGTTCAGAGTACCTTGGACAGACGATGCTGGAAAACCACATGTAAACCGTGGCTACCGCGTTCAGTTCAACTCTGCAATTGGACCATACAAAGGAGGCTTGCGCTTCCACCCATCTGTAAACCTCTCAATCCTCAAATTCTTGGGATTCGAACAGTGTTTCAAAAACTCTCTTACAACTCTCCCAATGGGCGGTGGTAAGGGTGGTTCTGACTTCGATCCAAAAGGCAAGTCAGACGCTGAAGTTATGCGCTTCTGTCAGTCATTCATGACAGAACTTTCAAAGCACATTGGTGCTGACACAGACGTTCCAGCTGGTGATATCGGTGTAGGTGGACGCGAAGTTGGTTACATGTTCGGTCAGTACAAGAGACTCCGCAACGAATTCACAGGTGTTTTGACTGGTAAAGGTCTTACATTCGGTGGTTCTTTGATTCGTCCAGAAGCTACTGGTTATGGTCTTATCTACTTTGCTGAAAACATGCTCGCTGTTAAGGGCGACAACTTCAAGGGTAAGGTTTGTTCTATCTCTGGTTCAGGAAACGTTGCTCAGTACGCTTGTGAAAAACTTCTCCAGCTCGGTGCTAAAGTTGTTACAATGTCTGACTCTAACGGTTACATCTATGATGAAGCTGGTATCGATGCAGAAAAACTCGCTTGGATCATGGACCTCAAGAATGTAAAACGCGGTCGCATTTCTGAATATGTTAAACAGTATCCATCTGCAAAATACGTTGCAAATGAAAAACCATGGTCAGTAAAAGTTGACTGTGCTTTCCCATGTGCTACACAGAACGAATTGGACGGTGCTGCTGCTGATACACTTCTCAAGAACGGTTGTATCTTGGTTGGTGAAGGTGCTAACATGCCTTCAACAGCAGAAGCTGTTGAAAAGTTCGTTGCAGCTCAGATCATGTACTCACCAGGAAAAGCTTCAAACGCTGGTGGTGTTGCAACATCTGGTCTCGAAATGTCACAGAACTCAGAAAGACTTTCTTGGTCACGCGAAGAAGTTGATGCAAAACTCAAGGGCATCATGAAGAACATTCACGACGCTTCATACGCTGCAGCTAAAGAATACGGAATGGAAGGCAACTACGTAGCAGGTGCAAACATCGCCGGATTCCTCAAAGTAGCAACAGCAATGGTTGCACAGGGTCTTGTTTAATTAATAAGATTTAACTGAAAAAAAGTCGGCGAAAGCCGGCTTTTTTTTTAACCATCGTGAATAATGTCACCTCGACCGAAGTGGAGAGGTCTTTTTGAAGAAGATTTCTCCACGCACTTCGTTTGGTCGAAATGACAGCAATGTGCACTTCGTTTGGTCGAAATGACAGTATTGAGCACTTCGTTTAACCGAAATGACATAAGTCTTTTCTTTTTCCATATTTTTGCATATAATAAAAACAAAGGTTATATGCAGCACTAGCCGATCCACCGACGAAATTTTATTTTACTGCTGCAGATCACGGCTTGATTATTCAAGTTATTTCCTATCACGGCCTTTTCTCGTTCTGAACTGAAGCTGGACAAATTCAGAAAAAAAATCTTTTTACATTATTATTTTTCTCATTTCTAGAATTTGCAAGATAGAAATACATCCGCGTATTTTTATCACGACAAAGTGCGTTGTTCTTTCTTATTTTGCATTCTGTGAAGTGAGCAAGGAGTGCTTTATGGAAAATTCAGAAAGCAAAGAAGTTGTTTTGTTTGAATCTTCGGACAAAAGTGTGTCACTGTCTGTTCCAATGGATGGAGAGACAGTTTGGTTGAATCGTAATCAGATGGCAGAACTGTTTGATCGCGATGTAAAAACAATTGGTAAGCATATTAACAATGCTTTTGAGGAAGAACTTGAGTTTGATGCGGCAACTGTCGCAAATTTTGCGACAGTTCAAAAGGAAGGGGATAGAACCGTAGAGCGTCAGATTGAATACTATTCCCTTGATGTAATCATCTCTGTTGGCTACCGCGTAAAATCCAAGCGAGGTACTGAATTCAGAAAATGGGCAAATTCTGTGCTTAAACAGTATATTCTCAAAGGCTACGCTGCTAATGACACAAGACTGAGTCAGTTAAAGCAAACTTTGCAGATTATCAGACGACTGGAACAGAATCCCGAGAGTCTTGATAAAAATCAGATTCTTTCTGTTGTTGAAAGCTATACTTCTGCTTTGGATTTGCTGGACGATTATGATCATCAGGTTGTTGCAAAACCAGAAGGAAACAGTGCAACCTATGTTCTGACTTACGATGAATGTCGAAAAGTTATTGAATCAATGCGATTTGCAGGGGAAAGCACAATGTTCGGCAATGAAAAGGATGATTCATTTAAAGGAAGCATTGGTGCAATTTATCAGACTTTTGGTGGGAAAGATGTGTATCCGTCATTGCAGGAAAAGGCTGCCAATCTGCTTTATTTTGTTACGAAGAATCATTCATTTTCGGACGGTAACAAGAGAATTGCGGCTACAATGTTCCTGTACTTTCTTGATAAAAATAACTGGCTGTTTGAAAACGGTCAGAAAAGAATCGGTGATCATGCCCTTGTAGCTTTGACAATTATGATTGCGGAAAGTAAACCTCAGGAAAAGGAAATTATGATAAACCTTGTGATGAATTTCCTTGAATAATTTTGCGCCAGGAACATGGAAGGGGGCGTTAGCCAGTGCGGAACGCAGTGGAGCACCGAGCGGTTTGAGCGAGCCTGGAATACTCCGACCTGAAGCGAAGCGGAAGGTGGCGCCCTCTTTTTGATGAAAAAATTCCGATTGTACAGTATAATTTTAAAATGCGTGCTAGAAATTTGCTTTTTTGTTTGATTTGTTTTTGTGTTTTTGCGGGCGGCTGCAAGAGAATTGAGAAAAATTCAACTGATTTTTCAGAAGATAAAAATTTTGACGGAATTGAATTGGAAAACGGCCTGAAAATTTACCACCGCTATCTGACTGATTCTGAACTGGAAAAACTTGAAGTCCCGGAAATTAGTTTTAAGCATTTTGAAGATTTTAAGCACCAGTGTGTTATTGACGGAAATCTGATGGAAATTCCTTTAAGGACTGACTATGGTTACAAATCCCGTGGAATGATTGTTGAAAATGACAAAATTGGTCGTCAATGGGTGCATTTTTTTATAAATTCTGTTGAAAAATATATTCCAAAAGATTTTTATAAGGCCATGAATGCCAGATCAAAGTTTACTCCTCGGGACAAAACTGTTGTTCGTGGAAAATGTTTTGAAGAGTTTAATTTTATTGCGGATTCCACTGACAATCAGAAATTGAGAATCGGAATTGCTAACTTTGGGCTCAGGTTTCCAAAAATGTCAGTTTCAATGATTGATGTTTACCTTGAAAAAGGCGGAATTTATGTAAAATTTCATGATGTGGCTGAAGATGTTTTGATTGATGAACTGACTTCAAGCAATGCTTTTCAGACTGAAAAATTTTTTCTGGGCGAATATGTACCTGGAACTGAGGAAAAATTGCGTCTGGAATGTTCTGACAGAAAGATGACTGTCAGCTATGGAGAAAATTCAAAATCCTATGTTTATTCAGAAAGGGTACCGGAAGGCATCTTGGGATATTTCAATGCTGGAATTACGCCCTACAACAAGGAACCAGTTTTTGCAGAAATGCTGGTTTCGGATCTGGAACTGGAATTTGGGAAGTAAACTATTTATACTTTTCCAGGATTTCTTCGCGGTATCTTACGCCTAGTTTTTCGTAGATTGAGCTGATGTATTTTTCTACGGTGTTCAGTTTTACTTTCATCAGTTTGGTGATTTCCAGGTTGTTTTTGCCCATCAGAATGTATTCGAAGATTTGTTTTTCTTTGTTTGTGAGAACCAGGGTTACTTGAGCGAGTTTCGTGAGCTTTTCGCGGCTTTCTGATTCAAAAAATTCTTCACCGTTAAAAACTTTTTCCAGGGCGTCTATGAGATTTTTGCCGCTGGAGGTTTTTGAAACATAAGCAACAGCACCACAATCCTTTGCAAGAAGCTGAAAGCCTGTTGAATCGAACATTGAATAAACAACGGATTTAATTTCTGGAAAATTCTGGGAAACTGTTTTAATCAGGTCAAAGCTCATTTCTTCTTCAAGCTGAATGTCAAAAATTATTGCATCTGGAAGTGTTTCGTTTTGTTTTTGGCAATTTTCAAGATAATCCAGAGTTTCCGGAACCGTTGAAGTCATTTTTGAAACGCAAAAATCTGAATTTTCCTCGATGAATGTTTTTAGCCCCAGCTTTATCATCTGATGATCGTCAACCAGCATTATTTTTTTCATATTTTGATTTCCAGACGAATTTCTGTTCCGTCATTTTCTTCTGATTTTATGTCCAACTTTGCTCCGATTATTTCTGCACGGCTTCGCATAGAATGAATTCCGTAATGATTTTGCTTTCCGTTTTTCAGGATTCTTTCCGGGATTCCGATTCCGTTGTCAGTTACGAATATTATAATAGAAGATTCTTTGTTTTTCACCAGAATTGAGCAGTTTGTGGCTTGGGAATGTGTCTGTGCATTGTTCAAGGCTTCCTGCACGATTCTGAAAATATTTAAAAGCACGTTCTTGTCTTCAATTTTTGGAATTTTTTCGTCGGAAAAAAAGTGGCAGGCAAATCCTTTTGATGTTAAATCCTTGCACAAAAAGTCCAGAAGATTTTCCAGTTTTGATTCCGCGTTATCAATGTTGAAGTCTGGCGGCATCAGGTTGTAGCACAGTGCCCGAATCTGGTTGATTGAATCCGAGGCCAGCTTTGAAACCGGTTGATTTTTCTGATTTTCTGACTCCATCTGAATCGATTTTAAGTTCTGCGCGATTGTGTCATGAAGTTCATTTGAAATTCTCAACCGTTCTTCTTCCTGAATTTCAAGAATTTTCTGATTGAATTTCTTCTGTTTTAAGAGACGGATTTTGTAAAAGCCAAAGCTTGCTGCTGTAATTATGGCAACAATGGCAAGGAAAAATCCGATAAAAATCAAAATTTGTGCAGGGCTCGGAGGCTGTTCCTTTTGTTTGAGCAGATAAAAGTCTTTGAAATATGCAGAATTTTCCAGATCGCTGTTCAAGTCCCAGGCAATTTGTTTTCGTCTTGCATCTGAAGTTTTTGGATCAAGGAGAATGTTTATTTGAAAATTCATTCGTTTGAAAAGCTCTTTAAATGATTGTTTTTCGGCACAGGCCTCTTTAAAACTTTGGGTTGCTTCAATTTTCTTTACAGAGGCTTCCACATTTTTTACCAGAGCGAAAAATTCTGTTTTGTCCTCATTAAAAACCGCTTCTCTGTAATTTTCAGAATATTTTTGAGCGGCATCTGAAAAAGCCTTTACGTTGGAATCGGAGACAAATCTGCAGGATTCAAAAAATATTAAAAAAATAAAAAATGTAAAAAATTGAAAAACTCTTCTGCGCATGGAATCAGTTTAGCCTT
>JAGHUJ010000208.1 GCA_018064905.1 Candidatus Treponema equifaecale
TGGTTACCGATTGTCTGAGACTGGGCACCAGAATCTTCTGAAAGCTTACGGATTTCATCAGCAACAACCGAGAATCCTTTACCTGCTTCACCAGCGTGTGCAGCTTCGATTGCGGCGTTCATTGCAAGGAGGTTTGTCTGTTCTGCAATACCTGAAATAACAGCGTTTGCTTCCTGAAGTGCCTGAGATTCCTTTTCGATTTCGTCGATTTTTGCATTAACGTCATTCTGCTTCTGAACACCAACGATTGCCTTCTGTTCAAGTTCTTCAAAGGCATGTCCCATTTTCTGAACTGAATTGTTAACCGAGTTGATGTTTCCGATCATTTCTTCAACTGCTGCTGAAGCCTGAGTTACTGCAGAAGCCTGAGATTCAATCATTCTGTTCAAAGATTCAATGTTTGAGGCAATCTGGTTAACGGCACCGGCTGTCTGATGTACAGATTCAGTCTGGAAGTTAACCTGGCTTCCCATTGATTCAATGTTGGAAATGATTTCTGTAATTGCAGCAGATGTATCGTCTGTAGAATCCTGAAGGAGCTGTCCTGCATTTACAAGCTGTTCCTTTGAATCTTTCATAGTTGAAATGATTGACTGAAGCTTTTCTGAGAAGAGGTTGAAGCCGTCTACTACGCGACCAATTTCGTTGTTTGAATGAAGGTCGATTCGTTTTGTAAGGTCTGCATCTCCAGTTGCGATTCCACGGATTGTGTTTTCAACGACTTTAAGTGGATTAAGAGATTTGAAGAGAATTACACCGATGATTACAAGAAGGATAATAACAAGGATTACACCACCAACTGTCATAAGTCCTGTGATTGCTGATTTTGTTTCTCTGTATACATGGTTGCCAGTAATAAGCATTACAACTTCCCACGGTGTTTCTTCTACTGGTTCATATATAGCAAGGAATTCACGACCATTGAATTTTTCAAAGAAGTATCCTTCATTTCCCTGAAGGTTGTGCTGCTTTGTCATTTCTGTAAGGAAGCCTTCATTAGTAGCAATTGTCTGTTCTCGTTCCTTGTCAACATTTGATGCCATTGCCATTCTTTCTGAAGAGAAGAGAATTGCAGCACCATCCTGACCAAGTTCAACGCCTTCGAGAAGGTTCTTGAGTGTATCGATGTTTACGATTGCAGCAATAAGTCCCTTTGTTTTTCCGTCAGAGTCTTTTACTGCACGACATACGTGAATGATTGTTTCACCTGTTGTTTTTGAAGTTACAGGATCGTCAACATAGTTTTCTTTTCCCTGTTTTACTATTGCCTGGTAGTAGTCACGGTCATGTACATCGCTTACCTTGCCGATGTCTGTATACATTGTTCCTTCAGAATTTATGAAGCCAATGTAGCTGAAATCTTCGTCTCTTGCAGCTTCATGGTCTTTGAGCCACTCAAAAATTTCATCGTCATCACCGTTAATGATTGTATCTGACTTTACATACAAATCCATGTGGCCATGGAACATGTCAATGAATCTTGCAATTCCTGCTGAATAAGCTTCTGCAAGTTCTACATACTGGTCAGCTCCCTGTTTCTGAAGTCTTTTGCCAGTAATTTCTGAAACGATTAAAGTTTCTGTCAGGTTGAGTACAATTACAGAAACAAACATAATTACGCTAATGATAAGAAATAATTTACCATTCTTCTTTTTTTCAGCCATTTTTTTTTGTAATCCTCCAATGAGTAAAATCGCTACATACTATTATCTTATGGACTTGTGTGAAAAGCAACATTTTTTTAAATAATTTTAAGACAATTTTGTAGGAGGAGGGGGGGGGAAGAATTGCCACGCGGATTCGAAAAATCTACGATTTTTCTGGAGAGGGGTGAAGAAAGTGTCATTTTTGTCACCTCGAGCATGGTCGAGAGGTCTTTTATTAGTTATATAATAACAGTTTTTAGATTTCTCCACTCACTTTGTTCGGTCGAAATGACAAATTATTACTTGTTATATATCTCCCAACGTAAAGAGAAAATTTTGCTCCCCGTCGTTTAACAAAAAAAATCGGGATGTCCAATAAGTAAAGTTTACGGTGGTTGAGCCTGTCGAAACCACCACATTTAGTGTGAATTGTCATTTCGACAAGCTCAATGACCACATAAAT
>JAGHUJ010000082.1 GCA_018064905.1 Candidatus Treponema equifaecale
ACATTTAGGTTGTTCTGAACGACACCCGGAAAGCCAACGACAAAAATATTTTTTAATATGGAAGAACTGAAACTTACATTTTTAGGATTCAGGCTGACATATGTTTTGCCATGAAGAACTATGAAAAGAACAGCGAAATACAAAAATGCAAAACAGCTTGAAATAAAAGTTGCAGGACCTGCACCACCTGCTCCCATGTTCAAACCGGAAGGAAGAATGAAAATAGGATCAAGAAAAATATTCAGAAGACATCCGCTCATTGCACCGATACTGGAAAGCATAGCCCTTCCCTCTGCACGAATAATAAAACTGAACAGAATGTTTAGAATTCCAGGAACAGCACCAAGTCCCACAGTCCAGAAAAGATATTTTTGTGTTACAGCATAGGTTTCTTCATTTGTACCAAGAAGAACAAGAACGGGATTTATGAAAATCAAAGTTCCCGCTGAAATTAAAATCGCATAGAACAAGCCAAAATAAATTCCCGTTGCAGAAGCTTTTCTTACATCATCAAATTCTTTTGAACCAAGTTTTCGGCTCATAAGACTTGAAGCACCAATGCCAAAAAGATTTGTAATCGCATAGAACAAAGTCATGGCAGGAGCCACAAGAGTAACTGCAGCATTCTGAACCGGATCATTCAGATGACCTACAAAAAATGTGTCTGCAAGATTATATGCAAATGAAATAACGGATCCTATTATCATAGGAATAGTGAGATTAAAAATCACCTTTGTAACAGGCATCCGCTCAAAAAGTTCTTCTTTAGAAGCTGACATTTTTTTCCTTTTAATAAAATACTGTGAAAACCTAAATTATTAGAGCTGTCCTATAACTAATCTAAATTTTCTAGTGATAATTCTTTAATTTCAAACATACCCTTTACCTATTAAT
The DNA here is from genome assembly GCA_018064905.1 of Candidatus Treponema equifaecale. Taxonomy (GTDB): domain Bacteria; phylum Spirochaetota; class Spirochaetia; order Treponematales; family Treponemataceae; genus Treponema_D; species Treponema_D equifaecale. The sequence goes on from JAGHUJ010000082.1 coordinate 895, forward strand.
CTTTTTATTCTTGGACGATTATATCGCTGTATCATCACATATTTTAGTTCTATGCAAGCCGCAAAAAAGGATGTCAGAATAAAAACAACCGGAACCCCAAAAGGAATGATAAACAACAATGGAACAAAAGACAGAGGAATTATTATTTCATGAACAAGTTCTGCCTGAATCATATTGTGAAGCAACTCTTTAAAATTTACTTTTTTAATATCAAATGAATCCGGCTTTGCTGTAATGGCATTTTTCTTCCAGTCTTTAACTTTGATTCTCTTATAGAATTTTATTTCCACTCTGCTTACCGGAATATAACTTCTGAACCTGACAGAAAACTTTTTTATGGCAAGATCAACGGATACGCCAACACAAAGTCTCATGATAAAATGATATGAAATTGTCAGAGACGTCACGTAAAGAGAAAAAATCCATTTTTCATTTAATATCTTAGATAAAAAGAATAATGCCACAGTACTGACAGCAAGGATAAAATTTAAGATGAGAACAAATGAAAATGAATATCTTCTCTTTAATTCCATCATTTACTCCAGAATATCTGCCCTGCCAAATAAAACTGCATTTCCAGTAACAGAAACTTTTTCGCCGTCCACTCTGCAGAACAATTCGCCTGTGCGTTCAGATGATTGAAAACAGACAAGCTCTTTTTTGTTCAGTTTTTTGCTCCAGTAAGGAGCTATCATGCAGTGAGTCGAACCCGTCACCGGATCTTCCATAATTCCAAGTTCAGGACAGAAAACTCTTGAAACACAATCGTAAGTTCCGCTTCCTTTTGCAGTTACAGCAATTGTCAATCCGTCAAGTTTTTTCAGTTCCGCTTGATCTGGAGACATGTTCCTTACAATATTTTCATCATCAAACACACATAAAAGGTCTCGGTCTATGTATGCTTCTGTTGGGCGAAAACCAAAAACTTTTTCCATTTGATCAGTCACGGGAACAGGATTCAGCTTGTAGGCTTCAAATTCCATTCTTATTTTTCCGCCATCTTTGAAAATATCAAAATTGCCTCTTTTTGTGTGGAAAGAAATTTTATCTGCATTTTTTTCATAATAATTAAAAAGCACAAAACTTGTTGCCAATGTCGCATGACCACAAAAATCAATTTCATCGGCCGGAGTAAACCAGCGCAAATCATAAACTTCATTCTGTTTCTTAACCGCAAATGCAGTTTCAGAAAAATTGTTTTCTTTTGCAATATTTTTCATCAATTCATCAGAAATCCATTCATTCATTATGCAGACTGCAGCCTGGTTTCCTTTGAATATTTCTGTTGTAAAAGCATCAACGATGTATTGTTTCATTTAAATCCTTCATCTCCAATAGAACTGCCCTGCACGGAGATCCGTCTGTATCCGAAAGATTCAACGGTGCACAGTTCAAATAATAGACTCCATCCGGAACTTGACAAAGTCGGATTCCTTCAAGCAGCACGATTTCTGCTCCAAGCAAAACCAGATGCACTGCCATGGGGGAATCCAAAGGACCAACTGTCTGAGACTCGTTTCCAACAAGATCAATTCCTGCATCTGCAAAAATTTTTGCCGCTTCCAGTGTGACAACAGCATTCCCTGCAATGAGGATTTTCTTTTCTGAACCGGAATATTTTGCTTTTGCCCGCTCAAGAATTTCTTTTGCATCCTGGGCACTCACATCTCCGTCATGTTTTTCAACGTAAGCAGGCCCGATGAATTTTCCAAGGCTGATTTTGTCTATTCCTTTTCCGTCCTTGAGAAAGTGAAAGGGAGCGTCAACATGAGTTCCGTTATGGGCGCACATGGAAAAAGCCGTAAGATTGCAGACATCTCCCCGGGAAATTCTAAGAACCTCTTTCTTTTCAGGCTTTGGATCTCCTGGGAAAACTTCGCATTCAAACAATGGCTGCGTAATGTCATAAATCATTTGAATCCTCCTGCATTTTTCATTTTTTAATTTTATACCATCAATAGGTATTTTGGAAGTTTACCACCGGCAATGACACTTTTTCATAAATTAACGGACAATGGATTTTGGAAATACAAGATAAAGAGCAGGAACTACAGACATTATTGAGCCTGTCGAAATCAAGCAGCATATTTACATATTTAGGGGTCTGTTCCTGTTTGTCACGACCCACAGCAGTACTGCCCATTTCGGCTTAACGCCATCATGTGGCCGTACTGCTGTTTCACTCCGCTCGCTGGCTAGTTAGAGGCGGAACAGACAATACGGAATCCCAGGCGGCGGCTCCGGTGGCTGGCGTAGTAGTCGTACCTGAAGCCCACATCCCTGTTGCCGTCGTCGTCATAGCCGCTGCCACGGAGATAGCGGTAGTCATCGTAACCAATGTAATCCCACACCCATTCACTAACATTGCCGTACATATCGTAGAGACCGTAGTCATTTGGCTTTTTCTGTGCTACAGGATGTGTCATTTCTCTACTGTTTCCAGAAAACCAGCCTACCTCATCAAGATTGTCGTTTCTTGAATAATACATGTAATATGAGTAATAATCAGCCAGTCCGCCTCTTGCTGCATAGTCCCATTCTTCTCCTGAAGGAAGCCTGAAGCCATCGGCATTTGTATTCTGGGTTATCTTGCCTGGCTTCCCAACTTGTTGCAGGGTGTATTCCCATTTTGTTACATCTGTTGTTCCATCTAATGAATATACTGACGTAAATCCATATTTTTCACTCAACTTGTTGCAGAAATAGATGGCATCTAACCAGTTGACGCATTCTACAGGATTGCTGTCACCTTTGAAATAACTTGGATTTTCTCCCATTATGGCTGCATAAAGTTTCTGGGTTACTTCTGTACTAAGCATTTTGAAATTCTTATTCGGTATTTTCACCATTTTTATTCCTAAAGAATTGAACAACTTTGCAACTTCAATATCACGAGCTGCTGATTTATTTGCACTTATAAAATCCTGACCCTTTACCATGTATACTTCAACAGGATATTTTTCTGGATCAAACAAAGCTTTTGTATTTTCAACAACGCCAGCAAATTCCCTCAAATCCCACTCAGGCTTCATGGTTCTTGGCTGAATTTTGCTTAGGCTGCTGGTCTGTGTAATCTTTCCACTCACTGTGTTGATTACGCGGATTTTATTGAAGTTGAATTTATACTGACTTGGCTTATCATCACCTTCTGCAGTTACGTTGTAGTCGATTTCAAAGTAGATGATCGGGTCGCCGCGGGTAAGAAGAGAGTCGTACATGTCAACATTTTTTGTGTATTCTTCGATTACGGCATCGTTAAGTTCTTTTGCCATGTCCGGAGCTTTCTTGCCGCTCAAGGCTTCGTAGTTTACGATGAAGTTGTCATTATACAAAAGCACGCCGTCAGAATATAGGGAAAGGTATGCATTCCAACCGTTCTGGCTTCCTTCGTATTTGCCAAAGTTCACCGTAAGTTCACCGCCCATGCTGCTTACTGTTCTTGTTGCGGCCAGTGCCTTCTGGTCTGCACGGATTTCTGCAAGAAGGGCTGCGTCCTGTGATTGCGTGCTTGCCTTTACTGCTGCCGCATCTGAAAAGAATTTACTTGTAAGGTCTTCATTGCTTTTTATAATTTGATTTTCACGGCGCTGTCTTGCCTGTTCTGTCGGGTTTCCATCGCCGCCAAGTTCTACGGTGCTGTAGGACTTATTTCGAATTCTTTCTTCTTCGCCTGCCCTGTCCTTTTCCAGCTGTGCATAAAGTTCAAGGGAGCGGACTTCCACTCCCTTGCGGATTTCTACAAGGGCCTTCTTCTTTGATTCGATTACATTTATCTGTCCCAGGACTCCCTGCTTTTCCATCTTAAGCTTGCGTACTTCTGCGGCTTTTGCGGCGGCATCTTTTGCCATCTGGTCACGCTGGGTCTTTAATGCAATGGATCTTTCTGCTTCAAGCTTTGCGTCGGCGGCGACACGCTCTTTCTGGACATTGAGTTCTTCCTGCCTTTTGCGCTCCGCATTCTGTTTTTCTATGAGCAGGGCTTTTTCTGCCTCAAGCTTTTTCTTGTTCTGTACTGCATTGATGTCGTTGGATGTCATAAGCTTTGAAAGCTCTGCATCATAGTCATTCATCATTTTCTGGAACTGAGCTTCGTTCTTCTTTGCAAGGGCCAGCTGCTCGTCAACACTAAAAGATGCAGATCCGCTTGCAAGAAGGTTTTTTGTAACCTCTGAAAGGTTTAATCCAAGCTTGTTTCCAATGGCAAGGGTAATCTCGTCAACTGCACCCGTTGATCCGAAAAGGTATTCTGCCTTTGAGTATTCCTTTGAAGTTGCGCTCGCCATCTGCTCCCCTGTGGTCAGGTCAGTAAAATCCGCGATGATGACGTAGCCGCCTGCGGTCTTTTGAAGTTTTGTAAAGAGTGCAAATTTTGCCGTTGTTATTTTTCCGATTTCGATTGAAGAATTTTCATCGTGGCTAAGGCTTTCGCGCTGCTTTTGAATCTGCAGCAGGGCTTTTTCTGACTTCAGGTCTACAACAGTCTTCATGCCAAGGTATTCCTGCAGGTTGCTCTTGAGCTTGTCCTGAATCTGTCCCGGAAGCCAGGTTGATTCTGCCCCGGCAAGATTTACAGCTTCCTGGTTTACAACCTGAACAGGATATTTTGAAAGGTTTTTTCTTGACTCTGCCTTCTGCTCTTCAATGCATCTTTCCCTGTATTGCTCTACTGTTTCTAAGCCTTCAATTTTTGTAATGGCATAAGTCTTTGCCGCAAGGTCTTTTACTTCAAAAGTTGCTGCAAGGCTTTTATTTGCAAAGGCGATTCGCTCTGCAATGTTTGTCATGTCCATTGCCGACACAATTTTAATCTTGTTTTTTACAAAAAGCGGCAATGCAATTGTACCATCGTCTGCAACCTGAATTCTTGACAAATTCATTTCCGATACAAATATAGCGGCTGCATCCTTGTTCTTTTCAAGTGTCTTTCCAAGATTCTTTTCTGCCACAGTGACCTGTGCTAAAAGAGAAAAAGAAATCAATAATACAAATATTAACGATATGATTTTTTTCATTCTAAAACACTTCCCCTAAGAAGCAATTAAAATAAAGAAATAATACCTAGAATCAATGAAACAACGCCCATTGCCATGGAAAGAGCTGCCAATTTGAACGAAATTCTAACCGAGTGGTCATAATGATTCCAAAAAAAACTGAACTTAGAAGCTTTTGAAATAGTAACATTGGCAGAACTATTGCCTTCGGCCAATAAATCAAACTTGGCTTTCTCATCCAAAAACAAAGTATCCTTAGACTTTGCACCAGAAGGCATCCCATTCCAGAATCTATAGATAGAATTTTTTGTATCACATGAAGTAATTTTTACTATCTTTTTCTTTTTTAGGAATGAACCGAAGTTTTTCACATTTTTACCGTAAATTTCCTTAAAGAGATGATTTGATGTGTACACGTTCCAAATATCAACAGGTAAATCCTCCCTACCATCTTCAAAAAGGATTTTCGATTCAATGTCCATAAGTTTAGCATTATTCATAAATACCCCGGCATAATAATAATCTTTAAAATCATAAAAAAAATGGCAGGCCATGCAGCCGCAAAACCTGCCTTATGTTAGTTTTTCAGGAACTTATTTTTCCTTAACCAAGTCAAAATCACTAAGTACTAGATCCTTAAAAATAAATGCCTCTTTAAAACCTACTAATTTTTCAGCATCTTCATAATAATTAGCGTAGGTATTAAGGTAGCCTCCCACATGATGACTAACATTATGGGAATCATCCGCTGGATGATATTTTTTATCATAATCCTTTGGTTGATAAAACCTTACACGAATACCACCATCACTATCATACTCATACTCACCTTCAAAATTATGATTACCATTACATCCTTCAATAGGATAAGAACCAGTGTAGTGCTTATTGTCTGTAAAAGTAATGCGCACAGTAGCTTTTAAAGCTGAATCAGGAAGGCTATGGGCTTCAAAAGTCTTGCCTTTTAAAGGACTTCCACAACTTGCAAGCATTATCAATGCAAATGCAGCCATCATAATTGTCAATATTTTTTTCATTTTTTCCTCCTATGAAAAAAAACAAATTATTTTAAGACGCAGCCTGAAATTTTTTACTGCGTCTTACCTATATGTGGGGACAATCCTAATGTATAATGTCAAACAAAAAAACTGGGTAAAACTCACGAAATTTTTCCATTTTTCGCACGTTTCTTTTTCGGGTCAATTCACGGAAATTTTTCGGTATGTGCATGGGCGGAAGTTGTTGATCAAGTTAGATAAAACAGGGACAGACCTCAATTTTTAAGTTGAATGCCGGTGATTTTTTTGTGCTAGAGGTCTGTCCCCGCGTGCTAAAAAAAATCCGCGGGATCCAAAGGAAACCGCGGACTCGTTGGTTGCTGACTGCTATTCTTCATGGAATTCATCAAAAATCAACTTCTGCCAGATACCGTTTTAGCAGGAGACTCTGTTTCTTATTTATCAAGCAAGAATGCCATATAGTACGGAAGTGACAGTTTTTCTCCTTCCAATCCAACGTTGCATTCACCAAATTTTATGCAAAGATTTACGCCATATTGTTCCTTATTTTTAAGAACTGTATTTGCTGACTTAGTGTTTCCATTCTTTGCCTTTACTTCAACCAGAACTGCTTCACCTTTATAAGCTGTAATAAAATCAATTTCCAGTCCGGAATCTTTGTGATAGTAATATATAGATCTGTCCATCTTGGAGAATGCGTCTGCAATGATGTTTTCATAAATTGCACCTTTATACATTTCCAAGTCGCCGTTCAGTAAGGAAGCCGTAGTTCCCTGCTCCAGCATCGCTACAAACAAACCAGAATCCTGCATGTATATTTTGAAAATATTATCGATTTTATTTCCTTCAAGAGGTAGACTTATATTTGAAAGATTGTAGCAGATATTAATTATGCCTGCATCATATAGCCACTGAATGGCTGCCTGATAGTTTTCTGACCGTCCTTTTTTTTCCACTTGAGAATATGAAAACTTCTTATTTTCTTTTGCAAGCTGAGCTGGAATCGAATCAAAGACTCTGTTGATTCTGGCAAGAAGTGTCATATCAATTTCTTC
>JAGHUJ010000039.1 GCA_018064905.1 Candidatus Treponema equifaecale
ATTTGTACCTCGACACAAGCTTATAATTCTCATGGCATCGTTTTTTGAAACACCAAAATCATGAGCGGCCATTTCCCAAGTTCTGTCGCATATTGATTCAGTATCGAGCAGAACTCCGTCCATATCAAAAACAAATCCTTTAATCATGTAAAACACAATACAAAATAAAAAAAATTAGACCACTCCCATCAATTTTTTTTGAGACATAACTGTAATTATTCAGCACGACAAAAATGACGACTCTTACGGAAAAAAATACGAAAAAAAAATTTTGAAAGACTCTTGACTTTATAATTTAACAATGTTAATTTAACGGCGTTATGAGATTATCCAATAAAGACCTTGAAATGAAAATTCTTAACACCACCCTTGAGCTTCTGACCGAAAAAGAACCTTCGGAAATCGGAATGAGAGACGTGGCAAAAAAATGCGGAATAAGTGCAACTTCAATCTACACTTATTATAAAGACAAAAATGAAATCTTCATAAAAATTTCTGTAAGCAGCATAAACAATTTAAAAAATCTTATGTCTGCAAAAGTCAGCTCAATAGAAGATCCAAAAGAAAAAATAAGAACTGCACTTGAAACTTACAGAGACTGGTGCTTTGAAAATCCAAAAACCGCAATTCTGATTTTTTCAAAACTGGAAGAAAAAATAGACGCGGAAGACATCATGAGCTTCTACATCTGCAATCATCTTGGAGAAGATCTTATGTACGAGTGCCAGGATAGAAATCGTTATTCCGGTGAAGATATAAAACTTGATACAGGAATAATAATTTCCGGTTTGTGGGGATGTATAGAATCCATAATTACAAAACGCGCAGATCCAATCTTCTGGACAGAAGGAAAAAAATTTACAGACAGATTCATTCAGCTGACATTGGATTCATTGATTGGAGATGAGAAAAATGAAAGTGCTGGTACTCAACGGTAGTCCAAGAAAAAACGGAACCATAGAAAACATTCTGAAAAAATTAACGGAAAATGTTTCCTGCGATTTTATTGATGTATGCAAATTGAAATTTGAATCCTGCGTTGGATGCATGAACTGCAGAAAAAATGGAGAGTGCATTCTGAAAAAAGACGATGCCCATTCTATTGCTGAAAAAATAAAGGACGCAGAAATTCTGATAGTCGGCTCTCCAGCATATTGGGGAAACATCAATGGAAAAATGAAAATGCTTTTTGACCGCCTTGTATATGTATTGATGGGAGAATCAAAAAGAGGTCTTCCACTTCCACTGCATAAAGGTAAAAAATGCATTCTGGTTTCTTCGTGCACAACTCCTTTTCCTTTCAACATAATAGCAGGACAAAGTTCAGGGACCATAAGGGAACTAAAGGAAATTACAAAGTATGCAGGTTTTAAAACTATTGGTGTAATTCAAAAGGGAGGAACAAAAAACAAAAAGGACTTTACAAATTCTGAATTAAAGAAAATTGAAAGACTAAATAAAAAAATTAAAAATACATTGGAGAAAAATTAAATTGAAATTCAAAAAAATATTTCTGATGGTTTTTACTTTCTGTTTCACCATGGCAGCTTTTGGTAAAAATCTTTCTTTCTATTCGATAACCGACGTGGGCTATAATTTCGGTTCAGACTTTGTATCTGGAGGTACACACTTTGCACCGGTAAAAAAAATTTATGACGGCATAGAACTTTCTGAAACTTTAAAAGGGATCTATACCATACCGGTTCCTTTTGGAGAATCACAACTTGTAAAAGACAATAAGATTGAATTGACCGGTGCGATTTCATTAACACCTGTTTCAATTATGCCCAGAGCTTCAATTTCTTTTACACCAGTTGCATTTTTAAATTTCAGTGCTGGTGCCGACATTGGTACCGCATGGAAGGTATTGGGGATAAAAAGCATTTCTTGCCACGACCCTTCTACAAATGAATACAAAATGCAGCGCCCATTTGAAACCTGGTACTACAACGCATGGTTGAATGCAACATTGATGGCAGACCTTGCTTTCATATGGCCTGGAGATTTTCATCATGTGATTCTTGCTGCCTCCATGGAAGTAAATTATTCCGGGCTTTTAAACTCAAAGGATGATGATGAAATTTTTCAATGGCAGACAACAAGTGGAAAAACAAGAGGAGCCGGCTACAATTCAACATTCATCATCGGCTATCAGCTTCCGTACAAACTGAATCTTGTTGGACTGAAACTTAACAAATCGGGTTACTTCAAGAAATCTTTGAGTGCACAATATGAGAATTTCAACATTGATTTTTCATATACTTCACTTGGTGCTTTCTGCAGCTACAACTTTAGCGAGAAAGATTCTCTTTTTGCTCTTGTTGAATTCCAGACAAGAAGAAGCTTTACGGAATTCCACGATGATCCAGAAAAAGAACCATTGATGAACTATTCTGGACATGAGTGGATTTTTAAGAGGATAGGTTTCAGCTATTCACATAAATTTTAGGAGAGTAATAAAATGAAAAAAATTTTGTGCAGTGTTTTATCGTTTTCAATGGCATCTGCTATCTGGGCTGAAAAAATTTCAGTTGCAGTCAATCCTGGTGAAGCTTTTAAAAACCGCGCGCCACAGATTGCAGTATGGGTAGAAGATTCCAATGGAGCTTTCATCGATACTCTTTTTGTTACAAAAAAAGCTTCAGCAAACAAATGGATTGGTTCCCCAAAGGGAGGAAGACCAGAATCCCTTCCTGACTGGTACAAGGCAAAAGGTCAGAATCCTGACGGAAAAATTTCAGCAGATGATCTTGATGCAACTTCAAGTGCGACTCCAAAAAAAGGAATCGTAATAAATAAAAATTTTTCCATGGAGAAAGGATGTTCCTACGTTTTTAAATGTCAGGTAAACCAGAGTTTTGACTACAATGATTTTTATACAAAAGAAAATTCTGGAGTGGACGGGCAGCCGGCAGTTCTTTACGAAGGATGGATTTTATCGGATGGAAGTGAAAAAGAAATTCAGCTGAAGATGAAGAGCAAGGGAGATTTTTTGACGACAGCAGATAAAATCATAGAAAGCATTTATGTTGCAGTAAAATAGAAAACCTAAAACACCCTTAAAAAAGAGCTGTATCAAAAGTATATATGCTAGCGTTCATTGGATATGGCAGAGAAGCTTACATGAAGCCCGCCCGTCTAAATGGCAAGAACAATAAAAACGGTGGTTTCGCCTAGCTCGACCACCGTAAAATATACTTATTGGACAGCCCTTAGTTTTGATAGGATTAAAGATCAATGTATTCCTTTGGCTTGAAGTTGTCAGCCATGGTCCATGTGTGGGCTTTTCCATTTTTCAGTCTATAGATCTTGATTAACTTTCTTAACTCTTCAACTGTCTGTCCCCACTGCTTTAAAAATGCACGGGACGGATGGTTGTAGACTTCCTCAAAAAGTTCGTCACTTTCATCAAGTTCAACTTTTCCTTCCACACGAATCTGAATTCCATTGCACTGGAAACAGAGTTCCACATTTGGATTTTTCATAAGCTGACTATAAAGATTCTTGAAATCTCCCGTATGGAAAATTATTCCGTCTTGGCCTGCCTTGAACATAAGAATTCCACGGACATGAGGAAATCCATTTTCATCAACAGTAGCAAGATGCATTACCGGATTTTCATTCATCATCTTGAACATTTCTTCCTTTGTCATAAAGGACCTCCTGAATAATAAATTTAAAATAAATGATATCAATATTCAGGATAATGGCTTTTAAAAATCGCTCATAAATTTGCTATTTTTGATATTTTTCCCTGTATTCACTTGGACTCATATCGTAAACTTTTTTAAAAGCCGTAGAAAAATGTGAAAGAGAAGAAAATCCACATTGAGCTGCAATTTCCGATATGGAAAAATCATTTCGTCTTAAAAGTTTTATGGATTTGTTGATCCTTACATCAGTAAGATAATTTTTTGGAGATGTTCCCACTTCTTTTGAAAATAGTCTATTGAAATTGGATACAGACATGTTTGCATTTCTAGCAAGGTCGGCAACTGTCAAATTTTCGCCGCAATGAATTTCGATATAGGTTTGAATTCTTCCTATTCTTTCATTGGTGGAAACTGAACGCATGTCATAGTTTTCTCCAAGAAGACTTCTTATGATCCAATGGGTCAAAAGTTTTGTCTGGCACTCAAGAGTTATTTCAGAGTTCTTCATAGTCTTGGAAGATTCAAAAGCATAAAGGTGCAGCATTTTAAGAACATCATGACAGATCAAAAACTGATGCCAATCAAATTTTGGAATTTCATTTTGATATAGTAAGAGCTGGCTTTCAAAATATTCCCTGTCTATCATGATGGTATAATAATTTGGAAAATCAGTTCCCTTGTCTTCATGGGGAATTTCTGGTGACAAGATGGATGCAAGATAATAATTCTTCTTGAGTTCAATTTTTGGAGGAAATGTAAAATTATCGGTTCCGAATTCAATTATGATCATGTAGGAAGGATGTGTATGGTTTTCTTTTATGGCAAATTCACAGAAGCCCGCCGCCTGAATGAAAAGAGCGAATTTATCATGGACATAACAGTCTACATTTTTCAAATTTGATTCCGTGATAGTTTCTCCAACAAGTTTTTTTATCTTATCCATGTTATCCATCTCACTACCCTACCCCATAATTCCAATTAAAATTCCAGCAACAATAATCAAAGCGCAAATTGATTTATGAAGAATATGCTTTTCCTTGAACATGAATTTTCCTGAAAGAATTGAAACAATGACACTTGACTGTTTTATCATGGTCATGATCGTTACCTGGCTTTCTTCAAATCCATTGGCGATAAAAAGAGCCTTGTCCATGGCAATGATTCCTACGGCAAGCAACCAGACCCAAATATTTTTCCATACACTTCGATTTATCTTTATTCTTCTTGCAAGTGCATAGATTGCATAATAAGCGACTAAAAAAAATGTATACCAGAACTGAAGCTGACTTGAATTCATTTCCTTCATGAGGATTTTATCCAGAAGTCCAGATACAGCATTGAGAATACTGGACAAAAAAGCAAGGAAAATAAAAAACGAATTGGAGTTCTTTTTCTGTTGGTCTACAATTACTGCTGAACCATCACCTCTTTTTATTTCAGAATTCTTTTTATAAAAAGGATTGAACTTTAAGAACAATAATCCACCGCTGACAAAAACAAGTCCTATTCCTTTATAGATGGTAATGCTTTCTCCAAGAATCAGAACTCCAAGAAATGACGCAAAGAGAACCCGTGATAGATCAAGGACTCCACAAAGACTTATGGGAAGTTTTTTTATTGCCTTGAATCCGGCTATCCATGCGATGAATATGACAAAGGCTTTTAATGCAATCCAAAGATATTGATTTAAACTAAGTCCCATGGCATTTGGTATTTGGGGACTACAAATTATCAAGGAAAGAAATGTATAGACAAGAAGAACTTCAGTCACAGAGTTTTTTTCAAGAGATTTTTTTTTGCATATCTCTCTAAGACCTTTTATAATTCCGTAAACTAAAACCAAAAACATCCACATGGCATCTAGAATATAAAAAAACCGCCTGCATTAGAAGTGCCATATAATGCACATTCCTACAGACGGTCTATTAAAACTTATGAAGACATTCGGATCGTGGCCGAAAGCAACATACATATTCAGACGATATTACTTATCATCTTCTTCATTTGCTATACGATCAACACCTACAACGTAATCAGGATCAGTTATTGTTACTACTTTGATTCCGCTGGCGCTTCTTCCCTGAACCGTAATGTCCTTGGCTTCAACACGAACTGAAGTTCCCTGGCTTGTAATGCACATGATGCTGTCACTTTCACGAACACAAAGGGCACCAATAATTTCTCCCTTATCATCAACATTACCGAAAATTCTCTGTCCGCTTGTTCCTCTGCCATGAGAATTGAATTCAGCAGGATCAACACGCTTACCTATTCCCTTTTCTGTGATGACGAGAATACGGGCATCTTCTTCCTTTTCAATCCTTATTGAAGCAGCAAGTTCATCTCCACTTGAAAGTTTAAGACCTGCAACACCGCGGCTTGTTTTTCCCATTGGACGAACGTCTTCTTCTTCAATTCTGAGAGCCTGTCCACGGCGACTTACAAGAAGCAATTCATCCTTACCTGACGACAGAACTGAACTTACGAGAGTATCACCATCATCAAGACGAACGGCTGTTGTTCCGCGGTCCTTTGCATTCTTGAATTCACTTGTAGGAGTCTTTTTTACAACACCGTTTGCTGTGGCCATAAAGAGGAATTCATCGTCTTTAAAGTCCTTGAGGGCAACGGTTGTAGTAATGTCTTCGTTGGCGCTGACCTTCAAAAGGCTCTTTATGTGACTTCCGCGGCTTGTTTTGCCTGCCTCAGGTATTTCATGGACTTTAACCCAGTAAGCTTTTCCTGCTGTCGTAATGAACATAAGGTAGTCATGGGTCGAAGCAACAAACATCTGGTTGATGTAATCTTCATCAACAAGCTTTGCAGAGATTACTCCCTTGCCTCCCCTACCCTGGCTCTTGTACTGGGAAACAGGAACACGTTTGATATAACCAACTTTGGAAATAAGAACTACCATGTCTTCTTCCTTGATCATGTCTTCTACGTTGATTGTCTCTACTTCACCGGCAACAATATCTGTCTTTCTTTCATCACCGAATTTTTCTACGATGGCAGCTGTTTCTTCCTTGATGAGGGCAAGAATCTTTTCATGGTGGGCAAGCAAATCTTCAAGACGGGCAATTTCTGCACGTACCTGATCCAATTCAATTTTAAGTTCATCAATACGCAAAGATGTAAGAACACCAAGACGAAGGTCAACGATTGCCTGGCTCTGTTCTTCATCAAAACCAAATCTTGCTTCAAGGCGTTTCTTTGCTTCTGGTTCATCCTTACTTGAACGGATTATCTGAATTACTTCATCTACGCAGTCAACGGCCGTAATCTTTGCTTCAAGGATGTGTTCCCTTTTCTTTGCAACTGCAAGTTCAAACTTTGTACGGCGCGTAATCACTTCATCACGATGGTCTACAAAATGCTTTATGATCTGCTTAAGATTTAAAACCTGTGGAGCAAGACCATTTCCTGAAGGAACTAGAGCAAGATTGATAATTCCGTATGAAGACTGAAGAGGTGTCTTTGCAAAAATCTGATTGATTACAACCTTTGCGATTGCAGTTCTTTTTATATCAACTTCAATACGAACATCATCTCCGTGGGATCCATCGTTGACACGTTCAATACCTTCAATGACACCATCTTTAGCAAGGTCCGCTATTTTCTTTACCAGATCATCTGTTCTTGTCTGATAAGGAATTTCTGTAAATACAAGTTTTTCCTTACCCTTTGTATCGACTTCAATTGTAAAACGTGCACGAACAAGAATTTTTCCGCGTCCAGTTTTGTATGCGTCTGCAATTCCCTTTTTACCAAAAATGATGCCGCCTGTAGGAAAATCAGGTCCCTTCATGTACTGCATCAAATCTTCGATTTTACATTCAGGATTATCGATATAGGCACAGATTGCAGAACCTACTTCCCTAAGATTGTGTGGAGGCATGTTTGTTGCCATACCGACGGCAATACCAGTTGAACCGTTACACAAAAGAAATGGGAAAGCTGCAGGAAGAACTTTTGGTTCCTGTCTTGTATCGTCAAAGTTTGGAGCAAAATCAACTGTATCCTTCTTGATGTCATCAACCATTACTTCGGCGACCTTTGACATCTTTGCCTCAGTGTAACGGTAGGCGGCAGCAGGAGAACCGTCGATTCCTCCAAAGTTTCCCTGCTTTGTAACAGGCATGTAGCGCAAAGAAAAAGCCTGTCCAAGACGAACCATTGCATCGTAAACGGAAGCATCTCCGTGTGGATGGTAACGACCGAGTACATCACCGACTACGGTTGCACATTTTTTTGTTTTACCGCCTGAAGTCAAACCTTCTTCTGCCATAGCATAAAGAATACGGCGGTGAACAGGCTTAAGACCATCACGAACATCAGGCAGAGCACGTTCAACAATAACCGACATGGAATAGTCGATGAATGAACGCTGCATTTCGTGTTCGATTGGTGCCGTTAAAATGTATCCACCTTCCGGTGTCTGCTTTTCTTCGTATTTAATCTTTTCAATCATTTTAATTATTCCAGTTTTGGATCCCTGAGCTTGTCGAAGGGTCCTTTTTTTATATTAAAGTCACTTCGACAGGCTCAGTGACCCTTG
>JAGHUJ010000103.1 GCA_018064905.1 Candidatus Treponema equifaecale
TTGTCGTGCTTGTTTGTAATCTATAATTCTTTGTATTACAATGATTTACAGACCTCTCCACTACGGTCGAGGTGACATCTACGAACTTTGAGGACAGCCCCTTTTTTAAAGGCTGTTATAATGAAATTTTCTTGCCATTGTGCGCACGGTGTATTATATTTTTGTGTAGGGGTTACTATTATGACTGCAAATATTAATATAAAAACTGATATCGAACTAAAAAAACAAGCAGAATCTCTTTTTGCGGATTTGGGAATGAATATGACAACTGCATTCAATATTTTTATGCGTCAGGCAGTTCGTGAAAATCGCATTCCTTTTGAAATCACACGCGATCCATATTCCATTGAAAAGGCAATTTCAGATTCTCGAAACAGGACAAATTTGCATGGTCCTTTTTCTTCTGCCGCAGAAGCTGTTGATTCTATGCTGGAGGATTAGTTGTACAATATTCAGAGACTGCCCTTAATAAATATAACAAAAAATTTCCCAGAATTTCTTTGAAAAATCAAGAAAAACTTGTTTCTTTGTGTTAGAATCATATTTAATAGAAAAATGTTTGTGGAGAAATTATGAAAAAGTATCTGGCTGGTTTTGCGGCTTTTTTCTTGTCTGCTTCACTTTTTGCGGCTGACCTTTCTTTCCGTTTTACACCTGGTATGTTCATGCCTTCAAAGGACTATGATTCTGGTTTTGGTGCGACTGCTCAGGCTGACCTGGACTTGTTCGGTTTCCTTACTGTCGGTGTGGAAGGGCTTTTCAATTCGAATACTCCAACTGGTCTCAATGACAGCTTAAATATTTTTGGTGGCGGTATTGGTCTTGGTGCTTACTACTATCCTTTGAGCCGTTTGTATCTTGGTGTCGGCGGAAGTTACGGTATCTACAGCTTCTCCACAAAAATGGAGAACGAAAGCAAATCTGCCAGTGACCTTTACTGGCGTGGCTACGGTGAACTGGGTTTCCGATTCAATCCGACTGTTTCTGTAAATGCTGTTGGCGGCTACAATACTTTTCAGGTAAGTGGCAGCGACAATCTTCTGGACGGTGTTTTTGCGGGGCTTTCTCTTAAGCTTTCTGTTTCAACCAGCAAAAAATCTTCCGGCGGTTTTTCTGTTTCTCTTAAGCAGGAGGACGCAGCTTATCCTCTTTACATGAATGTATACAAAAAATTCCCAATCGGAAACCTGACTATCAGAAATACTGAAGGTGCTGATGTTCAGGATGTCCGCGTTTCATTCAGGGCTGGAAAATACACTTCATCTGCTTACGAAAGTGCTAAATTTTCAAAAATCAAAAAGTACAAGTCTGTGGAACTTCCTTTGCTGGCTGATTTTAGTACTGAAATCCTTAAATTCAGCGAAAACGGCAAGATTCTTGGTGAGGTTGTAATCGACTACAACTTCCTGGGTACAAAAAAACAGAGCGTTCACAGTGTTGTTGTGGATGTTTACAACAGAAATGCCTTCATGTGGGACGATGCCACAGCCATTGCTTCATTCATTTCTCCAGACACTCCAGAAATCCTTGAATTTGCAAAATATGTTGCCGGAATTGCAAGAAATGACTTTAGAACTGGTATCAACCGCAACATTGAAATTGCTGCAAATATGGCTGAGGCAATCCGCCTTGCTAAAATTGAATATTCTCAAGACAAAATCACTCCTTATGTTGAATTTCACAATGGCTCGGAAATGGACTCAATTCAATATCCTCTCCAGTCTATGAACATGGTCAGCGGTGACTACGACGAATTGGGTATTCTTCTTGCCAGCTGTCTTGAAAGCGTTGGTGTTGGAACTGGTTATATTCCATTTGATGATGACTTCATTGTTCTCGTAAATCTTGATATTCGTCCTTCATCTGCTGAAAATAACTTTGCCGACATTTCCGGAATCATTGTTGACGAAGATGCTGCTTATTTTGGTATTTCCATGAAGTACATTAATTCTGGTTTTACTGCGGCAAGAAATGAAGCTTTTAAAACTATAAAGAAAGCCTTGTCTTCAGAAGATGGTTCTCTGGAAATTTACGACACCCACATTGCCTGGGAATATTACGCTCCTGCAATCTTTACCGGTTCATCAGGACTTTTTGTAAGACCTGGTCAGAGCGCAATTGAAAAAGCTGGAAAACAGGCTGTAAATGACTATATCAATTCAGAAATTGAAGGCGTTATCAGAAATGCAAGAAAATCTGGTGATTCTAATAAAATTGGTCTTTCTTTGGTTCGTGTAGGCCGTTATGCTGAAGCTAAGGCTGAATTCCAGAAGTCAAATTCTGTTCAGGCTATGAACAATCTTGCCAATGTATATTTGTTGGAAAAGAATTATCCTGCCGCTAAGGCTCAGTTTGAAAAGGTTCTTGCAAAGGAGCCTGAGAACAAAACTGCGTTGAAAGGTCTTGAAAAAGCTAAGGCATTCTAATTTATGAAGAAAAGTTTATTTTTGACTGCTGCTTTATTTCTCGCTTCCTGGACTTTTGCTGATGTCCAGCTAAGGATTCAGCCTGATTATTATCTTCCCTCGGATGATTCTTTGTCTTCTGCCTTTGAAGGAACTGTGGCCCTTGATTTTGCGCCATTTACTGTTCGTGGCCGGGATTCCATTTATCTTTCGCTTCAGGGAAATTATGGTATTGTTCAGGCTGACGGCATTGAAAACATGAATTTTCAGGGTGGGGCTGCTGCTCTTGGATATGACTGCCGTTTCTCAGACAGGTTCAGCCTTGCTTTGGAAGGTTTTTACGGAATCTGGTCTGTTCCTGAAAGCAAGGAAAACGGTTTTTCTTCTGCCAGCGGTCTTTCTTATGGTGGTCGTTTGTTTGCAAATTTCTACGCCATGCCGGAACTTTCTATCGGTGCTTTTGGCGGCTACAAAATTCTGGACGGTTTCATCAACACTGCTGAAATCGGGCTTTGTCTGAAATATAATTTTTCTAAAGGCATTCTGGGGTCTTCGGCTCTTTCTGCTTTGGATTATGAAGTTGACCCTGTGGTCCCTGTTTTCTACAGCCACTACAATGACCATCCGTTTGGAAAAATTGTACTTGTAAACGGCGAAAAGAACAGAATCACTGATGTTGAGGTCAAATTTTTTGTTGAAAAATTCATGGCGACTCCTCATCTGGCCGCAGAGTTTGATTCAGTTGGAATGTACGAGTCTTTCACCGCTGATTTGACGGCCTTCCTAAATGAAAGTATCTTGAACCAGCTTCTTGCCTCAAATTCAGAAGCCCGGGTAATTGTAAGCTACAAGTCTTTGGGCAAATCTATGGAATTTGTTCAGGACCTTAGCCTTGTTACATTGGGACGCAACAATATGTCCTGGGATGAAGACGAGCGTGCTGCTGCTTTTGTAAGCGGTAAGGATGCCAGCGCAAATAAATTCGCAAATCTTGTCCGCATTGTTCTAAAAGAAAAAATTGATTCCAGCAGAAATTTGGGTGAACAATATGCCCGCGGTATGTATGCTGCCCTTAAAGCTTATGGAATCAACTATGTAATCGATCCGGCTTCTTCGTTCAAGGATAATGTCGGTACTGCGGCTGTTGACTTTCTTCAGTTCCCATATCAGACAATTCTTTATCATGGTGGAGACTGTGACGACTTGACCATTCTGAACTGCTCTTTGCTGGAAGCCCTTGGTATTCCTACAGCAATGATTACGGTTCCTGGTCATATATATATGGCCTTTGATTCCGGTTACTCTGTGGCTGAAGCTTCAAAGGTTGCGGACGGAAACTATATCATCCAGAACGGAAAGGTATGGATTCCTGTGGAAATAACTCTTTGTCAAAGTACCTATGCCAATGCCAAGGCTACTGGAATGAGAGAATGGAAACAGGCTGGCAAGAATGCAAAGCTTATTCCGATTGCTGATGCTTACCAAAAATATAAACCGATCAGCATTCCGGATTCGGACATTAACTTTGAACTTCCTGCCAAGGAAAAAATTTTAGCTAATTACTAAAACTATATATTTTAGGGAGATTTTTATGAAAAAAATTATTGCAACTATGGCTGCTTTGATGGCTGCTGGATTTTTGTTCGCTGAAGCACAGACTTTCACTGTAAAAAGCGTGAAGGGGAACGTAACTTATCAGACTGGCAGCGACAAATGGAGCGAAGTTGTTGTTGGAAAAACATATTCTGCAACAACTGTTGTTAAGACTGGTTTGAATTCAACACTGGTTTTGACAGACGATTCTGGTGCAGAACTTAAAATCAAGCCTGCCCAGAACGGTACAATCGAAGCTCTTACAAAAAATGCCGGTGCCAAGGGAATCAAAAAGGCTGTTGTTTCAAAAACTGATGTTTCTGGAAAATCGGAAGGCGGTTCAAAAGGTATTGCCACTGCTTCAAGCCGTGCCAGCGACGCTCAGTCAGATTTGGACTGGGACGAGTAATTTTTTGAAAATTTGAAGGGGCTGGTTTTCATACCGAGGCCACTGAAAACGGTGTCATGGGGATGTCCAAAAAGTTTTATTTATGTGGTCATTGAGCTTGTCGAAATGACAATTCACACTAAATGTGGTGGTTCCGACAGGCTCAACCACCGTAAACTTTACTTATTGGACATCCCGATCTCATTTTGTAAATCGTTGTAGTACAAAGAAATAGATTATCGGCTCAAGTCCGATA
>JAGHUJ010000066.1 GCA_018064905.1 Candidatus Treponema equifaecale
ATACTAGAATAAAGAAATCATTAGGTTACAAAAGTCCTTTGAAATACAGACAAGCACTTGGTTTTATCGCTTAAAATGTCCAAGTATTTGTCCGCATCCCCTCTTTCCAATTTTTAAGATGAAACCTTTTTACATCGTCAGAAAAAATACATTCATACGGATGATAAAAATTTTCAACTACACTGCCATTGTAATTAACGCCAAGAACATTTTTATCAATAGATTTATTTTCATTAGATACAAAATTAGTAATTCCATTGTTTGAGTCTGAAGCTCCAACAAACGGTCTATTACCACTTTTCATATTTGCGGATGTTAATCTCACTCCTGGACTTATGTTAAAAATATCTGACAATTGAAATTCTTTCCAATTCTTTTCTTCCAGTTTTGCATTTTCAATCTTTTGGGAAAATAGAATCTCATTCACGCGCTTTTTCGCATATTCCTTGTATTCATCAAGTTTTGTGTTTTCAAGTTTCTGAATGAAAGATTCCATAAACTCGTAATCGATTTCTCCAGAGGCTGTTACTGGGAGAAGAATTTTTGTTCTTGATAATCTACCTAAAGTTGCCCCATTTCCACCCCAGTTAAACTTCACCATTTGAAGTTGAATGAGGTTTGAAATAAACAAGGCATTTTCTTTAGTACAATTCTCATAACCCAAAACTTGAATATTCTGTCCTGTAAAAAAACTATGAGGTTGATAAAAAACAGTCTGAGTATCAAGTCCAATAGTAATGCAATTACCAGAATCGATTTTATATTTTGATTGCTGCTTTTCTGATAAAAACAAATTAATTCCATTAGCAACATCAGATCTTGTAATATATGGAATATTTCCACCTTGCAAGTTTAATTTGTTTTTATCAATTCCACTTGAAGTAGATTCTATTTTAAATGCACCTTCATTTCCAGAAATGAAAAACTCTCTCCATTCTCTGCTTTCTAATTCGTCTTTAAAGTTTTTTTTTACATCTTCTGAACTTTCCTCAAAGAGATATTTTCTTCCCTGCATAATCATGGAAAATTCAAATGTCAGATAATCGCCAACAGTTTTTTCAAAATCTTCCTGAGTTGGAATTTCATCATTGAAATAGTAGAAACTATGAAGCCATTCATCTTCTGCGTTAACTGTTGTTTTTACGCAGAATTTGTTTTCTGCTTCAAGTCTGTCAAACCAAACATCAAGTAGATGCTGTTTTTTGTCTTTAGCCGCTTCTGTTTCCAAAAGTCCGATATGAGGAGCAACTTTATAACCGTCATCTTCAAAATTAATGAATTTACAGATTTTATCTTTTGGATGTGGCTGTCCGCTCGTGAAAACTGCAATGCAAGGAATTACGCCGATTCCGTAGAAAGTGTCCTTCTGGAGCATTATTACACCCTCAAGAGTGTGGTGCTTTAAAATGTTTTCCTTTATGGACTTTTCTTCGTTTGTTTTTCCTGTCATGGAACTTTGAGGAACAATTACAGCACATTTTGAGTTCGGCAAAAGTGAATCAAGCAGATGTTCTGTAAACGAGATTTCATATAAATCAGGATCTTCTTTTGAACCTTGTGAATAAGGCGGATTCAACATTCCCACTGTGGCTCTGAAATCTGTTTGTAATTGTTTTGGATTTTTCATCAGGAAATCATCACAATGCAAATTGCTTTTTCCGTCACCACGCAAAATCATATTTGTTGTGGCAACTGTAAACATATCAGGGCGTAATTCAATTCCGTAAAGCTGATTTTTTCTGATATTGAGTTTTTCACTTTCATTTTCTGTCTTTGAAAGCATTGTGTGTAAAGCCGCAACCAAGAATCCACCAGTCCCACAGCAAGGATCAAAAATTCTGTCTGTGGTTTTTAATTCCAGCAAGTCGCAGAATAATTCTGTAATGTGTCTTGGAGTCAAAACAATTCCCAGAGTCTGACCGCTTCCGCCTGAATAACGCATAAATTCTCCATAGAAACGGCCAAGATAATCTTCCGCTGATTTTGTGTATTTTATTGATTTATATAAATGTTCGTCCAAAAATTCTGTGAAAAATCTTAGAGGTGTCTTCTTCAAAGTTTTGTTGATTTCATTTAATTTCATGCTGTCTTTAATAACAGTGAACTGAGAAAGAATTTTGTCGATTTTTGTCACTGGCGACAAATCCGTTCTTCTGAAACTTGATTCAATTGCTTGATAAATTTTCTGACCGTCAGTAATGAATGAATCTCCATTAAGATTTTCAATATTGAAATTTCCATTGTCCCGTTCACGCAATGCGAGAAGTATTCCAGAAACTACAAGAGGTTTTTCCTCATCTTTCATGTTTCCATAGTTTCTCAAATGTTCGTGAAGTTCTTTTGCGTCTGATAATATTTCTTCAAGTTCTTTTTCTGTGTCAGTTGATTCTTTTAAAACATCTTTCAGATAATATTCATCAATATTTTTTTCATTAAATGAAATAAAAGATTCTACATCTTCAAGCTCAAATAAATCACCTCTGTCATTTATAAAGAGCGGTGTAATTTTATGTTTCTTCTCTGTTCCAGAAATACCAAACGCAAAGATTTTTTTATAATTTGTATTTTGTGAAAAATGCTTCGCATAGAAAATATGCACCGTTTACCGCATAATCCGTGACATCCTTAGTCTCAAGACTGATTAATTTATCATTGTTTCGTTTTATGTGATTCTGTGAGCTTGCCTTGTCTTCAATTACAAGAAGAAAATCTTTTACAACACCAACATATTCAGGGAATCCAACTTTACCTGTTCCTCGCTTTGAAGCTGTTTTTAATGCTTCGTCTATTTCTTTTATTGTACTTCCCTGAGCCTCAAGTTCAATTTCTGCTTCTTTCAATAAATCATGAACCCATAAATCTGTTGCAACTTCTTTTTTTGCCATGGCTGAACCCTAAATAATTATTGAGAATACTCTTTTTTATAAATAAGGTAATTTTACTACTAATTTAAGGTAATATAAATACTCTTTTCTTTAATTTATGTATTAACACTCAATTCAGAATTCGTGGTTTTGATTTGAGAATAGAAATCATGAATTCATCTGAAATACAAAATAGATTTGGTGAGAATTTGCGGTTCATTAGAAAACACAAAAAAATAACACAGTTTCAATTAGCTGAATTGGCAAATGTTTCTGAAGATACTATAAAAAGTCTTGAACAAGGACGAACTTGGTTTTCGGAAAAAGTTCTTTCACAAATTACTGAAGCATTAAATATTGATGTAGTTCAATTATTTATACCTATTGGAGAATCTTTAAGCTCCAGAAATGAAAACTCAAAGCAGCTCAAAATAGCAATTGGCGAAAGTGTTAGAAATTATGTTGATTCTATATTAAATGAATACAACTAAATGAACGAGACAGGTCTGTCCCCTCTTGCACACGGTGGTCCCGTTTTTTTACCAGTGTCCAAAAAACGCGAAAGCCTATAGCCACACAAGGCCCCTTCGACATAGCTTAGGGATCCTTGTCATTTTAGGGTCACCCAGTCCTTCGACTGGGCTCAGGAACCACCCGTTGAAATGCCCTGACTTTTATGCGGAAAATGCCTTCACAGCCTCTAGGCTCATGTGCAAGAATTGGCTTTCCCAATTCTTGCAGGGCGAAAGTTATGCGACCGTCGGCATATATTAGACAAACGCTTTCGCCCATTAGACCTTGAATTTTTCCACTTCGCTGTTCAGCGTTTCGATGTTCTGGGTGTTCTGGTGCGTCAGATCATTTACGGAATTGATTGCGCTGTTGATGCTTTCGATTCCCTGCGACATTTCTTCCATGCTTGAAGTAATTTCACTTGTAAGACGGGTCAGATTGTTCATCCTTTCACTGACCAAAGCGGCCGCCCTTTCCATATCGCTGCCACCGTTTTTTACATTTCCAGTAATCTCATTGATGAGCTTCATTGCTTCAAGAACCTGGCCACCACCTTCGCTCTGTTCTTCCATGGCATTCTTGATGGTAAGTTCCTGCCTTGCCACATCCTGGGTCAACTCGTAGATATCATTGAACTTCTGCTGCATTTCGTTTGTTGACGCAGAAACTTCACTTATGCTTGCAAGTGCGGTCTTTAGGTTTGCAGTTATCACCTTACCCTGATTGTTTGAATCTTCAGCAAGCTTTCTGATTTCGTCGGCAACTACAGAAAATCCCTTTCCCGTCTCACCGGCATGGGCTGCTTCAATGGCTGCGTTCATTGCAAGAAGATTTGTCTGGCTTGCTATTGTCTGGATTATCTTACTTGCTTCAAGCAGTGTCTTGGACTGGTCCATGATCTTTTCCGTAGACTCAACCGTCACCTTTATGCTCTCGCGTCCATCTTCCGCTGACCTTTCAAGTTTGTCGATCGTCTCACTGTTCTTGAGAAGGATGTTTGCAACGGATCTGATGTTGGCGACCATTTCTTCAATGGCAGAAGAAGCGTGTATGACACTCGAACTTTGACTTTGGATTTCACCCATCAGGGATCTTACAGATTCATTTATAAGACTTACCGACTCAAAGGATTCGTTTACGTTCTGCCCCTGCTGCTGGATCTGGCGGTTCACGCTTTCAATATTTGCCGTAATCTGGTTTGCGGCGGCGGCGGTGTCGTTCATATCGTTTGCAAGAGTCTCGCCTATGCGGTTCATTTCGGCCGAAGATTTTTTTACAAGCGAAATTGAATTCTGAATCTTTTCAATGGTGTCGTTGAAATAACGGTACATGATTCCAAGTTCATTGTCGCTTTTGACCGACATTCTGACGGTAAGGTCTCCATCGCCTTCAGAAATATTCTTCATGGCACCAACACCAAAATTGATCTGCTTTGAAAGACCGCTTATGATTGCATAAAGGATGAAAATGATGGCAGCTGCGGCAACTACAAAGATGACCATTATCATGGCAACGACTGCAATTCTGTCCCTGTGGATTTCATTTTCCAGAACATTGACGCCAACATACCAGGTCTCATCGGCACCATCGATTCTAAACGGAACTGTATAGACTAGACTTTTCTGTCCGTTCTGGGTTTCAATATATTTAAAGGCCTTTAGGTTTGAAGACGCACTCTTGAACATGGTGGACGTTTCGCCGCTTTGGAATCTTGGGCTTATTTTTCCTTCCATGTCCTTGTTTCTGTCTACGGCAACCAGACCCGATGCGGAAATCAACGATAGATAGCCTGTCTTATAGATCTTTGCCGATTCAAGAATCTGTGTAAGGGTATCAAGGGACATGTCGATTCCAACAGTTCCCACAGCCCTGCCCTGCCTGTTTCGTATTGGAAATGCAACGCCGCAAACCCAGATTGTCTTTCCGCCAATTTCATAGGGATTTGGATCGATGAGGATTCCCTTTGTGCTGCGAAGGGGCTTTTCGTACCAGTCTGCACCGACATAATCCGTAAGTTCGCAGACTTCAATTCTTCCGTTGGAATTTGTCCAATATGGAACAAACCGACCTGTTTCATCATGATGTGGAGCACCTGCATATTCGCTGTCCTTTCCATCAAGAGCATTCGGTTCCCAGACAGTGTAGGCATCAACAAGATTTGGATTTGCTTCAAGAGTTTTCTTAAGCAGTTCATCATAATAATCCCGCCTTGATTCAACTGGAACTTCTTCAAATAGCTCAAAGGAATCCCTGAGTGAAGAACAGATTGAAAATTCCGTCGTAAGTATCTTGGATGTGCTTTCAGTAAATCTTTCAGCAACGGCACCTACGTAGTCATTGGAAATATTGGAATAATTGCTGCTCAACTTTGCCCTTACTACAAGTGCAGTCGAAGCAAGAATCACCACTGTGGCCGCACCGATGCTGACCGTAAGCTGCCTTGCAAGGCTTTTCCTGAAAAACGAAAATTTTGCCATTTGTCG
>JAGHUJ010000090.1 GCA_018064905.1 Candidatus Treponema equifaecale
CATTATAATAAAAAGTTATAAATTTAACTCCGATAGTAAGAGAAAGATTTTCTACTTTTATTTCTCTTGATTTTACAGTAAAATTAAGAGATTTTATTTGCGGGTGGGGTAAATAAGATGATATCAGTTACTAGGCTGGATGGATCCAGATATTGGATAAATCCGCACATGATCGAAAGCATGGAGCGCACGCCTGATCTTACAATCACATTCTTTTCCGGTAAAAAAGTCGTTGTCAGAGACAATCCGGAAGACCTCATTCAATGTATAATTGATTACCGCAAGCAAATCGGAATTAACAAACAGGAATTATAGTCGATAATCTAAGTATATAGGTTTTGTATTTTTAGGAGATATTCATGGATATAGCTTCTTTAATTGGTTTTATTGGTGGTGCAGCGGTAATCGTACTTGGTGTTGCTACATCTGGTGGTTCTTTGGGGGGTATCATCGATATTCCATCTGTATTGGTAACAATTGGTGGTTCGTTCCTTACTTTGTTCATCGTTGCCCCGCTTGGTGATATTCTTGGCTTTCTTAAAGTATATGCAAGAATCTTTAAAACCTTTGACTATGGCGAAAAAACATTGATTCAGGCCATGGTTTCTTTAAGTGAAAAGGCCCGTCGTGAAGGTATCCTTGCCCTTGAAGAAGGTTTGGACGATTTGGAGAGTGCCTTTATGAAAGAAGGCCTCAGAATGGTAGTCGATGGTACTGACGGAAATGTAATCCGTGCCATTATGGAAAATGAAATGAGTCAGGCTGAAGGCCGTCATATGAAGATGATCAACATCGTTAACCAGTGGGCCGGATTTGGTCCTGGTTTCGGTATGATGGGTACCGTTATTGGTCTTATTGGTATGTTGAACAACCTGGAAGACAAGAGTTCCCTCGGTCCTAACATGGCCGTTGCGTTGATTACAACTTTGTACGGTTCTATGCTTGCCAACTGGCTTGTAGGACCTGTTGCCCAGAAACTTATGGCTCAGAATGCACAGGAAATGGCAGCTCAGGAAATGATTATTGAAGGCGTACTTTCAATTCAGGCCGGAGACAACCCTCGAATCCTTGCAATGAAGCTTCTTACTTATCTTGATCCAAAAACACGTAAAGTTATCGAACCTGATGTATTGAAGGACTAGTAAATGGCCAAAAAAGAAAAAAAGGAACCTGAGAAACCGTCAACCGCCTGGCAAGGTACTTATGGTGACATGATTACATTGATGCTCTGCTTCTTCGTAATGTTGTACGATCCTTCAGAAATTGATCTTACGCAGCTTTCGCAGATTCAGTCATCACTTTCAATTCCAACAGAGGCTGTAGAATCTCCTGCAACCAGCGGTGGTCAGTCTTTGATTACAGGCCGTCTTGCTGACTTGGGAAACATTCTCAGCTCAATGCCTGCTGTAGAACTTGGAAAATCGCTTTCCATTGCAAAAAAGAAGGCTGTAAGTCTCTTTGCTCCAGAGGTAAATTCAGCAAAAATCACTCTTTCCAGCGATGAAAGAGGACTTGTTATATCACTTGCTTCAGATGCATTCTTTGAACAGGGCAGCGCAGAGCTGAATATTGATGAAACCAGAGATATTCTGCTTAAATTGTCGAAATTTTTTCAAGATTCGGATTTAAAAAACCGAAGATTTAGAATAGAGGGACATACTGACAGTACTCCTTATGCTGGTGAGCTTTATCCGTCAAACTGGGAGCTTTCAGCAGCCAGAGCTGTAAATGTTCTTCATTATCTTGCAGATTTCGGTGTTAACGAGAAACAGTTCTCAATCGCTGGATATGCGGACACAAGGCCAATGTTTTCCAACGATACAAAGGAAGGACAGGCCTACAACAGAAGGGTGGACGTCGTAATTCTTGATGAAGGCCACTTTTAATGCTAGTATTCGAAGGTTAAGCACCTTTTATAGGAGATTTTTATGGCAGATGAAGATGAAGGTTTGGGACTTGATGAAGGTGGTGCAGACGTTGGTGCTCCTTCAAAAGGTGGAAAGGGACTTTTGCTTCCTGGACTTTTAAAATGGGTTGCTATCGGTCTTGGTGCCGTAATTCTTATTGTTACAGTTGTTGTTATTACAACTAAGGTTGCCGGCGGAAACAATGCTGGAACTGGTGCTGCCATTCCAATGACAGAAGATTACACAATCACAAGAGAAATCCTTGACTGGTACACTTCTCTTGGTGTTATTCAGACAAAAACAATGGAAGCTAATCCTGCTTCTGTTCGTGTTGACGTTGTTTTGGGCTACAAAAAGGAAGATAAGGCTACTTCAACAGAAATTACACAAAGAACTGTTGAACTTAAAGACTTTTTGCGCCGATACTTTACACAGAAGACAGCTGAAGAATTGCGTCCTCAGAATGAAGAAAATCTTAAGATTGAAATCAGAAACGCAATTAACGACTCTATTTTGAGTTCTTCAAAGATTAAGGATGTTCGCTTTATGACTCTGGATGTAATCCAGCAGTAGTAAAACGATTCTATACAAGGTGGGGAAATAGACATGAACGAGGTTCTGTCACAGGACGAGATTGACCAGCTGCTCCAAGCCATCAGCTCTGGAGACACCGGTGCAGACGATTTCAAGCCTGTCAGCGATACGCGCAAAATTAAGATTTATGACTTCAAGCGTCCGGATAAGTTCTCAAAGGAACAGATTCGTACGGTTCAGATCATGCATGAAACCTTTGCGCGTCTTACAACAACATCTCTCTCAGCACAGCTGCGTTCTTTGGTTCACGTTCACGTTGCATCTGTAGATCAGCTTACATACGAGGAATTTATCCGTTCCATTCCTACACCAACAACACTGGCTGTAATCAACATGGATCCGCTCAAGGGCAATGCAGTTCTTGAAATCGACCCTGCTATTACATTCAGTGTCATTGACCGTCTTTTTGGTGGTACTGGTCAGGGTGCTAAAGTCAGCCGTGACCTTACAGATATTGAACAGTCCGTAATGGAAGGCATCATCGTTCGTATTCTTGCGAATATGCGTGAAGCCTGGACCCAGGTAATTGACCTTCGTCCACGACTTGGACAGATTGAAACTAACCCACAGTTTGCTTCAATCGTTCCTCCTTCTGAAATGGTTGTTCTTGTAACTTTGGAAACAAAAATTGGTGATGAAGAAGGTATGATGAACTTCTGTATTCCATACCTCACAATTGAGCCAATTGTTTCAAAGCTTTCTTCACAGTTCTGGTTCAGTTCTGTTCGCAGAAGCTCAACAACACAGTATCTTGGAACATTGAAGGAAAAACTTTCTGATGTTGACATGGATGTTGTTGCTGAAATCGGAACAATCAATCTTCCAATCCGTGACGTGCTTAATTTGCGTTCCGGTGACGTAGTTAGACTTTCAACAGTCAGAGTTGGCGATCCGTTGACTTTGAGTGTTGGTAATGAAAAGAAATTTTACTGCCAGCCTGGTGTGGTGGGAAAGAAAATGGCAGTCCAAGTTATTGGCAAAATAGAGCAGAATGAATCTGACGATTTTGAAGAATTATCAGTAGAAGGGGATGAATCTTATGAGTGATGGAACAATATCTCAGGACGAAATTGACGCATTGTTGTCTGGTGTAGACATGGGAGGTCTTTCATCGGGATCATCTTCCAGTTCTAATATCGATACAGCAACATTGGAAAAATTTGCCGGTGGTTTAAAAGATAAATGTGCCGGTAACCTTAATTCTATGACAGGCGCTTCGTTTGAAGCTGGTGCTCCAGTTGTAGAAGCCTTGAACCGTGATCAGTTGCTTTCAAAACTTCCAGAAATGGTTGTTGCTGTTACAGCTGATTTCAACGCTGGTCTTAAGGGTGATCATCTTTTGATTCTTTCACCAGAATTTGCACAGAAAATTACTGGTCTTATCAATAAAGAGGATAACGCTGAGCTTGATGATATGGCTCTTTCTGTAATCGGTGAATTTGTTTCAACACATTCTGGTGCTGAAATCACTGATTTGAGCAAGATTGCAGGTTTGGCAGCAAATCCTCCAGAGGCTGTTCATGTTCCAAAGGCAATGGTAAGAATTCCACAGGGAACATTTGCTTTGTTCAGCTATCCATACACATTGGACGGCGAGGCTTTCACTTTGTGGGAAGCTGTTTCAAGCGAGGTCGCTGAAGGAATGGCTAAAGCTTTGGGTGGCGGAACACCTGATCCAGCTCCTGCTATGGGTGGCGGTGCTCTTAATGCTGCTGACATGGCTTCAATGGCAAATCTTGCCGGTGGTCAGCCACAGATGGGTGGTTTCCAGCAGCAGCCGATGATGGGCGGAATGGGAATGCCTCAGATGGGCGGTTTCCAGCAGCAGCCAATGATGGGTGGAATGGGAATGCCACAGATGGGCGGTTTCCAGCAGCCAATGATGGGCATGAATACACCAAGCGTTCAGTCTTTGCAGTATCCAAGCCTTTCTGGTGGACCAATGGGAGTTCCTTCTGGAGAACAGGGCAATATCGGTCTTATCATGGACGTAAACATGGAAATGACCGTAGAGCTTGGTCGTACAAAGAAACAGATCAAGGAAATCCTTGGTATGGGTGAAGGTACAATCATTGAGCTTGATAAGCTTGCCGGTGAACCAGTAGACATTCTTGTTAACCATAAGCCAATTGCCAAAGGTGAAGTTGTAGTTATTGATGAAAACTTCGGTGTTCGTGTAACTGAAATCCTTTCACCAATGGAAAGAGTAAGCGATCTTCGCTAGTCAAAAAAATACAAAACCTAATGAAAATTGTCAGGTCTGTTGAATATGTGTTCGACAGACCTGTTTTTTTTTGCTATAATTTTAGAAAATATTAATTTGTCAAAAATTGGGTGGGAAAATGACAAGTATATTCTCTTTTGGCAGGGGCAGAGTCTTTGCTCTCGTTCTGTCTGTCTTTATCTGTTCATCTTTTGTTTATGGACAGACTTCACAGTCAGCTTCACAGAATACTTCTGTTGAAAATTCAGCTTCAGCTTCAGAAAATTCAACTCAATCTCCATATTGGAGCGTTTCAGAGCCTGCAAATCAGGTTCAGTCTCCTTCAACTTTCGGGCTTTTTGTAAAAATGGTCTTTTCTTTGCTGATTGTGATCGGCCTGGTTTATCTTTTCATCAGAATTTTGCGAAAAAATTCAGGTGTTGTTGATTCTGATGATTCATTTTTGAGAAAAGTTGCGCATCTTTCCATTGGTGCGGGAAAATCTGTGCAGATTGTCACTCTTCTGGATAAAGCCTATGTGATCGGAGTTTCAGACAATTCAATCAATCTTATTTCAGAAATCGGTGACAAAGAATTGGTGGATTCGCTTAATTTGATGGCAGACAAAAATCAGAACAGGACTAAACCTAGAAGCTTTTCTGATGTTCTGGATATTTTCATTTCATCAGGTTCAAAAACAAAGAATGCTTTTTCAGACAAGGCTACCTTTACGGATTCTTTGAGAAGACAACGCGAACGATTCAACAGGGATGAACAGTAATGAAAGCCATGACATTTAAATTTTCAGCCAAAAACTTATTGAAATTCGCCTTTGTTCTGCTTTTTGCAGGATTAGTTTTGCTTCCTGTCAGTGCCCAGAGCAGCCAGAACAGAAATTTTCCCTCAGGTTCAACTCAGGGGACAACTCAGATGAACGGAAATGTGCGCGGACTGGACATTCCAAATGTGGATATCAGCATAACCCAGCCAAGAACCGGAAGTCAGGTTGCTTTTTCTGTACAGCTTCTGCTTTTGCTTACAGTGCTCACCCTTGCACCAAGCCTTCTGATTCTTACAACCTGCTTTCTTCGTTTCTCCATTGTTCTGGACTTTATCAAACGTGCACTTTCCTTGCAGCAGGTTCCGCCGACTTCAGTTTTGAACGGAATCGCACTCTTTATGACTTTGTTCATCATGTTTCCGGTTTTTCAGAACATTTATGGAAACGCAATCAAGCCTCTTTCTGACGGTGAAATTGGAATTGAACAGGCATACACCCGTGCAGAAGCTCCATTGCGTGAATTTATGCTCAAACAGACTGTAACTCAGGCAAACGACGGTTCCATGCAGTCAAAATATATTTCCTCGTTTCTGGCAATGGCAAATCTTCCAGCTCCAAACGGACCAGAGGATATTCCAACCTACATAATTGTGCCGGCATATATTCTTCATGAGCTGACAGTTGCGTTTAAAATCGGTGTATTTTTGTATATTCCTTTCATTGTAATAGATATGGTAGTTGCCAGCATCCTTATGAGTATGGGTATGATGATGCTGCCACCGGTTCAGATTTCCATGCCATTCAAGCTCATGCTGTTTGTTCTGGTTGACGGATGGGGACTTCTGACTCAGCAGCTTTTTACTTCAATCATCAGATAGGGGAGAATTAAATGAGTATTGGTGAAATTGTCAGCTTGATGCGCGGCGGAGTTTTTCAGGTTTTCATTCTTTGTGCTCCGATTCTTGGAGCAGCGCTTGTTGTTGGTCTTCTGGTTGCAATTTTTCAGGCAACAACTTCCATTCAGGAACAGACTCTTACTTTTCTTCCAAAAATGCTGGTGATTCTTCTTGTTATTGCTTTGATTGGCGGCTGGATGTTTGCGCTTATGAGCAACTATGCAACAGGTCTTTTCTCGCAGATTCCAAGGCTTGCCAGATAAAAATAGAATTTGGATTGAACCGTAGATGCTGGACAGAATCTTGTTGAATGCGCCTGTTTATCTTTTGATTTGCGTGCGCTGTTTTGCAGTTATAATGACTCTTCCTCTTTTTTCGATTCGTTCTGTGTCAAGAATGGCAAAGCTGGCATTGACCGGATATATTGCCTTTATTGTATTGCCCCATGTGAATCTTTCTGTTTATGCTCCTTATTTTGGAAACAACGGTGCTTTTTCAATTGAATATATAATGCTCATAATCGGTGAGGGGCTGATTGGAATTCTGATGGGCTTCTATGTTGCTGTGATTTTTGCGGCATTCAGTACTGCAGGCCAGTTCTTTGCTTTTCAGATGGGTTTTTCTGCTTCTGAAGTTTACGACGCTTTGAGCCAGGTTGAAAATCCCCTTATGGGACAGTTCTTCAATCTGATTGCCATGCTGATTTTCTTGCAGGCTGATTGGGCGCAGATTCTTTTTGGACGGGCCTTTGTTTCAAGCTATGAATCCTTCAATGCAATTTCCATAATTTCTGGCCGTGAAATCACTGTGAATTTTCTTTTGACCGGCTTAACTGATCTTTTTGCTGATGCCTTCATAATTGCACTGCCGATTATGGGAACTTTGATCCTGATTTCGGTGACTATGGGTATTCTTTCTAAGGCGGCACCTCAGATGAACCTTTTGAGTGAAGGTTTTCCAATCATGATTCTGACTTCATTCTTTATAATTGCGGCTCTTATGCCAAGTCTCTGCGACTTCTTTGGAAGGGCAATTTCAATCGGTTTCCATAATCTTGAAAGCCTTATGACCAAAGTTATTACGGGAGGTGCCTGATGTCCTTTGAAGATATTGACCTCCAGTGGTTTGCGGCTGAAGAAGAAGGAAGGACCGAGGAACCATCTGAATATAAGCTTCGTAAAGCCCGTGAAGAAGGCCGTGTTGCAAAAAGCCAGGAGCTTTGCAGTGCCATAGTGATGCTTGTGACTGTGGTTGTGCTGGTGGTTTTTGCTCCATATTTCTGGCGATGGTTTGAAGAAATTCTTGTGTTCTATTTTACTCATTGTACGGAAACTGAAATGCTGCAGCGCCGGTTCTTTGGACATTTTCTTTTGAATCTGGCAAAAATGGCAGCTCCTATTGCTGTCTGTGGAATCATTGCCGGAGTTGTGGCTAATCTTTTTCAGAACAAGGGGTTTATTTTTTCAACAAAACCTATTGAACCTCAGTTTTCTAAAATCGCACCTAGAATCGGACAGTATCTTAAGAAGACGATGTTTTCTTTTGAAGGCGGCTGGAACGTAATCAAATCCTTTGCAAAGGTTGCTGTGGTTGGTCTAGCGGCCTACATAATTATCAGAATGAACCTGCCGAGAATTCTTGAAAGCCTTAATGCGGCCAGCATTCACAAGTCTGTTGGTCGAATTGCGTGGACTGCGGCTGAGATTCTGATTACCTGCGCTTTGATTTTTCTTCTGATTGCAATTCCTGACTATCTTGTTCAGAAAAAGCAGTTTATAGAAAGTATGAAGATGACCAAACAGGAAGTTAAGCAGGAATACAAGGAAATGGAAGGCGACCCTGAGGTAAAGGCTCATTTACAGGCGGCCCAGCGGGAACTTTTGCAGCGGAATATGCCTCAACAGGTTGCAAAATCTGATGTTGTAATCACCAACCCTACACATTATGCAGTTGCATTGATGTATGACACAATGAAGGCTGATGCACCTCAGGTAATGGCAAAGGGTGCTGACAGTGTTGCTTTGAGAATCCGAACTTTGGCCACTGAAAACAATGTTCCTATTGTAGAAAACCGACCTTTGGCCCGTGCTCTCTATGCAGAAACTGAAATTGGTGATATAATACCAAGTGCGTATTATAGCGCCATTGCGGCTGTTTACGGTCACTTGGAAAAATTTAATAACAAAAAGTAAGCTGTTTGGGTGGGGATTTGAATGGCTAACCGTTTTAAAAATCTATTGGGGAACATAGAGAATCATGCTGTCGCTGCAGCTGTTATCATTGGTATTCTTATGCTTTTGATACCAGTTCCGGGCGTTCTTCTCGACTTTTTGATGATCTGCAACATTGCTTCTGCAATCGTTGTTCTTCTTGTTGTTCTCTATACACCTAAATCTTCTGATTTTGCAAGTTTTCCCCGCGTTTTGATTTTTACCACACTTTTTGGAACTGCCCTCAATATCTGTTCAACCCGCCTTATTCTTACAAAAGCTGCGCTTACTAAATATGCAAATTTCCCTGGCAATATGCTGAAGGCTTTTTCTTCTATTGTAACAGGTGACTCCGTAATGAATCCTTCTACAACTGGTCTTGTAATCGGTTTCGTTGTGTTCATCATTCTGATTATTTTTCAGGCTATCGTAATTACAAAGGGTGCAACCCGTGTTTCTGAAGTTGCAGCACGCTTCTCTTTGGATGCCATGAACCAGAAATTTTTTGCAGTTGATTCAGAGCTTAATTCTGGTTATATCGATGATGAACAGGCCAGAAACAAAAAAGCAGCAATTCAGCGCGACATTGACTTCTATTCAAGCATGGATGGTGCCGGAAAATTTGTCAGCGGTAATGTTAAGGCCGGTATCTTCATCACCGTAATTGACCTTATTGCCGGCGTAATCGTTGGTATGGCAATCGGTGGAATGGATGCAGGCGAGGCTTTTGGAACTTATACTCGTCTTACAATCGGTGACGGCCTTTTGAGCCAGCTGCCTGCATTGCTTGTTTCTGTTGCTACAGGTCTTCTGGTTACAGGAAACTCTTCTGATGAACTTATTGGTGATCAGCTTAAAAAGCAGTTCACTGTCAGCGGATATGTTTACATAATTACAGGTGCCACCCTGGCACTTATGAGTCTTATTCCAAGTTTTCCTTGGTATCTTCTGGTGCCATTCGGTGGACTTTTCATTTTCTACGGTTACAGGCTTGTCAAAAAAGAAAAGGCTTCATTTGCAAAAAAACTGGAAGAAGAGCAGAAAGCAAAGAACAAGCAGCCAGGTGCAGAAAATGGCGAGGTAAGTCCGGTTGTTCCGTTGGATGCACTTTGTCTTGAACTTGGTTACGGTCTCATTCCATTGGTCGACAAGGAAAAAGGTGCAGAACTTCTTGAAAGAGTTACTAGAATTCGCCGTGAAGCAGCTCTTGACCTTGGACTTGTTGTTCCAAAAATCCGTATTATTGATAACATGCAGCTTAATCCTGATGAGTACAGCTTTAAAATCCGTGGAATTGAAGCTGGAAGTGCAAGAATCAAGCTGGGCTACTATATGTGCATGAACACAGGCAGTGTAATTGAAGAAATGAAGGGTGAGGCAACCCGTGATCCTGCATTTGGTGTTCCTGCAATCTGGGTAAGTGAGGATAAGCGTGCTGAAGCTGAAAATGCCGGTTATGCAGTTGTTGATCCTCCAACAATCATTGCCACACATCTTACGGAAATTATTCGTTCCCATGCAGCTGAAATCCTTGGTCGTCTTGAAACCAAGGCAATTGTGGATAAAATCAAAGAAACAAATTCAGTTGTTGTTGATGAAGTTCTCAACACTTATAAATACACTTATGGTGACATTGAGAAGGTTCTTCAGGGATTGCTTCGTGAACAGGTTTCCATCAGAAATATTGTTGCAATCCTTGAGACATTGGCAAACTTTGGAAATCTTCCAAAAAATACGTGGATGCTCATTGAAAAGGTTCGTGAAGCACTGGGCTTACAGATTTGTATGCAGTACGTGGATCAGGACAGAAAACTCAGCGTTTTGCAGTTGAGCCAGGCTGCATCTGAGAAAATTCTGCAGCATTCTGTAACTCCACCGGACGGAAGCAAGCCGTTTGTTGCCTTTGATCCGGTAGACGGAAGAAAGTGGATTACGGCTGTTAGTTCTGCAATCACAGCTGTTCGTGAACGAAATTATCTTCCTATCATTCTTTGTGCTGCTGAAGTTCGTTCTTTGGTACAGTCATCAATTGATAGGGAAATGCCTGGAACTGTCGTGCTTTCAATCAATGAAGTAATGACTGCAGGACGAAATGTTAACTTGGAAATTATTGGAGAAATAAATGTATAGCGAGGCTCGATCTTCCATTGCTTCTGAAGAGTCTGAAAAGAAGCTTGTAGGAAGAGACCTTTCTGATTGCAAGGCACAGCTTTTCAATCAATTTGGTCAAAATTACAGAATTACAGGTCAAAGACAGATTTTTAAGGCTGGTTTTCTCGGTTTTGGACAGAAGGAAATGTATGAGGTTAAGTACATTGTCAATTCAAAACCTGTTGCGCCGGTTGAATCATTCCAGAAAAGTCGTGATGAATTCATTCAGAAAACAGGAGCCTCTGTTACAAACACCCTTCAGCTTGCAAATATTGATAAGAGAATTGAAGAACTTACAAAGAATCTGGATCAGAAGCTCAAGGAAATTGCTGATAATACTTCTGCCAGCGACAAGCCTCTTTCTATTCAGAAAATTGAGGAACTGCTGCAGGATAATGAATTTACATTCAAATATATAAATCAGATTTCAACTCGTCTCCGTGCAGAGCTTACTCTGGAAGAACTTGATGATTTTGACCTGGTTCAGAAGACAGTTGTGGACTGGATTGGGGAATCTATAAAAATTGCTCCAAATATTCCTCATAAATATCCGCATGTGATTATCCTTGTTGGACCTACAGGTGTTGGAAAAACAACTACAATTGCCAAGCTTGCCGGAACAATGATCAAGGAAGCTCAGGCAAAGGGTGAACCAAAACCAAGAATCAGAATGATAACAATTGACCGTACTCGTGTTGGTGCTGAGGATCAGCTCCGCCGTTATGGTGACATTATGAATATTGATGTGGACAAGGCTGAGTCTGCTGATGATGTAAAGGAAATTTTCAACAATTATAAGGAAAATCTCGATGTGTTCTTCATTGATACACCGGGATACAGCCCTAATGATTTTGAAAATATCGGAAAAATGCGCCAGACCCTGGAAGTGCAGGGAATTCACCCTGATGTTTACCTTACTGTTACAGCTACAGCAAAGGCAAAGGATCTGGTTTCCATTATTCAGAACTACGAGACCTTTAACTTTAATTCTGTGATTGTAACAAAGTGGGACGAAACTACTGCTGTAGGAAATGTAGTCAGCGTGCTTTCAGAAAAAGGAAAGTCAGTTTCTTACATTACAGACGGTCAGCAGGTTCCAAGAAAAATTGAAAGAGCAAAGGTTGTGAAATTCTTAACAAATCTTGTTGATTTTAAGATAGACAGATTACATATTGACGACAAGTTTCCGGAGGATAAATAATTATGGAAGATCAGGCACAGGAACTTAGAGAAATGATGTCAAATGGTCACAAGACCAGAATCATTGCGATTACCAGTGGAAAGGGAGGGGTTGGAAAATCAAACCTTTCTGTAAATATGGCAATTGCCTATGCCCAGCAGGGTAAAAAAGTTATCCTCATTGATGGTGACTTGGGTATGGCAAATGTAAACGTACTTATGAACATTGTTCCGCAGTACAACTTGATGCAGGTTATTCAGAAGCAGAAGACTATGCAGGAAATCATAACTGACACTGAATTTGGAATAAAGTTCATTGCCGGTGCCAACGGTTTTTCTCGCATTGCAAACCTTAATGTAGAAGAATTGGATTATTTTGCAAAGCAGTTCTCAATGCTGGGAAATGCAGACATCATCATTATTGATACTGGTGCTGGTATTGCAAACAACGTTCTTTCTTTTGTTGCGGCTGCTGATGAAGTTTATGTTGTTACAACTCCAGAACCAACTGCAATCACCGATGCATACGGAATCATCAAAATCATCACAACTGAGCTTGTTGACCGTGAGACAAACATCAAGCTTCTGGTAAACCGTGTTCATTCAGCTGATGAAGGCAAGAGAATTTCTGAACGAATCATCAACATTGTGGCTCAGTTCCTGAATAAAAAAGTTGATTATATTGGATTTGTATACGACGATCCTGTTGTTCAGGCTTCAGTAATCAGACAGAAACCGTTTATTATTGTAAATCCAACTTCAAAACCTGCACAGTGTGTAAAGCATATTGTAGGCAGAATTGAAAAAAGTGATGATGGAACTTCAGAAGGTGTTTCAAGCTTCTTAAAGAAGTTTCTTGGAAAAAAATAGATTAGATGGAAACTCTGAAAATAATAGTTTTTGGAGTTTCTGTATAGCTTGAAACCATGTGTTTCCAGGTTTCTTCTATATTATAAAGAAAAAACTTGACCTAACGATTTTATTGACTTAAACTGAAATAGTGGGAGGATTATGATGGGAAACCCGAAAGTTATTTGCGTCTCGGCTGGTATCGGGTT
Source organism: Candidatus Treponema equifaecale (assembly GCA_018064905.1). Classification (GTDB taxonomy): domain Bacteria; phylum Spirochaetota; class Spirochaetia; order Treponematales; family Treponemataceae; genus Treponema_D; species Treponema_D equifaecale. The sequence goes on from JAGHUJ010000090.1 coordinate 12,980, forward strand.
CGTACTGTCTTTTCTTATAGGAATAATTTCTGGCGTTGGATTTGGTACAATAATCCTTCGTGCTTTGATTTTTGCGGTTGTTTTTGCTGCCTTGTCATTTGGAATTTCTTTCCTTTATCAATCCTTCCTTTCTGATGGTGCAAAAGTTTCTTCTGGTTCTGATGGTACAGAGACTCCGGTTCAGAAACCTGCAGCTGGTGGTGTTGTGAACATTGTTGTTGACGATTCAAATCTGGCAGATGAAGATTCGGCACCAAAATTTGCGGTTTCAAGTACCAGAAATACACTTGGTGCTCAGGAACTTTCTTCTGGGGAATCTGAAGTGCATGCTGAACCTGCTGCAACTGTTACGGCAACTCCTGCACCTGCTGCTTCAGTACCTGCCTCTGAAACTGCGGCTTCTGTTGCAGAAGCAAAACCTGCAAATGAACCTGCGGGATTCGTTCCTGCCGGGCTAAATACAATTACTTCGGCAGAACCAGCCCCAGCTGCTGGATCAGCACCTGCCGTTGGAGCACAAACTGCAGCTCCAGAAGCTGCGGCACAAACAAATGCTCCGGCTTCTACAGCTGAAGCTTTGGATGTGCTTCCTGATATTGGAAATATAAATCTTGCGGAATCTACAGCTAATCCTGTTATCAGTGACAGTGATTTTGCTTCTGGCGGTTCAAGCTCAGGTGGTTCTGGAAGTGGACAAGATACAAATGTAATGGCACAGGCAATTCGAACGTTGCTGGCTAAAGATTAATTAAAGGTGTGTTAAATGGAGAACGATAAGTCACTTTTTATTAACGATGAAGAAGAAGATGCTCTTTGGAAGGAATTCAAGAAGACAAAAGCTTCTGCATTACGCGATAAAATTATACGAAAATATATGCCTTTGGTTAAATATGTTGCTGGAAAAGTTTCCATTGGTCTTCCAGCCAGCATGGAATTTGATGATCTGGTAGGCTTTGGGCAGTTTGGACTTTTGGATGCAATCAACAAGTACGATCTGGATAAAAAGGTAAAATTCAAGACTTATGCGGTTACTCGTATTCGTGGTGCCATCATTGATGAAATGAGACAGTTGGACTGGGTTCCTCGTTCTGTTCGTCAGAAGTCCCGCGAAATTGAAGATGTAATCAGTGGATTGGAATCAAAACTTTCTCGTCCTGCAACGGATGAAGAAATTGCAAAGGAACTGAATGTAAGTGTTGATGAATATCAGCACATTGTTACAAAAATCAGCGGTACTTCAATTTTATCTTTGGACAATGTCTGGTATTCTGATGACAATGATCATCTGGCAATTGTAGATGGTCTTGAAGCTCCACAGAGTCTTAATCCTGATGTTCAGGTTGAACGTGAGGAAATCAAAAAAGTCATTATTCAGGCTATTAATGAGCTTCCTGAAAAAGAAAAAATGGTAATTGTTCTTTATTATCATGAAGATTTGACTTTTAAAGAAATCGGGCAGGTTCTTGATGTTTCTGAATCGAGAATTTCACAGCTTCACTCAAACGCAAACCTTCATTTGCGTGCTAAATTGACAAACTTCCGTAAAGGTATTTTCTAATATATGGTTACATTGGATGCGATTCGTAAAGATATGGCTGAACTCCTTGAAAGAGACAAGGAAATTCACAGCGTAGAGGTCAGAGCTGATACTCTTGATGAAGCTTTGGCTGATGCTGCTGTTCAGTTTGATACTAGAGTCGTTAATCTTGAATATGAAGTTGTTGAGCGTGGTTTTGAAGGCTTTATGGGGATTGCTAAAAGACCATGGACAATCAAAGTTTATCAAAATCCAGAAACAATCAAAAAATCTGCTGTTTCAGGTGCTTCTGATATTATGGGTGCATTTGAAGCTGAAGAAGAAAAAATTATTGCAAAGGATGGAATGTATTATATTCACCACTTTGGAAACGATCTTGTGCTCAAAGTTACGCTTCCTGTTGGTGAAGGAAAACCTGTTGATATTCCAACCTTGCTCAACGATATTAACCGTCCTGATACGCTTTCATTTGATGAAGAGCTGGTAAAGAAACTGGCAGTTAGCGGAACAGGCGATGATTATGAACCGGTTGGCAGATATAATCATGAACCTTCTGCCGATGCGGTATTTGTTGTAGATATTGCAAAGGATGAAATGCATGCTACGGCAACAATCAGTCCTCCAACACTTGGTGGTGCTGATGTCACAGCCAGCCAGATTAAGGCAGCTCTCACAAATCAGGGAGTTGTGGCTGGTATTTCTGATGAAAAAATTCAGTCCCTTGTGGATTCTCCTGTATATAATGAGCCTGTTATCATCGCTTCCGCTGTTCTTCCAATTGATGGACACGATGCTTATATTGCATACAATTTTGAGACAGACCGTTCTAAAATTCGTGCCAAGGAAGCTGCTAACGGACAGGTTGACTTTAAGGAACTCAATCTTATTCAGAACGTTGTTGAAGGTCAGCCATTGGCTCAAAAAATTCTTGCTGAAGATGGTAAGGCCGGAAAAACCTTGTTTGGACGCTATCTTGAAGCAAAGAATGGTCGTGACATTAATCTTCCGCTTGGAAAAAATGTTCGCGTAGATACAGACGGAAGAACAATTCTCGCCGATACAAATGGTCAGGTTCTTCTCATCAACGACAAGGTTTGTGTAGAGCCAATCATGGAAGTTGATGCAGTCAATATCAAGACTGGTAACATCACATTCCTTGGAACTGTTGTGGTTAAGGGTGCTGTTGAAGACGGATTTGACATCAAGGCCAGCGGTAACATTGAAATTGGTGGTACTGTAGGCAAATGTCATCTTGAATCCGATGGTGATATCATTGTTTCTTCAGGCGTAATTGGACGTGATGAAGGTACAATTACTTGTGGTGGTTCTCTTTGGGCTAAATTCATTCAGAATACAACTGTAAAGGTTCAGGAAAATGTCATTGTAAATGACTCTATCATGAACAGTGAAGTTTCTGCAAAGAAGCGCATCATTCTTCAGGGAAAACGCGCGCAGATTACTGGTGGACATTTGTTTGCCACTGAATGTGTTGTTGCAAAGAACATCGGTTCAGATGGCGGTGGTACAGAAACTGTAATTGAAGTTGGATTCGATCCGGAAGCTAAGCACCGTCTTGAAGAACTTATTGAAATGCAAAATAACAATGTAAAAATACTGGAAGAGCTTGAACTTGATATTTCTACATTGGAAAATATGAAGAAGATTCGTAAGTCTCTTCCAAAAGAAAAGGAAGAAAATCTTCTTAAGCTCATTGACCAGAAGAATGAAATCGTTGGAGAAAATGCAGTTTACAACGAGGAAATTGAAAAGATTCAGGCTCGCTTGCGTGAACTTAAGAATATCGGCAAAGTTTATGCATCGGGTACAGTTTATGCCGGTGTAAAGATTTTTGTCCGTGATGAAAAAGATGAAATCCGCGCAGATACAAAGAATCTTATCTTCTTCTATGAGAATGGTTTTGTACGCCGTGGAAAATTTGAGCAGCCTAATTTTGATGACATTAAGGGACCTGCAGGTTACAGCGAATAGTTAAAAAAGTATATGGGAGTTTAAGCTATGGGTGTTTCTCCGTTAGATTTGCAGACGATGTATACCAATATGAATAATATTGCCAGAACTGTTGCAAATCAGCAGCAGGGTGCTCAGCTTGCTCAGCAGCTTCAGGAAGGCAGAATTATTCAGCAGAATGCGGAAAAGGCAAATTCTGTGCATAAGACCGCTGATAATGAAGCAAAATCCGATCAGGTTTCTGATGAAGGCCACCAGAAGCAGAATCCAGAAGGTCAGAAAAAGCGGAAGGATCAGGATTCTGAAGAAGCTCCTGTTAAAAAAGAAAATGTAATTCGTGAGTCCTATCTGGGACAGCATATAAACATAGAAAGGTAAAATTGTGATACTTGCTTTTGTAAGTTCTTTTTTTTGTATATTTAATATTGTTCTCTGGATTTTTTTCCTTTCAAAATACAAGAAATTTTTTTCAACTGATGAAATTATTGAATCTACCCGTGCAGAACTGGAACAGATGATTGACGATGTTAACAGAAACGCAAGCCGTAACATTGATATCATTGAAGACCGTATAAAGGAGCTTCGTTCAGTGATTGCAGAGGCGGACAGACATCTTGCGGTGGCTCAGGTTGAGTTAAAAAAACAGGAAAATCTGAGCGTGTTTCAGCAGAGATTGAACGTAGAGCAGCGCAATTTTGGTAATGCAAATGCTTCTGTTGCAGAAAAATACAGAAGAAATTCCCGCAGTTCCCATTCTGATGACACTTATAATATTACTGCGGAAGGTTCTAAGCATGTTCAACCATCTCAACCTGATCTTTTTTCACAGGTTGGAAACGAAATTGTTTCTGGCACTGGAACCACCTTTATTGTGGAAAATCATGAAAATCCTGTAACTCATGTACCTGTTATTGGTCCGAATATTACTTACGCTGAAAATCCAGTTGAGCCAAAAAAATCATTCAGCCAGCTTGTAAAGGATTTGCACACGGTGGGACATTCTGTTGAAGAAATTGCTACAGAACTTGGAAGTTCCATCACTGAGGTTCAGCTGGTTCTGGATATGGATTTTTAGATTATTTCGTTGAATTTTGAATCGTCTCAAAGTATTTTTCAATAATCTTCCAGTTTTCAATTAAATTTTCCGTCTTCTCTTTTGCCACTTTCTGAAGTACCGGATTGTCATTTTTTCCGTCTGGATGATAATACTTGAGCTTTTCCCTGTAGGCCTGTTTTGCGGCAGGGTAGTTCAAATCCTCTGAAATGCCACATTTTTTAAATGCTGCAATAATTTCTGGGGGATAGACCGGTTTTATTTGTTCTTTTGGAGCCTGTTTTTCTTCTTGTTTAAAAATAATGCCAGAATCAAGTGCGTCGCTGAGTAAATCACCTAGCTTGTCGAACATTGATTCTGGCATATAATTTTATCTGAGTTCTAATGTAGTGTCAGATTAGATTACAGTTCCAGCTGGAATTACAGCACCCTTACGGATTACGATGATTCCTTCAGCACTGTAGAAGAGACCGTGGTCACCATCTTCATAAGTCTTGCCGTCAACGTTGATTCTTACGTTGTCGCCGATTGCAGCATCCTTATCGATGATGGCCTTTGAAATTTTACAGTTCTTACCGATACCGATGTGAGGTTTTCCTGCCTTTGCATTCTCTGCCTTTTCATCAGTTGTTTCGTAGAAGTCAGAACCCATTACGATTACACCGTCAAGATCTGTGCCTTCTTCAATGATTGAACGAACACCGACTACGCAGCGTTTGAGAGAAGCTTTTGTAATGATACATCCTTCTGATGTAAGAGAGTTCTCAATGCTGGCACCGTTGATTTTTGAAGGTGGAAGATAGCGCATGTGTGTATAAACTGGCTCTTCTGCATTGTAGAAGTCGAATGATGGATCATAGTTTGTAAGGTCAAGAGTTGCTTCATAGAAGCTTCTGATTGTACCGATGTCTTCCCAGTAACCGTCAAAGATGTATGAGTTAACTTTCTTTGTTTTGATTGACTGAGGAATGATTTCCTTACCAAAGTCTGTGAATTCGTTGTCCAATGCTTCTTCCATTGCGTCTGCATTGAAGATATAGATACCCATTGAAGCAAGATATTCCTTCTCTGGTGGCAGGTCGCCTCGTGAGCTTTCTGGAATCTTCCAGTCTGAGATGTCCTTGTCTGGAGCTGGCTTTTCCTGGAAAGCAGTAATCTTGTTCTTTTTGTCAATCTGCATGATACCGAAACCAGAAGCATCACGACGGTTTACGGCTGTTGTGGCGATTGTAATATCAGCACCGCTGGCAATGTGGCTGTTCATGAATTCCTTGAGATCCATTCTGTAGAGCTGATCTCCGGAAAGGATGATGTAGTGAGTAGGGCGCTGTGAGCGGAAATGGCTCATGTTTTTACGAACGGCATCGGCAGTTCCTTCGAACCAGCCTGAGTGTTCCAATGTCTGTTCGGCAGCAAGAATTTCTACGAAGCCACGGTCAAAGCGGTCAAAGTTATATGAGTTTGTGATGTGATGGTGCAAAGATGCCGAGTTGAACTGTGTCAAAAGATAAATCTTCTTGTATCCTGAGTTGATACAGTTTGAGATTGGAATATCAACGATACGGTATTTTCCGCCAAATGGTACGGCTGGCTTGGAGCGTTCTTTTGTTAAAGGATAAAGACGTGTTCCTTTTCCTCCACCAAGAATGATTGAAATTACGCGTGGTTCTTTTGAATTTTTCATAGATGCTCCTGTATTAGACTTCTGCTAGTTTTAGGGAAATTCCCCTTATATGTATATATCCATTTTAATCCCTAAGTTTTTAAAACGCAAACTTATTCTTAAAAATTTATTGAAGAAAAATGCACAAAAAATGGACTTAAATTTAAAATTCAACTGCCGATATATATAAGGTAGATGCACCAGCAGTGGTGCCCATCAGTGTGGGAGGAAAAAATGATTCGTGGTTGGTATATTGGTTCAAGCGGAATGAACGCTCAGCAGAACAGACTGGACACTATTTCAAACAACCTTGCAAATGTTGATACAGCTGGATTCAAGCGTGATGTAAGTGTTTCAAAGTCATTTTCAGAGCTTTTGTTGAGAAGAAGTGAAGCTGACGGAGTTTACAAAACACCTTTTGGTTCAGCAGATGCAGCACCAATCATTGGAAAACTGGGACTTGGTGTAGAGACAAACGAAAATTTCACAGAATTTGAACAGGGTTCCTTCCGTTCCACAAACACAAACACAGACCTTGCTTTGAGCGGAGAAGGTTTTTTTGCAGTTGAGACACCAAATGGTGAACGATACACAAGAAACGGAAACTTTCTTCTCGGAAAAGAAGGAATTCTTCTTACAAAAGACGGTTATCCATTGATGGGTGAAAACGGCGTAATTCATGTTGAGGACGACAAATTCATCGTAAATGAAGACGGAATCATCACCACAAAGGACAACGAAGTCATTGACCGCATTAAAATTGTTCGTTTTGACAATGAGCGTTATCTCAAAAAAATGGGAAACAGCCTCTGGTCTTCAAACAATGTTTCTGGTGAAGCATACATTGCAGAAGGTATGGAGCGTCCAAGAATGATGCAGGGCTACATGGAAACTTCAAACGTAAATGTTGTTAACGAAATGGTAAAGATGATTGAAGTTAACCGTGCCTACGAAGCCAGCCAGAAAACAATTCAGAGCGAAGATTCCATGATGCAGACATTGTGGAACAAAGTTGCTTTGAGTCACTAAAATTTAATTTTTAATTTCCGATAATAATAGGGTGAGCGCTGGTTGAGTTTAGTCGAAACCTGACGCAAGGGAGAAAATATGGTACGAAGTCTTTGGACAGCAGCAACAGGTATGAACGGACAGCAGTCTAATCTGGATGCTATTTCTAACAATCTTTCAAATGTAAACACAACAGGCTTTAAACAGCAGCGCGTTGAATTTGAAGATCTTATGTACCAGAACGTTAAACTGGCAGGTACACCGGCAACTGAAGATACTGTAACACCAGTTGGAATCCAGCAGGGTGCAGGTACAAAGGTTGCGGCAACACAGAGAATTTTCTCTCAGGGATCATTGCAGAACACTGGTGTTGATACTGATCTTGCAGTAGTTGGCGACGGTTTCTTCCGTGTTCAACAGTATGATGGAAGCTATGCTTACACCCGCGACGGTTCATTTAAAATCGATATGAACGGTCAGCTTGTAAATTCAAATGGTCTTCGTGTAATGCCAGAAGTAATCATGCCGGAAGGTTTTGATCTTCATTCCCTCACAATTGATGATACTGGCCGTGTTTCAGTAAAGATTTTTGGTCAGAATGATCCGATTGAAGTTGCACAGATGGAGCTTTACCGCTTCCCAAACAATGCTGGTCTTGAAGCTGCAGGGGACAATCTTTACAAGGTAACAAATGCTTCAGGCGATGCTATTGCAGGACGCCCAGGATTTGAAGGATTTGGCGTTACAAAGCACAAGTTCGTGGAAATGTCCAATGTTTCTGTTGTAAATGAGATGGTTCAGATGATCGTTGCACAGAGAGCTTATGAATTCAACTCAAAAGCAATCCAGACAACAGATTCAATGCTTTCAACAGCAGTAAGCCTTAAGAGATAATAGTTTAGAAGTAAGAAGTAGGGAGTAAGGAGCCCCAAAGGTAGCAGAACGGTGCAGAAGCTACACCAGCGGAAGCGAAACAGGCGGGGCTTGCTTCAACTAATAGGAAAAATTATTTATGACAAATGTAATCGGTGGATACAGTTCAATTACTAACGGTCAAAGTGCTCTTACGAGTGCGAGAATTTCATCAGAAAAGGGGAAGTTTGATGCTCTCTTGTCTGAAATGAAATCATCTGCATCTGGAAGCACTGTTGGATTGAATGTGTCTTCTGATGAAATTTCAAACGATGGCCGCCTCAACGGTGACTATACTTCTGGTTTCAGCGGTGCCTTTAAATCTGCAAGTGACAAAGCTTCACTTCCTGTTGGTGCCGCAGCAAATCAGGCAAATCCACATGTTCAGCCAAAGACAATCGACAGAACTTCAAAACTCTACGAAAAGTCTCTGGAAATGGAATCATATATCGTAAAAAATATGCTTTCATCAATGCGTAAGACTGTTATGAAGGCAGACAGCGAGAACAGCTATGCCAAGAACATGTACGAGGATATGCTCTATGATGAGTATGCCACAATGATGACAAAGAATGCAGGCTTTGGTCTTGCGGACCAGATGTATCTGCAGCTTAGTCAGGGTGGAATTGAGGCTTAGGCTTCAGTAAAATTACAATACGAGAGAGAGTGAGTTTTTACAGGCTCACTCTTTTTTTTAAATATCTTCCAAAATCTAAAAATTGGATGATATAATAGAAGTGAGAGACAAATTTTTTTGAGGATGTTGTATGAAAAAGAAGAATCTTTCAGTAAATTTTGGTGTGCGTCTTGGAATTGAAATCATTTTGTTGATTACGGTTCTTACAGTGCTTTCAGTTTTTCTTGTAAAAAATGGAATTGAAAAGACTTACATCACATCAAACACTGAACTTATTCACGCCGAAGTTCAGGGCTTAGCCTACAGAAACAGTAAGTTCATGCAGCAGCTCAGAATGTATACCTTCAGCGATATTGTCAGAAGCGGCGGTACTCCTGAAGAAATTGTTGAATGGCTCGTTGCCCACAGAGGTATTCGCAGTTCAGATTTTGATATTGTAATGTACTGTGACTATGAATCTGGAATTGGATATTCTGACGACGATGAAGAAATTGATGTTTCCAATACTGAGTATTTCAAAGTAATGAAAAGTGGAAAATCTCAGTATGTAAGCAACTCATTTGGAAAAGGTGTTGATGATTCTTTGTATTATGTCTGCAAAGCTTTAAGTGTTAATGGAAAGAAAATTGGTTTTATTGCTGCTGCCGTAAGCCATGATACTTTGGAAAAAGCCATTGATATGATGACAATTGGTGAGAGCGGCTATGCTGTTCTTCTTTCTGGTGAAGGACTGGTAATGGCACATCCTGATGACAGTCTGGTAATGTCTGAAAACTTCCTGAATGACAGAAGCGGAAAATATGGCGTTTCTGCAATTGCTCCTAAAATTCAAAATGGTGAAGAAGGAAGTGAATGGATTGATTCAGCAGAGGGCCGCTTGCTGGTTACTTATGCACCTGTTAACGGTACTCCATGGACACTGTGTCTTTTTGTTCCTGCAAAACAGGTTTACGCCATGGCAAGCCAGCTGGGATTCTCCATGATCATCAGTACAATCGTCATTGTGTTTATTTTGATTGGTACTGCAATTATTTCCATTATCAGAATTCTTCGTCCGCTCCGTCATTTGGACAGAAACCTTAACGGAATTGCTTCTGGAAATGCTGATCTTACACAGCGCGTAAAGGTAACTTCTTTTGATGATATCGGTTCTGTTTCAAAAGGATTCAACACTTTCGTGGAAAAGCTTCAGTCAATCGTAAAGGAAATTATTGCTTCACGAAATGATCTTGCTTTGGCCGGGGATGAAATGCACAATGGTATTGTTGAAAATTCCCGTTCCATTGCAGATATTCTTTCAAATATTGAAAGTGTACGAAATCAGATTGTCACACAGTCAAACAGTGTTGATGAAACCGCTGGTGCAGTTAATGAAATTGCATCAAATATTTCTTCACTTGAGCGCATGATTGAAACTCAGTCCCATGGTGTGGCAGAGGCTTCTTCTGCTGTTGAGGAAATGATTGGAAATATTGGAAGCGTAAATCAGTCTGTTTCAAAAATGGCTGTTTCATTTGAAGATTTGGAAGCAAAGGCTCAGTCAGGAAATGTTAAGCAGCGTGAAATGAATGAACGAATTGCAGAAATTGAAAGCCAGTCCAAGATGCTTCAGGAGGCCAACCAGGCTATTGCTGCAATTGCAAATCAGACAAATCTTCTGGCAATGAATGCGGCAATTGAGGCGGCTCATGCAGGTGAGGCTGGACAGGGATTCTCGGTTGTTGCTGATGAAATCAGAAATCTTTCTGAAACATCTGCAGTTCAGTCTAAGACAATTGGTGAGCAGCTTAAGAAAATCAAGAATACAATTGAAACTGTTGTTGAGACATCTGCAGACACAAGCCGAACATTCACTTCGCTTTCAGATTCAATCAGAGAGACTGACCAGTTGGTTCGCCAGATCAAGAGTGCAATGGAAGAGCAGCAGGAAGGTTCAAAGCAGATTGTTACAGCCCTGCACAATATGAGTGACAGTACAGCAGAGGTTAAGACCGCCAGTGCTGAAATGTCTGAAGGAAACAAGCAGATTTTGAATGAAGTTCGTCTTTTGAAAGATGCTACAACAGAAATGAAAGACAGCGTTACTTTGATGAGTTCAAGTGCAATGAAGATTCGTGAAACCGGAAGTGCACTGGATACAATTTCAGAAAAAATGAAGTCTTCAATCACAAAGATTGGAACTCAGATCGATAACTTCAGCGTATAAATTTTAGGGGATGTCCAAAAAGTTTTATTTATGTGGTCATTGAGCTTGTCGAAATGACAATTCACACTAAATGTGGTGGTTTCGACAGGCTCAACCACCGTAAACT
>JAGHUJ010000207.1 GCA_018064905.1 Candidatus Treponema equifaecale
GACGAAATCAGCGAACAGGAATACTTTGACAAGGGTATCATCATGGTTGCTATGGTTAAGGCTGGCTGTGAACTCGCATTCGAAACAATGGTTGATGCCGGTATCAAGGAAGAATCTGCTTACTACGAATCATTGCACGAAGTTCCACTTATCGCAAACCTCATCGACCGCAAGCGTCTTTACGAAATGAACAAGGTTATTTCTGATACAGCTGAATACGGATGCTACCTCTTTGCACGCGTTGCAGCTCCAATGATGCAGAAGGACCTTATGCCAAAGGTAACAACAGAAGTTATCGGAAAGGGCCTCAACGTTAAGGACAACAGCGTAAACAACGCAGAACTCGTAAACGTAAACGCCGAAATCCGCAACCACCCAATCGAAGTTGTAGGCCGTAAACTTAGAGCATATATGACCGCTATGAAGCCAATCGTAGGCTAAGTAGTTCGCACCAACTCGCAAGAGTTGGTGACGAGAAATGCCGTAAGGCATTTCTCCAATGACCGCTATGAAGCCTATTGTTGGCTAAATTGCCTGAGAGTTTTGATGTTTTTTGCGAAGCAAAAATAGACGCGGACCGCGGCTAAATCAAAACTCGTGACCATTCTCGAAAGAGAATGGTCCAATGACCGCTATGAAACCGGTACTGTAACTGCATAAAAGCTGCAAGTTTTGTGTTTTTTGCAAAGCAAAAACGGCCGCGGACTGCGGACGATACAAAACTTGACGGCAGAAGCACCCAGTGCTTCTGCCCAATGACCGCTATGAAGGCCGTAATTTGCTTTGCAAATTCTCGACAAGCAGTATTGCATTCAATTAGACGCGCCATCCAAAGGGGCTGTATCAAAAGTATTTTTTCTAGGGTCATTGAGCTAGTCGAAATGACCAGACCACTGACATGGTGGTTTCGACTGGCTGGGCACCTTGAGATATACTTATCGGACAGCCCTTTTGTTGTTTTAAAATCTTAGGCCAACAAAGGCACTTTTATGTACTTCATTTTCTGAATGTTCAAAATCTATGTTGACACCAAACATTACACGCATGGTTCCCAGGATGCGGGCAGAAACCGCCGTCCTAAGTTCAGTCATGTAGACAAAATCACCTGGAGAACTTCCATATGGAAAGCAGACCTTTGGAAGAAGATCTACATCAACATCGATGATTCGCCATATTGGAATGATCGTTCCAACACCGGCAACAACATTTACACCATGAATCGAATCCTGCAGCCAGCTTTTTTCATACTTGTACCCGATTCCTGCAAGAGCATAGATATATGGAATACCTGCAATGAAATCAAAGGAAATGGAATTGTTGCTGGAATAAAGAAATTCAGCGGTCACAAAAGGATCCATGCCGGAATTGAGCCTTCCATCGCGTATCATCTTTTTTGACTGGGAATAATTCCACATCTCGCTTTCAATTCCTTCAGCCTTGTAGGTTTTTACACCAACATCAAAAACAGAAGTTTTAAAAATACGTGTGTAGACCTTCTGGACATCCGTAGACTTTTCATAAACCCCTGCGCTGTCATAATGTTCAAGATAAACTTTGGAAGGAGAAGAAATCAAGGTTTCATCTTCCACCATCACCTTAAAGTTCATGTTTGCAGGAAAACCTACAATTACATATTCGCTTATGGCAGAAGTTCCAACAACAGGAAGCTTCATATCCCGGTAAATGAAAAGACCTTCGATAACGCGACAAAGAGGGATTCCATCTTCATTGAAAAGAGAAAATTCCTGAGAACCGCGGACAACCAAAGTGGTATAACCCAGATCACTGAAGGCTTCTTTTTCATCAAGGGCCGCCATAAAACTGAAATAGACTTCCATCGAATGCATATCGTTGAATGCAAGTTCAAGATATTGAATGAAACCGTCTGTTCTTCTGCTGACCATCTCATAGAGATTATGGAGAAATGCATGGGGAGCCTTTTTTACAATGCTGTCTTCATAGTCGGGAAAAAGCTTTCCCATGAGTGAAGAGAATTTTTCGTAGAGTCCGCCGTGCTTGTAAAATTTTTCAACATTGTTGGTATAATACTGGAAGACAAGGGTTATGAAGGAAGGAACAAAAGGGCCTGTCCTAAAAGGTGCATAATCGCGGCCCACAAATTTTCTGTAGACCTCACTGACTCTTGGAACAACACTGCCGTCGTATTTTTCCTGGTCCATGTTTGTATAATTTACAAGGGCCTTCGTCACTCCGAATTTTCTGAAACGCCATTCATTTCTATTGAACGGAACTGTAGGAACCACATCCTCTGCATTTACAATATTGAAGATAAAACCATATTTTGGATTCCCTGCATCCTGGTTTGTTGTTGTATTGGGAGAAGCAAAGGTATAGGCAAAAATCCTTTCTGGCGGACAAAGACCGTCCCTGTAGATTTCTTCGGCCGTCAGGTTGGAAACCGCAGCTCCACGGCTATGGCCTGTAATCAAAATGGAAGAGTTTTCAAAGGTCACATTGTTTTTCAACATGAAGGATTTGAGGGTCGAATACACAAGGCTTGAAGCAATGGCAAATCCCCTGTGGACAGCTTCTTCCGATCGTTTTGAGTTGCCGATATTCAAATTGGAAAGCCATTCGTTTGAATTGAAGGGAGTTCCCCTGACAACAACAACTATAATGTTCTTTTTTCCGCCAGCAGACCTTACTTCCTTCATGGCAATGGAAAAGGCAACCTGATCGTTTCCCCAAAGAGAAGAAGAATAGTTCACGTTGTAGTGGAGTTCGATTCTACTTCTATCAAAGCCCATGGCAAGAAAATTTCTGACTATATTATTGTCGTCACTGTCTTTGGCATCCACAGTGGAATAGGCAGCATCGGAAAAAAAACTTGCGACCCTTGCAAGACCATGATTGTATTCATAGGATGATCTGGATAAAAGCCAGCTGTCTTCAAATTCAACAGGAATTGAAATTGAACGATTCTTTTCTGACGGCATGTCTAGATATAGTTCAAAGGTTTCAGAAAATGACTTAAGTGAAAAAACAGCCGCAATAGATACAGCTGCAATCATAAACCGAAAGAAACGAAAATTAATATTGAAAATTTGCATCATAAAAATTATATCAGCATTGTAAAATTCCGTCAAAAAAATAAGATGGGTGCTGTAAAAAGTTTTTTGGAATTCACTTTTAGTATTTTTAGAAATGTTCAAAACTGATATAATGGCATCATGCCTATAATTACAAAACCCAATGAATTTAAATGTACCCACAATTTTGCTGTAAAAGGTGTTGATCTTATTGTTTCATCAACGGGAGCTCTTCTTACTGCGAAAGAAATGGAATTCCTTAGGGATTCCGATCTTGCAGTGGATTGGTTCAGCGAGGATTTCTACGACTACAATGCCATGCTCATCAAGGATGATGCTGAACTTCCACATGGATTTTCACTCTGCCCCATCCGCCAGTTTTTCTGGGATCATGAGGAACTTAAATTCCATGCAGCCAGATCAAGAAGCCTTCTGTCCCAGCGTCGTATGTATAGATTCTGCCCCACATGCACAGCAGAACTTGAAGACGACAAAACGGAAAGCGCCCTTTTCTGCCCCCACTGCAGCATCAAATTTTTTCCGCGCATAGAACCTGCCACCATCACATTGATCCACAAAGGCGATGAGATCCTTCTTGCCCGCGGAAAACGTGGAACCTACAGAAAATTTGCATGCATCTCGGGTTTTGTTGAACAGGGAGAATCTCTTGAAGACTGCGTAAGGCGTGAGGTCAAGGAAGAAACGAATCTTGAAGTCAAAAACATCAGATATACGGGAAGTTCAGCATGGCCTTTTCCAGACCAGTTGATGCTTGAATTCACAGCTGAATATGCAGGCGGCGAACTTAAAATCCAGGAAGAAGAACTTGAAGAAGCCAGATGGTTTAAGAAGGACCAGCTGCCACCCCAGGATCAGCTGCCCATGGCCGGATCAAGCGCATACAGACTTATCTTTGGAGAGGCAAAAAAATAAACTTTTGTCTTAATAATGCAAAAAAGAAAAAATGGGTTTATAATCTAGAAAATATTGATGGAGACAATTATGGAACAGAATCTTATGAAGCTTCAGAATGGAAGCGATGTACGTGGAATCGCACTTGAAGGAGTAGCCGACGAACATGTAAACCTTACGGAAAATGCCTGCAACAGAATCGGTCAGGCTTTTGCAATCTGGCTTTCAAAAAAATGCGGAAAAAATATTTCTGACCTTAAAATCGGAATCGGCCGTGATGCCCGTGTGACTGGACCTGCCCTCTTGAAGGCAACCGCAGCCGGCATGGCTTCCACCGGTGCAAAGGTTTTTGACTGCGCCCTTGCAACAACACCTGCCATGTTCATGTCTACAGTTTTTGAACAGACAAAATACGACGGTTCTGCAATGCTTACGGCAAGCCACCTTCCATTCAACAGAAACGGAATAAAATTCTTTGATGTCAACGGAGGACTTGAACACGACGACATTACCGATGTGCTCAAGATCGCACAGGAAAAAGAAGAGAGCGCATCTGCTGAATTTGCAGGTTCCTTCCCACTTCTTGAAACCTATGCCGCACACCTTAAAAATACAATCGCAAAAGAACTTGGTGCTTCCGACGGAGACAAGCCTCTTGCTGGACTCCACATTGTTGTCGATGCCGGTAATGGTGACGGTGGATTCTTTGTAGACAAGATCCTTCAGCCTCTTGGTGCAGATACTACAGGCAGCGCTTTCCTTGAACCAGACGGAATGTTCCCAAACCATATTCCAAATCCAGAAAACAAGGATGCCATGAAGGCAATCCAGAATGCAACAACAAGCAGCAAGGCAGACCTTGGACTCATCTTTGACACGGACGTTGACCGCATGAGTGCCGTATTCAGCGACGGAACGGAAGTAAACCGCGACAGCATCATCGCCCTCTTTTCTGCAATCCTTGCTCCTTCTTTCCCAAGAAGCACCATCATTACAGACAGCGTCACAAGCGACCGCCTTACATTCTTCCTTGAAAAGAAACTTGGACTTAAGCACCTCCGCTACATGCGCGGATACAAGAATGTCATCAACAAGTGCATCGAACTCAACTCAAAGGGTGAAGTTTCTCCACTTGCAATGGAAACTTCCGGTCACGGAGCACTCAAGGACAACTACTACCTTGACGACGGTTCATTCCTTGCAGTAAAACTCATTGTAGCCCTTGCCAAGGCAAAGAAAGAAAACAAAAAGATCGAGGATCTTATTGCAGATCTTCCTGCTGCCGGTGTTGAAGGTGAATATAGATTCAAGATCAAGGCTGAAGACTTCAAGGCATACGGAAAGAACGTTCTTGAGACTTTCAAGAAGCGAGCAGAAGAAAAGAAATTCGACATGCCAGAAAGTTTTGAAGGAATTCGCATTTCATTCCACGATGAAAAGGCAGAAGGATGGATGCTTTTGAGGCTTTCACTCCATGATCCTGTAATGCCTCTCAATGTTGAAGGCAAAACGCAGAAGGACAAGGATGCAATCATCGCCTATGCAAAGGAAATGATCGCAGGTTTCGACCAGCTTGATGTAAGCTGCCTGAACTAGTCTGAGTTGCTTGCAGTTGGCGTGAATTGTGTTTTGCCACACCCGAATGAAAGAAGTCTCATGGCTGCCAATCAACAACCTCGCCGCAGAGCAGCGAGGTATGTCGTTTCTCCCATGGTATTGCGAGCGGGTTTAATACCACTTTTTCGACGCAGAGCGTCGGGGTATTAAACCCTCCGCGCGAATAAACAATTGCAGATAGGACATTTTTTTGAATTTCTATCTGCAATGATAACTCCACAGTGAGGACATACTGAAAAACTATCTTCAATGCGGTTGTCATAATTTGGGCAAAAGTCATGGAGACTTCCATCTTATACGGAACTGCATTATATTAATTTTTGATTACAATACAGTTTCATTTTAGTTATGAGTCTATTCATTAGAACCATAACTCCATTCAATTTTATCAGCAGGTATTAAAACTTCACTTAAAGTTTTAATTATTGATCTTGAATGGTTGTAAAACTCATCAGTACTAAATGGATTATTCTTGTTATCAAAATTTCCGTATTGCAGGTAGATTCCTGTTAAATTAATTTTTGCCTCACCAGAATCGATGGATGCCATAATAGATTCTGGAATATTATTTATTTCTAGATAGCAATCCAAAGGCTTTTTATTCCATACTAGTTGTCTTTTATCTTTTACAAGAATGTTTCCATTTTTATCTGTGATATTATACTTAACATCATATAGTGTTAAATTAACTCCATAACCGTAAAACCAGTCAGGTATGAATCCTATATTTTCGCAGGCAAAAGCATTTCTGACTATTTCGTCATGAGTTAATATTTTTCCCCATGAATAAAAACTGGATCTTTCCCTAAATACGGCAACACCATTTATAAGATTTGACTTACTTTCATTTGCAGAGACACAAGATAGTGTTGGCCATATCGATGGAGATGGTAAATCATTATTCCAGTCATCTCTGTATGATTTTTCATATCCTAGCAGGATAGCACTCAATGTGGAACCAATTCTTTCACTAATTTCAATTGTAACTTTTGATTTGTAGTTTGCAGTTTTATTTTCGTAGTTGAGTGATTCCAGTTCTATTGGAGCAAATTTAAATGAATACATGCCATATTCAGTGCCGTATTTTTCTGCATCTATCAACAGATTTTTCCATGCATCATGAAGTTGAAATTTTGTATATTGTCCTCTCCCTGGATTTCCATTTTCTATTAACTCAAATAATTCAATCCATTTGTCACAACCGTTGGTTATTTCTAATATATCAATGTTTTCTTTTTCTATCAGAACAGCTTCATAGTATTTACCCAAAGCATAACAATATCTGTTTTTCTTTTCATAATCCTCGCCCTCTTTTATAAGTAGCTCTATTTTTTTAAATAAATCTTTTCGTTTCTTTTCCAGTTCCGCCTCTCTTTCGGCAGCAAGTCTTTCTTCCTCTGCTTTCTTTTCGGCGGCAACTCTTTCTTCTTCAGCTTCTAGTTTTATTGCTAATTCAGCATTTGTAATGAAACCAAAACCCTTTTCTTCGTTTGAAGTTTTTTCAAGCTCATCCATATAGGTTGTGTAATCTATGATTCCATTTATTTCAGTCCATTTCCAAATGTATGTATTTGTTTTTTTGTTATTATAGAGAATGAATTTAAAAGAGAGTTTTTCCGTGCCATAATAATAGTATTTTGTCCACCATTCGCTTTTTTTATTGGCATCGTCTCGTTTGTCTTCATCTGCTGATTTGAGTTTGACTATGGTGTCAAATCTTACATCCTTGTACTTATGGGCTGAAAGTATAGGAAATATGTTTGTTCGTAACTCTGCATCTGCTGGGATTTCCAGTGTCAATAAGTTATTGACAGATGCATTTAAAATTTTTAAATCTAAATCAGTATCACCACTTGAAAATTTAAAAGCCTCACCTTTTTTTAAGATAGGGATCTTAGTGTATAGTTCCTCGATTGTAGAAAATTCTATCGGCTTTTTTATGCCAAATCCAGTGATAACACATTTTTGTACTGTTTGTGCGTTAAGAGTAGCAAATAAGGCAATTAAAAATAAACTTAAAATAATTTTTCTTGTTTTCATGAATATAAAATCTCCTTATAATTCTACAGTTTTTTTTATGTAACTCTTCAATCTAAAAAATCCGATGGAAGTCCAAGACTTTCTAAAACTTCTTTTCTATAATCACTAGGAACTTCTTCAATAAGAAGTTGTCGTAAAAAAGAATTTCCTTTTTCGGTAAATCCATAAATTTCTTTGTAACCCAGACTGTACATCTTCCGTTTCAATAAATGACAAAAGTAAATTCTGTTGAATTCATTTTGCCAAAATATCAGTTTGATTTCCTCTGCATTTGCATTTTCTTCAATGCCATATTCCATACGTAGTTCCTCCATACCATGAAAAAAATGAATCTACTCATAAAAAATGAAAATTTTCATATTATACTAGTATGGGCTTTTGGAAAAATGTAGAAAGAGAACTTGAATACATTGGAAAGACTAGGAAAGAACTCGCAACCGTAGTTGGCTTTGATGTTACAAACATAAGTTTCGGTATTAAGCGAAATAGCATACCTTCTGCTGATATGGCCCTGAAAATTTCAAAATTTCTTGGAGTTTCATTAGAGTTTCTTCTAGATTTTGATGGAAATTCTGAACCAAGAACTTCAGACAATATTCAAATCAATGAAATAGAAAATTGTTTGAGACGTTTTTCAAGAGAAGATATAAATGCAGTACATGTA
>JAGHUJ010000133.1 GCA_018064905.1 Candidatus Treponema equifaecale
AAAATTCGTTTACACTTTTTGCAAATTCTTCCATTGTAAATGTGTTTTCACGTTCAATAAGATCTTCGATGTAATCAAAATAACCGGAAACTGAACGCTCCAATCGCTGGATTTCTTTTTCCGACAGGTAATTTTTTGCAACCGTTACATCTGACTTTAGAATTCTTCCATCTGGGGAGTTTTTCCAGGTTGTAAGGCCCATATTTTCTTTGGTGTGGTCAGATTTTTCAAATATTATTTCTGCTGCAGTTTGCCCAGTAATGGCAAAATGAAATTTATTTTGAACGGTGGAGTAAAATGTTTTTGTAATTTCACTGTCTTTGGAATAGTCAATAGAACATTCGGCAAAAATATCGGTAATCTGCTGGTAAATTCGTCGTTCACTTGCTCTGATTGAACGAACTCTTTCCAGCAATTCTTTAAAATAATCTTTTCCAAATAAAGTTGAACCGGACTTCAATCTTTCATCATCAAGGACAAAACCTTTCTGCATAAATTCTTTCAATACAGATGTTGCCCAGATACGGAATTTTGTAGCCTTTGCAGAATTAACGCGGTAACCAACAGAAATGATGGCATCGAGGTTATAAAATTTCGTCTTTCTATTAACTGAACGCGAACCTTCAATTTGAACTACCGAGAATTCCTCGATAGTTGACTCTTCTACCAATTCATTGCTTTCATAAATATTCTTCAAATGTAACGAAATATTATCTGTAGAACAATCAAATAATTCTGCCATTGCTTTTTGGGTAAGCCAGATGGATTCGTCTTTGAAAACAGCATTTACTTTTATATCTTGTTCTGGAGTGGAGTAAACAAGAAAATTTACCTGCTTTTCAAGTTCATTCTGCATTTATTACCTCAATCAATCCCTTCCAATTCATTGTTTATTTGTTTGCTAAAATGTGAATTGATTTTCTGTGTTTTATTAAAGATATTATACTCGGATTCTGTTTTTTCATCAGTACTTTATCCGACAGAAATAATGGCATCGAGGTTATAAAATTTAACAGGCGTTTAAAACTCCATATTACTCAAATCTCACCTCCCCACCATCGCAATCATCACGCCACCAATTACTGCAGAGAAAATCTGACCTGAAACATTTGCTGCGGTTGCTTGCATCAGGATTATGTTGGTGTTGTCTTCCTTTAGCGCAATTGTCTGGGCCACGTGGGAGCTTATTGGAAAGGCTGAAATACCTGCACTTCCAATTAGTGGATTCATTTTTTTCTTTTTGAACAGGTTTATTAGCTTTACAAATACAATTCCAGAAGCAATATCAAAAACAAAGGCCGCCAGTCCCAAGCCAAGAATCATCAGGGTTTCCAGCTGTATGAAATTTTTTGACTGAAGCGTGAATGAAACCGAAAGTCCCAGCAACAACGTAACCAGATTTGTGAGTGTTGTTCGGGCTGTATCTGCCATTTTTTCCACCACTCCACATTCCCTCAGCAAATTTCCGAACATCAGACATCCTGTAAGCTGCGCTGATTCCGGTGCCACTATTCCAGATACAACGGTCATGGCAATTGGAAAAAGTATTTTCAGCAGATTTGTATTTTTTGTTCCTGTCTGAACAGGCTTTACTTCCTGCCGGATTTTTCTTTCATTTTTTGAAGTGAAAATTCGTGCTACGATCGGCTGTATTATTGGAACCAGAGCTATGTACGAATAAGCTGCCACTGCTATCTGCCCGGAAAATTGTGAATTCAGCCTTCTTGAAACCAGTATTGCCGTTGGTCCATCTGCCGCTCCGATTATTCCAATTGAAGCTGCATCATTTGCCGAAAATCCCAGAAGCATTGAAATTTTATATATGATGAATATTCCAGCCTGAGAAACCAGCCCAAACAATGCCAAAACAGGATTTTGCAGAAGCGGCGTAAAATCTATCATCGCTCCGATTCCAATAAAAAGCAGGAATGGCATGGCTTCTGAACGGTGTATTCCAACATCATAAAGCCAGTGAATTATTCCTGTATTGGCTTGATCGCCGGGCAGGTTCATCAGTATTGCTCCAAATCCCAGCGGTAGAAGCAGTGCCGGTTCATACTTTCTGTTGATTGCCAGAAAAATAAACAGCAAACCAATTCCAATCATCACCAAATCCTGCCATTCCATCCTATGCCTCCTGATTTGATCTTCATGGCTTAGGATAGTTTTTCGTGGCAGAAGTTTTAATCAGTTTTTGAATCTTTTGAACTGATTTGCCTTTAAATTGGACTTCCGTCTTTTTACTGCTGAACTAAATTAATGAATTTGCTTGTACAGATGAATGTTCCTTCAGGCACTGCCTTCTGAACTTCTTCCGCAACTTTTTCTTCTGCAGGAATTTTCAGCAATGTGAAGAGTCCATTGAACAGATGGCGGCGGATTTTTTCTGATGTGGTGAGTTCCTTGTTATTTTTCAGCAGACAAAATAGTGAATGCTGTAGTCAATTGAAGAACCAATCAGGGAGGTTCCAAAAAGAATGGTCATCACATGCATTTTTCCAAAAATTGCGTGGGTCATACAGAAGGCAATTCCCATTGAGACAAAAATTGAAAGAATTGATCAAATCAACTACAATATCCGTATGATGAAGGAAATGGAAGAAAATTCAACTCCAGAAGCCCAGTATGTAAACGAGCTTTTAAAATAAGATCATCTGCTTCCATTTGAACTTCCAGCTAAAATTGAGGAAATTATGCTTTTAGAAAAAATCACAGGTCCAGCTGACATCAAAAAATTCAGCATGGATGAACTTAAAACTCTTGCTGCTGAATGTCGTAGCGCACTTATCCACTATCTTTCAAAGCACGGTGGTCACTGCGGCCCGAATTTCGGTTTTGTTGAGGCAACAATTGCACTTCACTATGTCTTTGATTCACCAAAGGATAAATTTGTTTACGATGTTGCACACCAGAGCTACACTCACAAAATGCTCACAGGCCGTCAGAAGGCATATCTTTGTGAAGAAAATTTTGGAGAAGTTTCAGGCTTTACAAATCCAGAAGAAAGCGAACATGACTTCTTCAATATTGGCCACACTTCCACAGCTGTGAGCTTGGCTTCAGGTCTTGCTAAAGCCCGCGACTTTAAAGGTGAAAAAGATAACATCGTTGCAATTCTTGGTGATGGTTCATTGAGCGGCGGTGAAGCAATGGAAGCCATCGACTGGATTGGCGAACAGACCACAAATTTTATTCTGGTCCTCAACGACAACCAGATGTCCATTGAAGAAAACCACGGCGGAGTCTACAAAAACCTGGCTGCTCTCCGTGAATCCAACGGTACCTGCCAGAACAATTTTTTTAAGGCAATGGGACTGGACTACATTTATGTTGCAGACGGAAACGATCTGGAGCAGCTGGTTGCAGCATTCAAGAAAGTTAAGGACATTGACCATCCGATCTGCGTTCACTTGAACACGCTTAAGGGCAAGGGATTTAAACCAGCAGAAGAAAACAAGGAAGCCTGGCACTGGCACTCGCCTTTTGATCCTGCCACAGGGGAATTATTATACAAAGGCAATGGAACTGAAAACTACGGCACCATCACAAACCAGTATCTTATGAAAAAAATGAAGGAAGATCCTAAGGTTTGTGCAATTACAGCAGCTGTTGCCGCAAACATGGGATTTTTTAAGCCACAGCGGGATGAAGCCGGAGAACAGTTCCTGGATGTTGGAATTGCCGAAGAACACGCCGTTGCATTGGCTTCAGGACTCGCAAAGAACGGCGGAAAACCTGTATTCTCAACTCATTCAAGCTTCATTCAGAGAACCTATGACCAGATTTCACAGGATTTGTGCATCAACAAGAATCCTGCAACAATCATGATTACAACAGCCAGCATTTTTGGAATGAACGATATCACTCACCTCGGACTTTTTGACATTCCAATGATGAGCAACATTCCAAATTTGGTTTACCTAGCGCCAACAAATGTTGAGGAATATCTTTCAATGATGGAATGGAGCATTGAGCAGAACGAGTATCCAGTGGCAATCCGCCAGCCTTGTAACGGTGTACACCATGCACAGGGTCAGGTTCAAACAGACTGGAGCGACCTGAACAAATTTGAGATCGTACAGAAAGGAAGCAAAATTGCCATTGTTGCATTGGGAGATTTTTTCCAGAACGGTGAACTGGCTGCCAGATTGATTGAAGAAAAAACCGGAGTAAAACCAACTTTAATTAATCCTCGCTACATCACGGGTTTGGACACAGAGCTTTTGGAAGCCCTCAAAATGAACCACAATCTGGTGATTACAATGGAAGACGGTGTTGCTGAAGGTGGATTCGGTCAGAAAATCGCAGCCTTCTACGGTACCAGCGACATGAAGGTTATGGTTCGCGGTTTTAAGAAGGAATTCATTGACCGCTACGATGCAAAAGAAATGCTCAAGGAAAATCATCTTCTCCCTGAGCAGATTGCAGAGGATGCTACAGCCTTATAAGCTTTGGAACTCCGTTCTCAATAAACTGGGTCAACTCGCCTTGTATCAGCGGGCGGATATAGTTTACGGCTTCTTCCGTTACATATCCGTCCGTTATCCATTTTAAAGGCACTGTCTTTTCAACATTCGCAATTCCGTGAACATCCATATTTTCAGTTGTACAGCGGTAAGGTGAATCGGACTCCCGTTTAAGAATGACAACTTTTCCAGTCTCACCGTTCAAAGCTGCCTTTACCGCCTCACTTCCAACAAGGAATGCCTCATTTATGTCTGTAAGGCTGGCAAAATGGCTGGCACATCGCTGCAGAGTTGAAAGCTCTATAGAACGGCATTTTATTCCCTTCAGCTCCTGCTTGATTCTGTTTTCCAGATACTTTCCAGAACCGCTCATCATCTTGTGACCAAAGGCATCCACAGCAGCATTTTCATCACCAAGCTCGCACACAAATCTTCCGTCCGCTACCTTGATTCCCTCACTGATGGCAACCACAACAGAATGTTTCTTTGCCGCCAGATCCTTTACCTTCTTCAAAAAGTCGTCAATGTCAAACACAGTTTCAGGAAGATAAATAAGATCAGCACCTTCACAGTCCTCACTTCTGGCCAAAGCTGCACTGGCAGTAAGCCAACCTGCATTTCTTCCCATAATTTCAAGAATAGTCACGGCTTCCACGTCATAAACACGGCAGTCACAAACCAGTTCCCGCACAGCAGTTGCAATATATTTTGCACAGCTTCCAAATCCAGGCGAATGGTCAGTCAAAGCAAGGTCATTGTCAATCGTTTTTGGAACACCCATAAAACAAATATCTGAATTCACCAGCTTTGCATAGTCGGAAAGCTTTTTGATGGTGTCCATTGAATCATTTCCGCCAACATAAAGAAAATACTTTACGTCCATTGACTGAAGCCGTGAAAAAATCTGCATATAGATTTCAGAGTCATCAGAAATTTCAGGAAGCTTGTATCGGCAGGAACCCAAAAATGAAGCCGGGGTTCTCTTTAAAAGCTCAACTTTTTCTTCAGTATCAAGGATTTCATTTAGAACAACATTGTCTCCGCGCAAAAATCCCTTGATTCCGTGCTTCATTCCATAGATTTTTTCCACACCAAGTTCCTTTGCGGCACAAAAAGCACCAGCAAGACTTGAATTGATTACAGCGGTTGGTCCGCCTGACTGTCCAATGATTAAATTTGGTATAAGAACCTTCTTAAAAATTTCTCTCTATACTACTCTATATTAAATTCAGAAAAACTTCACTTTATTTTTCTACAATGCTGACTTAAAATTAGTATTGGGAGAAAACAGTATGGAAAAAACAGTTGAACCAAAGGTTGTACTGATTACCGGAGCTTCTTCTGGAATCGGACTTGATGCGGCAATCAGATTCTGCAAAATGGGCTACAAGGTTTATGGTGCAGCCAGAAGAATTGACATGTTCAAACAGATAGAAGGTTTGGGCGGCCACAGAATTTTTTTGGATCTTACACAGGACGAATCGATTCAAAGATGTGTTTCCCATGTTCTTGCACAGGAAGGCAGAATAGACATCCTTGTAAACAACGCAGGTTATGGACTGGGCGGACCACTGGAAACAATCTCAATTGAAGAAGCAAAAAAGCAGTTTGAAGTGAATCTTTTTGGACTTGCCAGAATCACACAGCTGGTTCTTCCTTCAATGCGCCAGAACAAATACGGCAGAATCATCAATGTTTCTTCCATCGCCGGAAAATTTTCTTCACCATTTCTGGGCTGGTACCATGCCACAAAATATTCAGTTGAAGCATACAGTGATGCCTTAAGAATGGAAGTTGCGCCATTCGGAATAAAAGTTTCAATAATTGAACCTGGAATGATTCAGACTGACTGGGGAACCATTGCAGAACAGAACGTAAAAAAATTTTCAGAAAACTCACCATACGAGGACAACGGAAAACGGGTCAGCAAATACTACCATCTGAACTATGTTGAGAAAAAAGCATCTGATCCTTCCATCGTAGGGGACGCAATCATAAAGGCAGGAACCAGCCGTCGTCCAAAAATCCGCTACAAGATCGGAAAATATGCAAGGCTCTTCACATTCATCACAAAACACAGCTGCGACTGCTTTACTGACTTCGTAATCAGAAAAGTCTACGGCATAAAATAAACGGAGGTTATTATGATTTTTGCAATTATTCTAGGCATACTGATTGTCGCATACATTGTCTACGTGATCATCAATCCCAATCCAAAGTCAATTTCCGAACAATTCCGCGGTGATGACGAAAAATATGAATAACATAGAGGGTTTAGAACAAAATGCTCATACCGATTATAAACATTTCACTTATTCTCCTGATTGGACTCGTTGTGCTTCTTCTTATTACAAAAAAGCATTCCAAAACAATGGAAGAAGAACATCTGGACATCATCAACGCATTGGGACTTGTCTATCAGAATTTGTACTCAGTCAATTTAAAAACTTCAGATGTGAAAGTTTATCGAATGAGCAACCAGATAAATTCCCGCTACGGAGATGCTTTTCCAAATCTAAAATATGAGACAGCCATAGATTTGTACGTGAACAAGGAAGTTGTTGCCGAAGACAAGGATCTATTCTATCCTGTCGCAACAGTTGAGCGTGTAAAGAAGATTCTTGCAGAACGATCAGAATTCTCCTTCAACTACAGAATTGAGCGCGACGAGGGAATTCATTATTTTCAGGCATCATTTTTGAGACAGTCCAAAAAAAGCCATGAATTTGTAGCAGGATTTAAGGACGTTAACCTCATAATGAAGAAGCAAGTTGAGGATCAGCGAAGATTGAATTCTTTGATTGAAATACAGAACACTCAAATTTCCATTCTTGGCTCGCTTTCTGGAATCTATCTTACAACCCACCTCATTGACCTCAGAAAAGACATCTGCGTTGAATTCAATACATCAAAAGAAGTTCGTGAATTCGTAAATCAGAACGAAAATGCAAGCCTTCAGATGGAAAAAGTAATGTTCGGAATCATGGTTCCTGAGCAGATTGAACAGGCTCTGGCCTTCACAAATTTAAGAAATTTGGCCCGAAGAATGAAAGGAAAGAAAATCATTTCACAGGAACTCATTGGTAAGCACAACGGCTGGATAAGAGCCAGCTTTATTGCCGTTGAGTCAGATGAAAATGAAGTTCCATATAAGGTTCTGTTTGTAACGCAGGTAATAGACGACGAAAAGCGCAAGGAAGAAAACCTGAAAAATACTGCATTGAAAGACGAACTGACTGGTCTCTACAACCGCCATGCATACGAAGAGGATTTGCGCCAGTACAAGTCGAAGCCTCTTCCGGAGGATTTTGTCTACATTTCCTTTGATGTGAACGGCCTCAAAAACATCAACGATTCCCTTGGGCATGAAGCCGGAGATGAACTTATCATAGGTGCTGCCAGCTGCATCAAGAAGAGTTTCGGTGACTTTGGCAAAATCTACAGAAGCGGCGGAGACGAGTTCCAGGCAATGATTTTTGCAGATACTCAGATGCTCAAAAAGCTGCAGGAAAATTTTGAAGAACTTATGGAAAGCTGGACTGGAAAACTGGTTTCCGAAGTAAAAATCGCTGCAGGCTATGTACAATATTCTGAAAATCCAGAGCTTCCACTTTCGAAAATTTCAAATCTGGCAGATGAAAGAATGTACAAGTCCAAGGCTCTTTTCTACACGGCAAACGGCATCGACAGAAGAGGCCAGCAGGCTGCATACGAGGTTCTCTGCCATTCCTACACAAAAGTCCTCAAAGTGAATCTGACCACGGACAAATTCTCAATTATTCAAATGAATGCAGAAGAAAAGGATTCAGTAAAGGGCTATAACGAAAAAATCTCACAGTGGCTCCACGACTTTGGAACTTCCGGACAGGTTCATCAGGACGATACGCTGGACTTCCTTGAAAAAACCAACATGGATAATCTCAAAAAGTATTTTGAAGCAGGAAACAGAATCTGGAGCATTCACTATCGAAGAAGAATCGATGAAACGTTCCATAAAGTGATGATGGAAATAATTCCTTCAAAGAACTACACAAACGAAAATCAAGAAGTTTATCTGTACGTAAAGAACATCGATGCTTAAAAACTGTGTTCACGGTCAATGTCACCAATTTAAGTGGTGGTTGAGCCTGTCGAAACCACTGTGTAAGGTCATTTCGACAAGCTCAATGACCGTGAACACTACTGATGTTCTCTGATAAAATCTATGAATTTTTCATAAGGCATTGGAGCAGAGAAATAATAGCCCTGAATATGATCACATTTCAGCTCGCGAAGAAATTCCAGCTGTTCCTTTGTCTCAACGCCTTCAGCAATTGTCTTAAGTCCCTTGAACTGAACCAAAGCCAATGTATGCTTAAGAAGTTCTTCACCGCCAGGGGTTCCGATATA
This sequence comes from Candidatus Treponema equifaecale, assembly GCA_018064905.1. Classification (GTDB taxonomy): domain Bacteria; phylum Spirochaetota; class Spirochaetia; order Treponematales; family Treponemataceae; genus Treponema_D; species Treponema_D equifaecale. The sequence continues at coordinate 8,856 of JAGHUJ010000133.1, forward strand.
GTCCACAAGGCTCTTATCAAGCTTAATTTCATCAAATGGCATGGAATTCAAATTACCCAAAGATGAGAAACCTGAACCAAAGTCGTCCATATGGATCATAAAGCCAGCTTTCTTGAATTCCTCAGCAAGTCTCTGAGTTTCCTTCACATCAGAAGAGGCTGATTCAGTAATTTCAAGAGGAACAAGCTCCTGATTTATATCAGTCTGCTCAATGATTCGCTTATAATCCCAAATTATGTTCTTGTGCTGCAGGCTGACTCTGGAAACATTCACAGAAATTGGAACAAGATTTTTTCCCTTGTCCTGCCAGAATTTTATTTTTTCACAAACCTGCCGGAACACATACAAATCCAGCTTGTAGATAAGACCGTCTTCTTCAAACACGCTGATAAAATCTAATGGCGAGACAATTTTTCCGTCATCCTTGATCCAGCGAACCAAAGCTTCTGCACCAACCAGTTTTTCTGTAACCGCATCAAATTTCGGCTGAAACCATACCTTGAAATTTTCATTTTCCAATGCTGAAAGGAACGAAGATTCAAGCTCCTGTTTCTTCATGTTGCTCTTGCTTACAGGACCTTCGTAATTTGAAACTATTGCATCATAGTTGCTCAAAATACTTCGAGCAGCAAGCAAAGCACGGTCACAAACCTTGTTGGCAGGAAGATTAACGTCAACATCCTCATAAACACCGTATTTGATGTTCACATTCGGAACAGGCGCATTTCTGATAACTTCAAAAGAATTGTTTTCGATGATGCCCGTATCAACACCCTTTCCGTTCTCATCCGGGAAAATCGAAATAAACTGGTCTCCGCCGTATCTTGAACAGAGTCCCCATGGATTGAGTTTAAGGTAATAGTCAGCAAGATAAACAAGAAGCTCATCGGATTTTTCAGTTCCGTACATACTGTTTATAAGCTTAAAGTCCTTGATATCCGCAGCAACAACATTATAGTGGGCATTAGGATTTTCCCTGAACAAAGCGTCAACCCGTTTAAGGAATGCAGTACGAACCAAAAGTCCAGTCAAATCATCGTGATTAGCATAGTAAATTTTTCTGGCATGTTCACGCTGTCTGAAATAAGTAAAGAAAATCACACCAATAAGCATTACAAAAGAAAGCAGAATTTCAATTTTGATTCCGAAAGCACCACGCCAGCCATCTTCTGGCTCAACGGAAAGATGCCATACATCGTTTGGAACTTCAATCTTTATGCTTACAAGTCTTGAAACCTTGCTATCTGAATTTCTAAAAATGAATCCGTTCTTGTCCGACACTGCATGAATGTCATTTTCTTTCCAAACCGCAAATTTATATCCGGAATTCTTTCTTGAAACATGGTAGAGAACCTGCTTTACAAATTTGTCCCAGTCCAGAACAACAATAGAGAAAGCCTTGAATTCTCCATTTACAAAAATAGGATTTCTGATGATAAAACCTGTTCCGCCTTCAACTAATCTGTGAGGGCCGGCAACTGTAATTTTTTTAGAATGAAGGGCAAGAAGAGCACGTTCCGACTGTTCAGGGTCAATGAGCATATTGAAATTTAAAGTGCTTTCTTCCATTTCTTTTGGATAAGCGCATCTTATGATTCCACCAGGGGCAATGAACATACTTCCGATGGCAACATTGTTTTCTACAAATCTCTGACAAATCGAATTAAAATCATTTATAAAGTAATCGCCATACTCAAGATAAAGATCCTTCATAACTTCTGTTGTATTCACGCTCTGATTCAGTGAAAGTTCAATACCAGCAGCAACGGTCTCACCATAAACCTGGGCAGCAGTAATTTCCTGCTCAGTCTGAATTTTATAGTAAATAGAAATTACAGAAATCTGAATGACAAAACCAATAATGACAATTGCGGCCAAAGCTCTTTTTTGTCCGCCAGACAGAGATGTACTTCTGATAAATCTCTTTATTCCTTTTCTGCTCAAAATAAAAAAAGCCCCTTTGAGAAAATTATACAACATAAATGAATAAATTTAAAAAAATAAAGATAGAATTTATTATTATTTATTGAAGAAATTCATCATCATCAAACTGAATTTTACCCGCCTTCACTTCTGCCGCTGAAACTGCATTCCGTAAAGTATTTTCCAGAGCCTGCTCATATCCGGTCAAAGCAGAAAATGGCAGAAAAATCTTTGCACGCTGAGCCAATGGCATCTTGGGCCTGATTGTTGCCACCGGCCATTGAGTATCCATCATATCGCTGTAATCCGTTCTGAACCCTTCCATAATTTCTCCTGCAATTCTGTTTTAAGCCCTGTGTCCGCCAATCTGAGCATTTCTGTCCCGAGTTGTAGCACCTTCCTCAAAATTTGTGCCTTTCAGAAGAGCATTTTTTCCGAACCGGCGCATTATTTCAAGCCTGGCTTTTTGAAGCGAACTTTCCTTGGTCTCATCTAATGTCTCTTCAAACAAGCCCGCCTGCCTGTGCTCTTCTGGAATAACATTGTTTGCAGTCAGGTTAACTCTTCTAACCAAAAGCCTTGGGTTTACACATCTCTTAAAAATTTCCAGCATCGTCTCAACAATTACCGCAGCTGAATTCGTCTCACAACCAAGACCAAGAGTTCCGTGTGCCGGCTTTGGCATCTCCCTGCCCCACGGATCGAAAACAACCGGTCCATCGTAATCACCAGAAAAAAGACTTTCCCTGTCATAGCCCACAAACAGCGTTACAGATGAAGCCACCAGCTTTTTTTTGTACAAATCCAAAGCCAGAAGCTCAGCCATTTCACGAACAATAATCTGAGCCTTGTCGTAATCATATGGACAGTGAAGCACCTGCCCGCTTCCAAGACTCTTTTCCCCGGATTTGTAGCCCTTTATGTCCTTCATTGAAACCGGTTCATAACCCCATGCATGGTCAATCAGAATTTCTGCATCAACACCAAACTCATCGTAGAGAAGCTGTGGATTTTTTAAGGATTTTCTGGCTATGTCGCCCATTGTGTAAATTCTGTATTTTGAAAGCCTGGCTGCAATTCCCCTGCCGATTCTCCAAAAATCAGTTATTGGAGTGTGGTTCCAAAGCTGCTGTCTGTAGGAAAGTTCATCCAGCTCAGCAATACGCACCCCGTCTTTATCAGCCGGAATGTGCTTGGCCACAATATCCATGGCAATTTTACAGAGAAACAGGTTTGGTGCAATTCCTGCCGTTGCCGTAATTCCAGTTTCACCAAGCACATCCTGAATCACCCTGGAAACAAGTTCATGTGCCGTCATTTTGTACAGCGAAAGATATGAAGTCGCATCAATAAAAACTTCATCTATTGAATAAACATGAATGTCTTCAGGAGCAAAATATTTTAAATAGATGTTGTAAATTCGTGAAGAATATTCTATATAAAGAGCCATTCTTGGAACTGCAGTTATGTATTCAAGTTCCTTTCCAGTTCTGGCCTTTATTTCACGGGCTTTGGCTTCAACCTCAAACAAGCGGCTTCTTCCAGAAAGTCCATAAGCTTTAAGGGCAGGAGTCACCGCCAGACAAATAGTTTTGGAAGTACGGGAAGCATCTGCAACCACAAGTCTGGCAGTAAGAGGATCAAGCCCCCGTTCCCTGCATTCAACCGAGGCATAAAAGCTTTTTAGATCAATCGCAATATAAGTTTTGCTTGAAGACATTTGTATCACCAAATGTCATTGTACCACAGTTTATAATTATAGTATACACTTTATACTGATATAGTACCATCTATAACATTTTTCCAAAGCCGTTAAAGAACACCCTGTCTTCCATCGGCTTCTTCTCAACATGGGAAAGCTCAGAACCTGCCTTTCCAATTGGAAGCATGGCAACAACACGGTATTCAGCAGGAACACCAAGAATTTCTGCGATAATTTTGTCAAATCCCTTGTCATCCTTAACAAAGCCTTCAACCCAACAGCTCTGATATCCCAGTTCCACAGTTTCAAGAAGAATGTTCTCAATGGCTGCAGCATAATCCTGAACCGAATAGCTTTTTCCGTGGTAGCTTGGAATATCCTGAGCCAAAATAAAAATCAAAGCCGGCGCAGTTTTTCCAACAGGATGGCGCATATTCTCCCGAAGTTTTGCCAAAATAGCTTCATCATCAACACAAATAAAGCTGGTGGTCTGAGCATTACAGCCGCTTGGTGCCGCATATCCAGCCTCAAGAATTTTCATCAGATCTTCCCGAGGAACTTTTTCTTCCAGATATGGCCGCCTATAGCTTGTTCTTGATTTTATCGCTTCAAATACTGTCATTTCAATTTCTCCTGAGTTTATTATGCCGCTTTATAAATGTTCTAAAAACGGCCACAAAATTATAGCACGGGTTTCACTATTTTTTCAGAAAAGATAAATAAAAATCACATTTGAACTACTTCCTCTCAATTTCGAGTTTTAAATATATTTAAAATGTGCTGCACTCCCAGTTGCATCCGCCTTAAAAATGCACGGTTGAGCGGATAAGGAATTTCTATCCTCTGCGCAAAAGCGCCCGCTCAAAGTGCATTTCAGTCGTCTGCGCCTTCGCGTTCCGCACAACTTTTTCAACATGCAAAACTCGGCATTCAGATTACTTAAGCCCCTTATATATAGAAGAAAACAAATTTGGACTTTTATAATATTTCATTTTTCTTTTCCCCTTCTCTGTTCATGGACTTTTATAATACTTAAACCTCACCACCACAGTTTTTAACGGATGGACTTTTATAATAGTTAAAAATCTGCGCCATTCCCGAATATTTTTGGACTCTTATAATATTTGATGAACCTTTGTAATCTTTACTGGACTTTTATAATAGTTCACCCGCCAAGTGTTTAAAATTTTAAACATGTTTTCATGGAATTTTAGAATTTTTACCAGAAAATCCAGGTTAATGACCGAAGTTTGAATTTGGACTTTTATAATAGTTAGAATGATTGGTGAAGATTTTTTAAAATGGACTCTTATAATATTTCAAGAAGAACCTGCTGAAATAAGCCAGGCCCCTCCACTACGCTCGATGTGACAAAAATGATTTTTTCAGAGGCCTTAAATAAACACTGGACTTTTATAATACTTAGAATCGCATCCACTTCACTGCTCTTGAACAAAATCATGGAATTTTGTAATTTTTCGTTGGAAATTTATAATGTTTTCATGGAATTTGTGGACTTTTATAATTTTTACTATGGACTTTTGTAATCTTAAATTCTATGATGTATCTAGTTTGGGTGGGGATCCTTTCTAAAATATCAGTTTTGGACTTTTATAATTTAAAACTGGACTCTTATAATCAAAATTTGGACTCTTATAATTATTCGCTGGACTTTTATAATCCAAATTCGTCAAAAACCCTTATTTTATAAGGCTTCCCGCCTCTGTAAAATTTAAAATTTAAATATTTAAAAGGATTTACAATGGCTAAGA
>JAGHUJ010000114.1 GCA_018064905.1 Candidatus Treponema equifaecale
GTATGTTATAATCTATAACATGAACCAGAAATTTATTCAGAGACGCGCCTTTTTAAGCGAAAAAAAAGAAAAAGACCACAGAATTACGATTGGATTCACCGGGATTGCGGATTTGCGATCCTTCATTGGCCAGGAATTCATTGCAGGAATTCTCAGAGCAGCCGAGGACTATGACATAAACTTCATCAACATGTCCCGTGCCATTAAATTTTCTGTGTACGACGACGTGGATTTTATGACTACATTCCGTCACAACTTAAAATTCATGCGAAGTCCTTTGATAGACGGAATGGTAACCTGGGCCTCTTCATTCAATCTGTTCTCAGAAAAAGATCGTATCATCAAAATGTTTGCCGAACTTGCACCTCTTCCAATGGTTGATATTGGTTCATTCGATCTTCCCGGAACACCTTCCATCAGAATCGACAATTCAATTTCCATAAAGCAGATTTTCGATCACCTCACAACTGAGCACAAATACACAAAATTTGCATTTGTAGGCGTGGAAGACAATGGCCCCCACAAACGCCGTTTTGATTTTTTCAGAAAAGAGCTGCAGGACCGAGGACTTGAAGAAATTCCTGATTCAGCCTTTTTTATGAAGAATATGACACCGTCGCAAATCAATCTTACTGTAGATAAAATTCTGGAACGCTTTGAGCTTTCTGAACGAACTGAAATCGATGCCATAATCACTTCCAGTGACACAATTGCCTCACAACTCATAGAAATTCTGAACAGGCGTGGAGTTTTTGTTCCAAGAGATGTTGCAGTTACCGGCTACAACAACTGGCACGACGGAATCACTTCACTTTGCCCTGTCACCACAATCGATCTGGAAGTTTTTAAAAGAGGCTACACTGCAGTTGAAGTTCTAATCGACAGAATCATTGAACAGGAAAATCTATCCAAAAAAACAGCTTTTTCAAATATTATGAGCGTTCAGAACATTCTGATTCCAACAAAACTCATTGTCCGTGAATCCTGCGGCTGTCTTGAAACCTGTGTAAACGACAATTATCTGTCAATGAATGAGATCTCACCAATTTCCAGCGATCTGGACTCCGGTGAAGAACTCAGAATTCAGGCAGAAAAACAGGCTCAGATTCTGTTCCCGGAAATTACAGAAGACCATATCCACCGGTTTGTACACAGTCTTTTCAACGATATTTATCAGGAAAAGCGTCCGGCCAGCACTCTGTTATGGTTTCAGATTTATCTGCAGGAATGTAGAAAAAGACGGAACCTTGATGGAGAAAAGCTTCAGTCAACTGTCTCGGCCCTCAGAAAACTGGTGATTCCAGCCCTCAAAGAACTTCCTGAAAGTATGCTCAGAATGGAAAACATTTTTCATCAGATGCGCTCAATGATTTCAGTTTTCTTAAAGTATGAATCCCTTTCTGACAGAGAAAATCCGTACACTCTGAACGACATTTCACAAATCGCCATTGATTTTGATTCAGCCACCTCAAAAACTGAATTCTTAAAAATGCTCAACGATCAGCTTCCAAAACTTGAAATTCCTGGAGCAGTTCTGGCACTTAACGAAAAAATGTCCTTCTCCTTCAATGAGACTCGGGTTGAATATGTTTTTCCACCTAAAAAGGATTTTTCACCAAGCGAAAGAATCACCCAACCTGAACTGTTCCCAAAAAACTACTTTCCGCAAAACCGCCGCTATTCACTTTCCCTGGAAATTCTTAACATTGCGGGAAGATATTTTGGATACGCATTCTTTGAAATCAAAAATCTGAATGTGGCAATTTACGATACAGCCAGAATGCTTCTGAGCAAGGGACTTTTTTCAGCCTATGAAAAGGAAGGTTTGAACCCAAGCTCAAATTACGAAATCAGCCGCGAACAGATAAATGATGTGGCAGATTACAAAACAGAGGACGATTCAAAACGCACAAGGCTCACTTCAAAGCAGATTACAAATTATTTGCTGGAAAATATTGGTGAGATGACAAATCTTCAGAAGATGGCGGATTATTTTATGGTAAGCAAAAGCTATCTTACAAGAAAAACAAAGGAAGTTACGGGACTTTCTGTTCAGACTTTCCACGAAAAGCTCAAAATTGAACAGGCAAAAAACATGCTTTCTCTGGGAACCTTTACAATGGAAGAAATTGCGGGCAAGCTGGGCTTTCAGAACAAGAATTATTTTTCAAACGTGTTCAAGAAAAACACAGGTCTAAGCCCAAGGAATTGGATCAAGAAAAACAAGTAAAGAAACTGCTGCAGCGATCATTTAACCTTTTATAATGACCGCTGCAGAAAAAAATGCGGCAGTTTAGAACACCTGAACCACCGCAAGTTCTGCTTAGTTTATTTTTGCTTCAAACTGCTCTACGATTTTTCCACTCAAACCAGTGTATGTAAGTGGTGTTGCGGCGAGAAGTCTTGCTTTTACATCTTCAGCAACGTCAAGGTTCTTTGCAAGGTTGTGGAAGTCCTGAATTGTAACTTTCTTTCCTCGTGTGATTTCCTTAAGGCGCTCGTAAGGCTTGTCTACATTGCTCATGCGAAGAAGGTTCTGGTATGCTTCCGCCAAAACTTCTGGAGTTGTTTCCAAAGCCTCTGTGATTTTATCAGCATTTACTTCAATCTAGCCCAAGCCTTTCTGCAAGCTGGCATAAGCAGTCATTGAGTGAGCAAAAGCACAGCCGATATATCTTTCTACAGTTGAATCAGTAAGGTCACGCTGCACACGGCTGATACAGAGTTTTCTTCCAAAGAATTCGAACATTGCGTTTGCCATTCCAAAACTTCCTTCAGCATTCTCAAAGTCGATTGGATTTACTTTGTGTGGCATAGCTGATGAACCGATTTCACCTGCAACTGCACGCTGCTTGATCCATCCGTCAGAAATGTAGCGCCATGTGTCCATAGCAAAGTCTGTAAGCACGTTGTTGATTCTCTTTACGCCGTCAAAAACACGGAGATATGAGTCATGTGGCTCAATCTGAGCTGTAATCGGATTAAATCGAACCTTAAGAGGTTTTGTGTGCATGTATTCGTTTTCAAGCGGTGTGATTTCAGCGTTGAAAGAATTGATGAGCTCGTGGCTGAAGTTGATCCAGTCGAATTCAGGGAAAACAAAGTTGTGTGCATTGAATCCACCAGTAGCACCGTTGAGCTTAAGAAGAATGTCGATGTTTGAAAGCTGAGCCAGTTCTTCCTTGATTCTGTTTACAAAAACCAGCACTTCCTTTCCGAAAGTTGTAGGTGTTGCCGGCTGACCATGAGTTCTGGCAAGCATTGAAAGGTCTTTGTGCTCAACAGCAAGTTTATAGAGTTTTCCATAAATTGAAAGAATTTCAGGAACCACAACATTGTTCACAGCATCACGGATCATAAGTCCATAAGAAATGTTGTTGATGTCTTCTGAAGTGAGGGCGAAGTGAACATATTCAAGAATTTCATCCATTCCCATTTCGTGAATCTTTCTCTTGATGAAATATTCAATTGCCTTTACGTCGTGATTTGTAGCAGGTGTTCCGTCATAACCAGTAGTTTCAAAAGCCTTGATGATTTTTGCATCTTCTTCAGAAATTTCGATGATTGAGCGAAGTTTTGCAGTATCTACAGAAATCTTCACGCGCTCCTTAAGCATTGGTGTTTCAAGAAGCTTAATGAGATAGTTGATTTCTGTATAAATGCGGTATCTCATCAAAGCCATTTCGCTGAAATATCCCTGAAGACACTTTGTTTTTCCTTCATATCTGCCGTCGATTGGTGAAACGCTAGTCAAAGCCATAAAATTACCTTCTATTAAAAATATTATTGTATCATTATAAATGAACGCACATTATTTGCAAAGCATTGGAAAGTCATCTGCTGGAAAGCTGCACTAATTGCCAAAGCTTCCCAAAATTTCTGTCAGAAGCGGAACCAGCTGCTTTTTGCGGCTTACCACATCTTTCAGGAAGTACACATTCTCTTCCTGTTTTGGAAAATTCATATATGGCATAACAGCCTTGTCACCGGCAACCAGCATAACAGAACTGAGTGAACCAATGTCCGTAACCAGCAATGCACTGAAAATTCCTGAATGGCTTCGTCTTGCAATTTCCAGGTCATCAAGGAATTCATTCTTTCTGCTGATGATTTCATCAACTCCGTCAACTTCAATCTGGCTGACAGTGTAAATAACTCCACCTTCTTTGTATTCCTTCATATCCTGATTGATGATTTCATAAGAAGTTCTGTCACCGATTCTGCTTCCGGCCCTGATGATTTCTTCACCCAAGACTTGAACTTCAACCCCTGCAATTTCTGCCAGATAAGCTGCTGTATCTTCATCAACCTTTGTTGTTGTGGCTGATTTTAAGATCAATGTATCGCTCAAAATTCCGCAGAGCAGCAGACTTGCAATTTCCCGTGAAGGCACAAAACCTGCATCCTTGTAAAGTTTTGAAACGATTGTGGCAGTTGAACCAACCGGCTGATTGATGAACGAAATTGGAAGCTTAGTGCCTACAGTTCCGATTCTGTGATGGTCAACAATATCCACGATTGAATAATTTTCCAGACCATCCACAGCCTGTGTCATTTCATTGTGGTCAACCATGGCAACAGAAACACTTGGTTCCCGGTGAAAGTCAATTTCGCTCATAACACCCACAAGTTTATTGTCTCCGTCCACAACCGGCAGAAGTCTTGTAGGACTGTCCATAACCTGCTTTTTGATTGCAGAAATAAGGTCACCTTCTTTAAGCGGCTTGATTGAATGGTCGCTCATTACTGTTGCAGGTGTGGAATAAACTACCAGCATTGCAGTTGAGGCTGTATCATAAGAGCTTACAATAACTGTAGTACCATTTTTCTTGGCCTGTTCCACAACCTTATCCCCAGGAACACGTCCGCCACTGATTATCAGAGCCTTGATTCCATGCTGAACACAAAGCATCTGAACATCCTCGCGGTCACCAGTAACAACAACAAGTTTTTCATGCAGGTGGGTTTCCAAAGTAATCTTGAATGACTCAAAACTTGTGGCCCCGGAAATGATTCTGTATTTGTGAATTTCATCGATCTCATGCTGACTGCAGAAGGTTCCTTTAAGGGTGTCGCACATGAGTCTTACATTTGAAAAAACAGAAATGTGATGGGAAGGATCAAGAATGTCAAAAACGTTCTTTGAAAATGAGTTGTAGCTGAGCAAAGCCTTGTAATGACCTTCCTTGTCCACAACTGGAAGAACTCGACGGTTGCTGTCACGCATTACAGAAGCAGCATTCCAGAGGGAATCCATTTCATCTACAACAGTGGCACCCTTGTGCATATAGAAGCCAACTTTTGGAAGAAGGTCAGGAATGAATTCAGGTGGTGTTACTCCGAATTTTTTGTAAATATAGTCTGTTTGAGGATTGAGCTGACCGGCGCGGGCAGCCTTGTAGCTTTTTTCACCAAGAAGATTCTTTAAATGGGCAAATGCAGTTGCGCTGACGATTGAATCTGTGTCAGGATTTTTGTGCCCAAAAACATAAACAGTCTGTTCCATAATGGAACATTATAGCACAAGGGGGCGCCGGTTGCTATTGCAGGCGGCGCCCCCTTTTACACTAAAAATTTTCCAGTGTTTTTTTCAGAATCTTAAGGCCTTCATCAATTTCTTCATATGAAATGTTCAAAGGCGGAACCATTCTGAGAGTGTTTCTTCCTGCTGTTGAAGTCAAAAGACCATTTTCAAGAAGTTTTTTCTCCAGTTCCAGCGCTGATTTTGGATCAACCACATCAACACCAATCATAAGTCCCTTGCCGCGGATTTCACCAAGGCTTTCACATTTCCAGGAAGCAATTTCCTTTCTGATATATTCACCCTTTTCCTTAACTGAATCCAGGAAGCTAGGTTTCTGCAATTCCTTCAGAACAACAAGACCTGCAGCACAGGCCAGAGGATTTCCGGCAAATGTAGACTGATGGTCGCCAGCCTTGAACACTTCATTTGCCTTTCCGCGGAACAAAATTCCACCCATTGGAACACCGCCTGCAACGCCTTTTGCAAAGCTCACAACATCAGGCTCAAAACCAAGCTCATCAGAAGCAAGAAGAACTCCAGTTCTACCAAAACCAGTCTGAACTTCATCAGCCATAACAATTGCACCAGCATCACGGGCAGCTTTTGCAGCAGCCTTAGCCCATTCAGGATCAATAAGGTTTACACCGCCTTCACCCTGAACGCACTCAATCAAAAGGGCTGCAGTTGTGTCATCAAATGCTGTCTTAATTGCTTCCCAGTCATTTGGTTTGATTGTTTTAAAGCCTTCAACATAAGGAGCAAAGCAGGCAGGATGAAATTTTTCCTGGCCTGTAGCAGTCAAAGTAGCCATTGTTCTTCCGTGGAAAGAAGATTCCAGAGTGTAGATTACGCGGCGTTTTTCACCACCGTTCAAATAGCCGTACTTTCTTGCCAGTTTGATTGCAGCTTCGTTTCCTTCACCACCGGAATTTCCAAAATAAACGCCTTCAAAACCTGTAGCCTTCAAAAGCTCCTGAGCAAATTCCACGCCCACATCACTTACAAAATAGTTGCAGATGTGAATCTGTTTTGCAGCCTGATCCTGAATCGCCTTTACCAGCGGCTCATAATTGTGGCCCAAAGCATTTACCGCAATTCCAGCCAGAAAGTCGATATATTTTTTTCCATTTACATCATAGCAAGTAGAGCCCTGTCCATGAGTAAAAGTAACATCAAAAGATCCATAATTATTAACAACAGTCTTGCTTCCCATTTTATTCTCCAATTTTTACCTATCATTTCGACTGAGCAAAGCGAATGGAGAAATCTGCAATAATATTGAAAGTAGATTTCTCGGCTACGCTCGAAATGACATTTGTTACACTTGAAATGACAAATTAGTAAGTCATAGTACCGATTCCGCGGTCACTGAACATTTCTATCAAAAGTGAATGTGGTTCACGGCCGTCAAT
>JAGHUJ010000184.1 GCA_018064905.1 Candidatus Treponema equifaecale
ATCCGTCTTTCAAAAAGCTTTATGGTAAGCGCGGACAATGCCCATTCTGTTCACCCGAATTATGTGGAAAAGGCAGATCCAGTCAACAGACCTGTGGCAAACGGTGGAATCGTAATTAAATTCAATGCGGCTCAGAAATACACCAGCGACGGATTCAGTTCAGCCTTTTTTAAGGAAATCTGCAGGAAGGCACAGGTTCCATATCAGATCTATACCAACAATTCCAATGTGGCCGGCGGTTCAACCCTTGGAAACATCAGCCAGAGCCAGGTTTCTGTTCCATGTGTGGACATAGGCCTGGCACAGTGGGCAATGCATTCACCTTATGAAAGCGCCGGAATCAAAGATGTGGAATATCTGGAAAAGGTAATTTCAGAATTCTACAGATAAGAGGTGAAGCACTGTGGTTTTGAATGCCTCAACCACAGTGCTTTTTGTTTTAGTTAACCTTGAATTTGCCGATGGCTTCAGAAAGTTCCTCAACTGATTTTTGAGTTTCGTTTGAATTTTCTACAACCTGATTTTCTGCATTTTTAAGGTTTGAAATGCTTTCTGAGCAGACCTTGATGTTCTCTTCAACTTCCTTGCTTCGTTCTTTCATTTCTGCACATGAATCAAGGGAGTCCTGAGTGCTCTGAATGATTTTTACCGCATCCTCAGCAGCTTTTTCAGAACTGTTTTTCATGTTTGAAAGTGAAGAAAGTACGCTGTTGGCTTTTTTGCCCTGTTCAGTAACGGAACCGGTCAAGGTTGTTACTACTTCAGAAATGTTTTCTATCTTGCCAATGATTTCACCAAAGGATTCTTCAACCTTTGTACTTGAGTCGGTGATATTGTTGATTTTGCTCTGGATAGATTTGAGTGAAGCTGTGGAATCTTTTGCCTGTTTTGAAGTTGTTTCTGCAAGCTTTCTGATTTCTTCTGCAACAACAGAAAAACCTGCACCAACTGAACCTGCATGGGCTGCTTCAATTGCCGCATTCATGGAAAGAAGGTTTGTCTGACTTGCAACGCTGGAAATTACTTTGTTCATTTCAAGGAGGCTTCCACTTTCAGCCTGAACAACTTTGATGAGCTTTACAGAATCTTCAAGTTCCTTTTTATTGTCCAGAGAAAGACCTACAAGCTGCTCAACCTTATCTGAAACAGTTTCCATTTCCCTTGTAATTGCCATGAATTTTTCCATCATGTCGCCAATGTTGCTTGAAGAAGAAATGATCATGTCGTTCTGGCCTTTTACTTCATCTGCAAGGTTGTTTACCTTTTGAACAACGGAATTTACGTTCTGATAAACTGAATTCATTGCAGAAATCTGGTTCTGAACGGCCTGGTTCATACCTTCAATAGAAGATTTTGTCAAATCAACGCTGTGTCCAATGTTTTCAGCGGTTCCGGAAAGTTCTTCCGATGAATTTGAAACGACATTGCTTGCATCACTGATTTTTTTGACGAGGTTTTTCATACCGTCGCTGAAATTCTTGAAGCCCATAGAAAGTTCACTGGCTTCTTTTATGTGGTAGCTTACAAATTCTTCCGTAAAGTCGCCTTCTGCAAGTCTTGTACAAGATGAAGAAAGTTTTCTGAAGGCAGAAGTTGTTTTTCTCGTAAAGACAAAGATAAAAATAGAAGAAATGATACCCAATGTTATGATAAGGATGAAAATGTAGAATATTCGTTTCTGATAGTAGCCTGTGAAGTCTGAAATAGGGCCTTCAACAACTGCAAACCATGGAAGTCCTTTTAATTTCTGAACTGCATAGTAGCGGTTGTTTACAATGAAATTCTTTGTTTCTCCTGACAGATATTCATTTCTTGAAACGCCACCATCAAATACCTTTGTTTCATCCAGATAATTTGCTTCCATGATTTTTGACGAATCATTGTTTGTAAGGTATAAGCCATTGTCAGTAATCAGGTGAACTTCATCGTTTTCAGAAGCGTGGACTTTTTCAACAACATTGCACAGTTCGTTAAGAATCAAATCTGCACTGACAACTCCTAAAAGTTCGTGGTTGTTGTCGTGGATTGCCTTTGAGAAAGTAACGCAAAGTTCGTTTGTCATTGAATCAACATAAGGTTCACTGACTGCAATAGCTCCGTCATTTTTGACAGCATCCTTGTACCAGTCTCTCTGCTGAGGAATCCATCCTTCATCGGGAATCCAGTCAGAAGTATCAAGATAAAAACCGTCTTCCAGTCCAGAAAAACAATCCTGCTTTGTGGCAAAATAAAATGAAGTACAGTGGGTCAGGTTGACGGCGATACCACGAATGGCAGTATCAAGGCTGTCTCTGTCCCGTTCATTTTTTGCAATGCATTCAAAATCTTCAAGCTTGACCTGGATAGGTGTCAAATCCTGAACCAGTGAGTCGGAAAGCTGTGTGGTTGTGGATGTGGTTCTTTCACCTACAAAATCTACCACCACTTGTGAAGTAAGTGTAGAAAATGAAACTGTAATGGTCACAGCAACAACAATAAGCGGAATCAAAGCCCCCAAAACACTCTGAAGAGCCATGGAAATACGATTTTTTTTCAATTTTTTAACTACTCCTTGTTGTTTAATTATAGAACATAAATTTACAAATTTGTTATAAAATTTAGTTATTAGTTAATGATTTTTACTTCTTGAAAATGGCAGGGTGTAAAATTTGTTTTTCAAAACTGAATATTAAAAAATGCAATTTTTAAACTCTTCCAATTGAAAACCGAAAGAAAAAAGAATATAATTCTTCCAAATCATTTTTAAGGAGCATTTATAATGGCTATTAAAACAGTTGCAGAAATCGCCAATGCTAAAATCAAGGCATGGGTTGAAGAATGCGTTAAGATGTGTGAACCAGACAATGTTGTAATTTGTGACGGTTCAGCAGCAGAATACGATGCACTCGTAAAAAAATGTGTAGACGCTGGTCTCGCTACTCCATTGGCTAAAAAACCACACAGCTTCTTGTTCCGTTCAGATCCTTCTGACGTAGCTCGTGTAGAAAAAAGAACATTCATCGCTGCTAAAACTCAGGAAGCAGCTGGTCCAACAAACAACTGGATCGACCCTGTAGAACTCAAGGCTACAATGAAAGGCCTCTACAAGGGATGTATGCATGGTCGTACAATGTACGTAATCCCATTCTGTATGGGTCCACTCGGTTCACCAATCGCTAAGTGCGGTGTTGAACTTACAGACTCTGAATACGTAGTTCTCAACATGGACATCATGACACGTGCCGGCGAAAAAGTTTGGCAGTACCTCGGTGATGACTTCATCCCATGTCTCCACTCAGTTGGTAAACCACTTAACAACGGAGAAAAAGACAACGGTGTTTGGGCTTGTGCTCCAGTTGAACAGAAATACATCTCTCAGTTCCCAGAAGAACATCTCGTATGGTCTTACGGTTCTGGATACGGCGGAAACGCTCTCCTCGGAAAGAAATGTTTCGCTCTCCGCATTGCTTCTGTACTTGCACACGAAGAAGGCTGGTTGGCTGAACACATGCTTATCCTTAAACTCACAAACCCACAGGGCGAAGTTAAGTACGTAACAGGTGCTTTCCCATCAGCTTGTGGTAAAACAAACTTGGCTATGTTGATCCCAACAATCCCAGGTTGGAAAGTTGAAACAATCGGTGATGATATCGCTTGGATGAAGTTCGGAAAAGACGGACGTCTCTACGCTATCAACCCAGAAGC
>JAGHUJ010000179.1 GCA_018064905.1 Candidatus Treponema equifaecale
GGGGTTAAAATGGAAAAACTTAAACTCGATTCAAAATGGGACAAAACTTTCAAACTCGACGAATCTGTATCACACAAAAAAGTGACATTCACAAATCACTTTGGCATCACGTTGGCGGCTGATATGTACACACCGAAAAATGCAAAAGGAAAACTTCCAGCCCTTGCTGTTTCAGGTCCATTTGGTGCTGTAAAAGAACAGAGTTCGGGATTGTACGCTCATGAAATGGCAAAGCGTGGGTTTATTACAATCGCCTTCGATCCATCGTTCTGTGGTGAAAGTGGTGGAAATGTTCGCTATATGAATTCTCCTGACATCAACACGGAAGATTTTCAAGCTGCTGTAGATTTCTTGAGCGTTCAGGAAAATGTTGATCCAGAAAAAATCGGAATCATTGGAATCTGCGGTTGGGGCGGAATGGCTTTGAATGCCGCTGCAATTGACACACGAATTAAAGCAACTGCAGTAATGACAATGTACGATATGACTCGTATCGCTGCCAACGGATATTTTGATTCAGCAGATTCAGAAGAAGCACGCTATGAACAGAGAGTTGCCTTGAACAAGCAGAGAACTGAAGATTACAAAAACGGTTCGTATAAAAACGGCGGGGGACTTCCAAAGGTCAGACCTAGTGAAGAAGGATTTTTTCAGCAGTATTGGGATTATTACAAAACGGAAAGAGGCTATCATCCACGATCGTTGAATTCAAATATGGGCTGGAATGCATCAGCTGGAACTTCACTTTTGAATAATAAACTTCTTCCTTACACAAACGAAATTCGCAGTGCCGTTCTTGTTGTGCATGGTGAAAAAGCCCACAGTCGTTATTTTGGTGAAACTGCTTTTAACAATATGGTAAAAGACAGCAAATAAACTTCAAACAAAGAACTGATGATTATTCCTGGTGCAACTCACTGTGATTTATATGATGGCGGAAAAGGAAACTTTATTCCATGGGAAAAATTGCAGAATTTTTTTGAGAGCAATTTGAAGTAATGTAAATAGCTTAGGGTATGGAGTGGTTGCCGCAGGCAAGTGCAGAGCAACTTGTTGCGGCGCACCGCGCGTCAGCAAGCCACGGAACACCCGACCCCAAGCAAAGCTTGGGGGAAGCCACATATAAGAAGAAAATATGAAAAAAACACTTTTAACTTGTTTAGTTTTGTTTTCTGTGGTGAATAACGTAAATGCAAAATCTCTTGTGGTTTTTTATAGGTTAACTGGAACGACAAAGGAACTAGCCCAGCGAATTTCAAAAGAAAGTCAAAGTGATATTTTTGAACTTGAACTGGAAAATCCCTATTCAACAAATAGAATTGCTCAGGCTCATAGGAAAATAGTCGATGTGAAAAAGTTCCTTAATGAAGCAGGAATTGCAATGAAAAAATCAGTGAAACTTAACTCAGGGTATGAAATGCCGTTTCAAAAGCTGTAAAAGAAGGAATCTGCACTCGTGCGGAAATCTTCATAACAACAAAAATTGTTCCCTGGTCATCGAATCAAAAAAGTGACATTGAAGATTCCTTGAAAAAACTTGGCGTTGATTACATTGATTTATGTCTGCTTCATCAAAGCGGAGGTAACGCCAGCGATGACAAAGTTTACAAGGAAATGATTGAATCTCAAAAAAAGGGAAAAATCCGTTCAATTGGAATTTCAAACTTTTACACAGAAAAAGCTGTCAGACATTTTTTTGATTTTGAAATCAAGCCTGCTGTTGTTCAGAACGAAAATCACATTTTTAATCAGGAAGAAGAACTTAAGTCCTTTTGTCAGAAAAATAATATTTATATAGAAAGTTATTATCCATTTGGTGGAAGAGGAAACACAAAGGAACATCTGGAAAATCCTGTGATTCAGAAAATTGCAAAAGCTCACGGGAAAACTTCTGCACAGGTTCTTGTCCGATGGCATTTGCAGTCTGGTTTTATTGCAATTCCGGGTTCCTCAAATCCAAAACATATTCTGTAAAATTTCAACGTG
>JAGHUJ010000135.1 GCA_018064905.1 Candidatus Treponema equifaecale
GCCGGAACCAATCTTCATTTAAGAATCGATCAGAACCGGCATAAGAAAAGTCACAAATTCAGTTTATTTATTTCGATTAAGAATGGCTTTGGTTGTGTCAAAAGCATACTTCAACCCAACTGAAAAAAGCACTGGAATCAGCACAAGGAACATTTTTAAAGAATTTTTACCGTTTCTTGCAAACCAGGCCCGTTTTAGCTGAGTCCACATTTTGAATACAGCCGGAATAAAGTTGATGAACATAGAGATTACCACGGCGAATTTTGCTTCCTTTTTTACGGGAAGAAAACGTCGTATTGCCAGTTCAATAAGCTCAATTCCTTCTTTTAATTGCAAAGATGTGGAAGTTTTGAACATAAGGGAGGCACTTTGGGTACAGGCGAAAAATTTAACCACGATTGAAAAAGTATGCACATCAAAAAGAGCTTTTCTTCCGCCTATATATATAGAAGAAAACAAATCTGGCTGAAGGTGCTGGGTATAATTCATGAAGCTTTCAGAAAAAAATCCAATCAAATACATGAAAACGCCATACCAGATTACAGGAGTCAGATCTGCCAGCTGTTCTGCAACTGTGAATTTTAAAAAGCAGAAAAGAATGAATTGAAGGAAAATAAAAGCCAGGGCAACCTTAAAATTCAGAGAAAAAATTGCAATATTTAAGGCAGGAATGAAGAGAATCTTGCACCAGGCTGGAATTTTATGAACAAAAGTGCTGCCTGCCTTGTAGCTGAAGGCTGAATAACTGCTCATCTTACCAGACCAGATCCTGAACATGAGTGTATGAAGTCAAAGGATTTCTGATATTCCACAGCTCCAGATTTTCCTTCAAACCGTCCTGAGGAGTTCCGTCAAACACTTTGTCTCCGCGGAAAAGCACAATGAAACGGTCTGCAAGCCCCAGACATTTTTCCAGCTCATGGCTCAGAATAATTACTGTTTTACCTTCTGATTTTAGTTTTTTAATGAGCGCGTTCACCTGCTTTACGCCGCCAAAATCCAGATTGGCATAAGGTTCATCAAAAATGATTATTGGCAAGTCCATTGCAAGCATACAGGCTACTGCAAGGCGGCGTTTTTCACCACCGGAAAGAAATCTGGCAGGATAGTCAGACTTTGCCACAAGTCCAGTCTGATTCAAAGCATCTTCAACGGCGGCGGCAATTTCTTTCCTGGACTTTTTCTGATTTTTTGGACCAAAGCTGATGTCTTCACGAGGTGTCTCACCAAGAATCTGTGTATCCGCCTCCTGAAAGACAAGTCCAGCTTTTCCATAGCAGGTGACTGTTCCCGAATCCGGTTTTTCCAGGCCGGAAATTATGTTCATCAAAACACTTTTTCCAGAACCATTCTCACCGCCAATTACAGTCAATGTACCTTCATCCAAACTAAATGAAACATCATTCACTGCAAGCTTTTTACCTTCAGCAGTAGAGAAAGATTTAGAAACGTGATCAATTATTATTTTATTCATAAAGATATTGTGCCACTACAGGACGAATCTTTAGTGACAAAAGAATTACAACAACTCCCTTAAGGAAGTCTACCAGAAGGAACGGTACAAAGAAAGCTGTTACGAAAAGTTTGATAGAGCCTGAAACACCAAGTTCAGCGTGCTTGAACCCAATTACATAGAAAATTTCAGGGAAATAAAGCAACAAAAGACCTGCAAGAACTGCGATTGAAAGACGAACCACAGATTTTACGGAAATATGCTTTTCTTCAAGACTTGGACGACCTGCAATCAGACCTGCACAAAGAGCACCGAACACCCAGCCCAGACGATAACCACCGTTAATGTTCATAAGTACCTGAAAACCACCCTGTCCGCCGGCAAAAACAGGTAGCCCCAATACGCCCACAACAACAAAAAGTGCTGTTGGTGCCACGCCCCAGATTCCACCTAAAAGTACGGCCGTCATAACACACATTGCATTCTGAATTACGATTCCAGCCTGAAGCCCCGGAATTGGCACTCTAAAAAAACTTGTGGCACAGATTATTGCGGCGAAAAATGCCACGATTGCTGATCTCAATACAGTCTTATTCATTCTTGTCCTCGCTTTTTTATAAAATTACCCAATAATGACTTTATTGTCAACCTATTTTATTTTATAATGGTTAACAATTATTTCAGAAGGGTTTACAAATGAACATTACTTCCAGAGGAATTTTCGGAAAACTTACTGACGATCAGGGCCGGTGCCAGCATTACCACACAGAGCTGGACATAATCGCAAACCGCTGCGGACAGTGCCGTAAGCTGTATTCCTGCTACAAATGTCACGACGAGCTGGAAGACCACAAATTTCTGCCAATGGATTCAAAAGAAAAAGACACCGTTATGTGCGGTGTCTGTGGAAAATTATTTTCATATAATGAATACTCTGAACTTGAAAAATGCACAAACTGCGGCGGCAAGTTCAATCCGCGGTGCTCACTTCATAAAAGCTGCTATGTGAAATGAGTAACGGCTGAACCTGCCACCTTCCTTAACCTATTTGCACCTCTTGGACAGTTCCTTATCCAAAAGCATCAGACCAGAGCCTTCGGTACCGAACAGCGAATATTTTTCTATCAGCACCTGAACCTGCGCCTCCTCTTCCCGCTGCTCCGAAATAAACCATTCCAGAAAATTACGGGTGCGGTAATCGTGAGCATTCACAGCTTCAGCGTAGATTGTGTTTATCAGTGCGGTGACATATTCTTCGTGCTCCAGAGTTTCTTCCAGAACCTGAATTATGCTGTCAGTTTCAAGATCTGGTGCTCCGATTGGAAGCAGGCGCAGAGTTTCATCAGTCTCATGCAGATAGTCATAGATTTTCATTCCATGGCTGATTTCTTCCTGCGCCTGCATCTTGTACCAGTTTCCAAAACCACAAAGTCCGTTTGCATCAAAATATGAGGCAAAATACAGATAGATGTAGGCCGATTCAAATTCCTTCTGAACCTGAGTATTAAGCAGATTAAAAATTTCTTTTTTCATAAAATCCTCCTAATTTGTTTTGCATCCTTATTTGTTGTCCACCTTCCATAATCTGTGAACATTGCAGTACTCATAGGCTGCTTCAACCCTTTCACCGGTCATAATCGCAAAATCTGCCTGAGGCGCATTTCCAGGTCTCAGCCACTTCTGCTGAATTCCCCGGTCAGTCTGCAGCAAAATCCACTCAATATAATGAGATTCCTCACTTGGATGGATTTTTGAACCCACTGTCACTGTAACAGTGTTTCCCATTACTTTTATAACCGGCACATGCTTTTCTGCGTTTCCGTCAGAAACACCCGGAATCAATTCCACCATTTCTTCACCACAGCAAATAGTTGGAACTGAACTGTCCTTCACAATGGCAATGATTTTGCCACAGTGCCTGCAATAGTAGAATTTAAGTTGCATACTATACCCCCTTACTTGAGTTGAAGGTTCAAATTGCCACTCAAACCAAGCAAGGTCATGGTAAATAAAATGAAGGGAAATGTATCACAGTTAAATATATTTGATTTGTAAATAAGGAAGAATCAAAAAAACAGAAAAGAATGATGAGGAATTTAAAACAAAAAAACCGCCTTCGCGCAAATACAACGGAAAGCGGCCTCTTTAGTAAAGCAAGTTTAATCTACTTTAATTACTTTGAGCTTTTGTCAGCTTCAGCCAAAGCCTTGAGAAGAGCCTGGTTAGCAGAGATTCTCTTAGCGTTTTTTGTAGAATTAGCTTTTGTAGTTCTGTTTACAACGTGCTGTGGTCTAAAACGATTTGCAAGTCTCATAAAGATACTCCATTAAAAATTTTTGGTTTCAGAATTATAACAAAATGCACAACAAAAGAAAATACTTTTTCAAGATGCCTGCACATTTTTACACTATGGTAACAACACCATCATCATCAACCTTGATGATGATCTTGCACTTAGAGCAGCGGAATTTTCCAGGTTTTGTTGCCCTCAATGCTGATTCACAAGAAGGACATCTGAAGGACTTTGGAAAAACCTCTGGAGTCTTTCGGGCAGCATCTGTAAAAAGCCGCTCTACATCATATTTGTCAGAAGCAACTCCATAAAGGTGATCAAATCCAAGCAGCTTGAAAACTTCATGAACCTTTGGCTGAACATCAATAAAAACAAATGCTCCGCCCTGCTCCTTCACCATAGGAAAATAATTTGCAAAGACACCGAATCCAGAAGAAGACACATATTCCAATGCAGCGCAACGGAAAAGCAGCTTCTTGTGGCCTTCCTGCAAAATAAGCTTCATCTTTTCCTGAAAGAACGCTGTATTGTAGTTGTCAATTCGACCAACCAAAACAACATTCAACACACCAGGAAGCTCATCGTCCTGAGAAAGAGAAATTCTTAAATCAACATCCCTGGCTTTGTCAAATCCAGAAATAAAAACTTCATTATCTGCCATTGGTAAAACCCGGCAGCGGCCACAAATTGCAACCGCCGCATATTATTTTATTTCAATTTAAGCATTGAAGCGTCGTAATCTGTTGGTGGCACAAATCCCATGAGCTGCATCAATGTTGAAGGCCAAGAAGAAATTCCCAAACCGCTGTTAAGTTCAAGTTCGTATTCTCCCTTGTATTCTGGGTCATAGATAATGCCTGGAACAGGGTTCAAGCTGTGAGAAGTCTTTGGTTTTGGCTCACCGTTTGCATCCATTGCAACTGAACCGTCCTTCTTGTGCTCGTACATATCATCAGAGTTTCCGTGGTCAGCTGTAAGACAGAGGATACCACCAGCTTTTTCAATTGCAGCCTTAAGACGACCAAGCTGAAGATCCATTCCTTCCATAGAACAGCAAACAGCGTTGAATACACCAGTGTGTCCAACCATATCACCGTTAGGATAGTTCAAACGGATGTGATCATATTTTCCAGATTCAAT
>JAGHUJ010000163.1 GCA_018064905.1 Candidatus Treponema equifaecale
GTTCAGTGTCACCGGCTGTAGTTCCTGCTTCTTCAATCACTCTCATAATCCAATGATTTTACAGCCGTGCCAGAAGTGGATTTTTCTCCAGATCAATTACGATGTAATTTTTCAGAGCCAGCTGTTTTTTCAGTTCTTCCTTGATTTCATTCAGACTTTCCAGATAAATTTTGTCGCAAGCTGCGGTATGTTCCACGTTTGTAACTGTGATTCGTGCAAAAGGTATGTCCAGCTCCGGCAAAGACACTTTTACAAAACTTGTGCTTCCCGCCTGAACTGAGCGCTGGTTCATTTTTTCGCCAAGCTCCAGCAGAAGGGCGTTGAACAATGCTGTGTCAGGACTGTCAGGATCAGGAGTTTTAAGACAGTACAGGATCGGATCCAGAAATTTTTTGGTTGGAACGAGTACTGCAGGCATTGGACCAGCCTTTTCTTTTGGAATGTCAGTCAAAAACAGATGACGCAGAGCTATGGATTTTTCCAGAGGCTTTATTTCCGGAGAGGGAAGGCCTGTCTCAAAAAAACGGGTATCAGCAGTAGTTTCCAATGTTCCAAAGGTTTTGTTCAGATACAGCAGAAGTTTTCCCTGATCTGAAAAGCCGCCGTTGATTGCAAAGGAAAATCTGGTTGCATCAAGAACTGCAGGATACGCCGCAAGAATTTTGGTGAAATTCATTTCAGCAGGCTTGTCCTTGTCATCTTCAAAAAGCCGCGGATATTTTGTTCCATCATAAAGAATTCTCATGGCCTGGCACAAAAGCTGAAATTCTGTTGTACCTGTTTTAAGTCTCCACTGGGTTCTTTGGTCGTAGGTGACTCCATCAGCAGCAGCCGGGGTAACGTCACAGAAAATAAGGGCAGTGTACATCGCCTGAATCGCAAAGTTGAGGCTTTTTGCAGGCAGGCTGACAGTAATTATGGAATGGGTTGAAATGGTCTTGGACTTGACCGAATAGGAATCTTCTTCAACCGCACCGTTTCTTGAGAACAAATCCAGCTGATTCTGAACATTCACAGCAATTGAACCGGCCAGAACAGAGGCCAGACCCGGTGTTTCCTGAGCAAAAAGCAGATCACCTCCGGCAATTATCAGAGAAATTTCCACATCCTTTGTGTTGGGATTCTGTTTAAGCACCACAGGAATTTCATTTTCCAGAGCCAGACTTGTGATTTCCCTTGTGTTTTTTAAGATGAATCTTTCAGCGGAATTCAGAATGTCTTCCTGAACCGAGGATTTTGGGGATTCTTCCTTTGTGTTGAGAAGCTTTGCGTATTCTTCCTGATTGAACCAGATTGAATTTTTCGCAGTCAGAACAGTATAGCCTGCCTTTTTGAATTCTCCGGCGTTCTTTTTATAAATGTCCTCGTTCACAAAGACAAAAACATAAGGCTCAGTTTCTTCAAGTTTTTTTGCAAGCTTTTCCGCTGAAACCTCTCCAAGCCTTTCATTCTGATTAAAAAACGCCTGAATTTTATCCTCTTCGCTGCAAACCTGAATGAACTGAGAAAGCTTTTCCATTATTTGTGATGAATTTTCATATGTTTTTGCATTCTGCTTGCTCTTTTTTTTGATTGCTTTTGAAATTGAGTCCTGAGTAATTGATTCAGTTTCCCGGGATTTGCTCAAAAACAGATCCGCCTGAACAATTGGCGATACTTTCACAACGCCCAGAAGGGACTGGATTATAAGTCGTGAACTGATGGAATCCTGAGCCGAACTTGCATCAATGTATTCTGCTCCAAGAATTTTAAGATTCCGTTGCTTTAGCAAAGTTTTTTTGAACTCTGAACCATCATCACCCCAAACTGCAGCCAGCAGATTAGCCTCGTTCTGTGTAAAGTCCTTGTACTGAAGGCAGATTTGTGTCATTTCTGGCGAAAATTCCTTGTCGTACAGCACATATTTTTTGCTTTTTGCAAGTTTCCCATCCAGAACCGCTGCTTCCATCTTTTTTTCAGTGCTGTTTTTGATTTTTGCACCGTTTTCTGAATAGAAGTCACCAAAATATTTTTCCGTAAGTTCCAGTGCAGACTGCTCAGTTAAATTTCCGCTTATAAAAAGCCTAGTTTTTGAAGGAACGTAGTAGTTTTTTGAAATTTCTGAAAGAAGTGCTCGGCTTTCTGAAACCGATTTTGAATTGAACAGGGTAGGAATGCTTCCGCTGGAACGTTTCCATGGAAATTCTGGAAAAAGCTTTGAATCTATTGCGCTGTTGATGAATCCTGCAGGACTTGAAAAATATTCTTCCAGAGCGGATTTTTTTGTGGAAATTGCCGTTTTAAGAAAATCGTCGGAAAGCCTGGACTGGTTCAAGGGCCTCATGAATGAAGAAAGTTCCAGAAGATTCTTTTCAAATTCTTCCGGTGAAGAAATTTTTACGATTTTAACATCATCCTGATTTATCTGGGCACCGCAAAGCTGAGCGTAAAAATCAAAGTAGCCTGCATTTTTTTCAGTTTGCTGGGAAAGTCCAGCGTCTATTGAAAGCTCCGTTCTGATTGTTGGAGTTGAGGTGTCCTGCAAAAAATAAATTTCAAGTCCGTTTCTGAGGCTGTGATGAGTTATGTCAGCCGGTGAAAACGAAAACAGAAAAAAGAAATTGCAAAAAATGAAAAAGACGAGAGAAAGTTTCTTCATATATTCAGATTATATCGAAATTTTACCGTATAGCAAAACTATATGGAATTTAAATAAAAATGCGTTATAATTTAAGGAATATGGTTTCTATTACAACTCAGTGCAATGCACAAACCTTACCAAAATTTTATGAAAACTTTCTTTCGGGAAAAAGACATTTAACTTCTGCAGAAATTGAAATTCTCAAAGCTTCAAATAAAAATTCTGATTCAAGCTGGCAGAATGTTTGGGTTGATGAAAATGAATTTAATCCGGAGCTTATTTCCGGTTGTGAAATATATGGAACTTTAGTAGTGGGAAAACTGAAAAAAATCTCACTGAAGTATCATGATCTGGTTCTGGACGCAGGTCTCTACGATTCATATCTTGAAAATATTGTGATTGGTGACGATTCTGTTGTCCGCAATGTGCGTTATCTTTCAAACTACAGGATTGGTGACCGCGACATTCTCTTTAACATTCAGGAAATGAGCTGCACCAACCATTCCAAATTTGGAAACGGAATCATCAAAGATGGTGAGCCTGAAAAGAACCGCGTCTGGATTGGCGTTGGTAACGAAAATGACAATCGTGCTGTGCTTCCATTTGAGGATATGATTCCAGCCGACGCTTATCTCTGGTCAAAATACCGGGATGATGCAGAACTTCAGCAGAAATTCATTCACCTTACTGAATACGGCCAGTCAAAGGAACTTAACACCTACGGCATTGTGGGAAATGATGTTGTAATCAAGAACACGACCCTGCTCAAAGATGTTAAGATTGGTGACGGTGCCTACATAAAAGGTGCCTTCAAGCTTAAGAATATTACAATCTGTTCTTCAGAAGAGGAGCCTAGCCAGATTGGTGAAGGCGTTGAGATGGTGAACGGAATTTTGGGCTATGCAAGCAAGGTTTTCTATCAGGCTGTGGCCGTTCGTTTTGTAATCGGAAGAAACTGCCAGCTTAAATATGGTGCCCGTCTTTTGAATTCCGTTCTGGGAGACAACTCAACCATCAGCTGCTGTGAAATTTTGAACAACCTGATTTTCCCTTTCCACGAGCAGCACCACAACTCTTCCTTCCTTATTGCTTCAACCCTGTGCGGTCAGTCAAACATTGCTTCCGGGGCTACTATCGGTTCAAATCACAACTCCCGTGCTCCTGACGGTGAGATGTTTGCGGGCCGTGGCTTCTGGCCGGGACTTTGCTCAGACTTTAAGCACAACTCAAGATTTGCAAGCTTTACATTGGTTTCCAAAGGAAGCTATCAGTATGAGCTTAACATTCAGTATCCGTTCTCGCTTGTTTCAAGCAACAATGACGGCAAGGAAATCACGATTATTCCGGCTTACTGGTTCATCTACAATATGTATGCGGTTGCCAGAAACAAGTCCAAGTTTACAAGCCGTGACAAGCGCGTGACAAAGGTTCAGCACATTGAGACAGATCCTCTGGCGCCGGACACAATGCAGGAAGTTGAGGTTGCCCTTAGAAGAATCATAGAGCTTACGGCAAAATATCTGGTGGAACAGAATGATGAAAAGGCTCTTGCCGCAAAGGATAAGGATGAGCTTTATCAGGTGGCAAAGGATTTCCTTCATCAAAATCCAAAGGCAGATTTTATGATGGTTGATAAAAGTTCCCAGAAAAAATACGGGGCCGTCATCAGAAAGCCTGTGCGCGCATATAAGGAATACAGAAAAATTTCAAAATATTTTGCAGTTCGTTGTCTGATTGAATATTGTGACAGAACCGGCAAGGAAAGTCTTTCCAGCAGCGATTTGGAATATATTTCTTCCCTTCCTCTTAGCACAAAATGGGCCAATGTGGGCGGACAGATTATTCCTGAGCCTAAACTGGCAGAGCTTTTTACTGCAATCAAGGAATGTTCAATTCAGAACTGGCAGCAGGTGCATGAATTCTATGACATCTGTGCATCAGAATACGAAGACTGGAAGCTTTCATATGCTCTGAATCTTCTGGAGAAGCTGTATTCCCGCCCGATTGCTGAATTCACAAAGGAAATCTTTGAAGACATTCAGAGGGACGTGGCTCTGGTGAACGAAGAAATGTACGGTTCTGCACTGGTTTCAAGGATGAAGGACTTTGATGACGAATTCAGAATGATAACCTTCCGGAATGCAAGGGAAATGGACGCAGTTTTGGGAAGCATCATGGACAATGAGTTCCTTTCTGAAATGGGACCTAAGACAAAGGAATTCGATTCAAAGCTTAAGAAGATTTTCGTAAATCTGTCCTGCTGAAAAAATGTAATTCTGTCACATATTGAACAAAATTAATTAAAATTGCATAATATAGATATGTTTATGACACTACTACTTCTATCTAACCTTTCTCAGAAAAACAGCTAAAAGCTAGGTAGTGGTGTTATTTTATTTAGAATTCACAGGCCTGTTGCTTTTTAGCATCAGGCTTTTTTTATAAGCACCAGCGATGGTAGCCCCGAAGTTGTTTGCCTGCAAACAATGGAGCGACAGCGGAAGGGCGGACGTAGCGACCCGACAGGGTGGTGCCAATTTAGGAGATCAAAAAAATGAATGCATCTAAGTACAAGCCATTTGAAGGAGCACCTATTGTAAACAGAAAATGGCCTTCAAACAGAATCACAAAAGCCCCTGTATGGTGCTCGGTTGACCTTCGTGACGGAAACCAGGCCCTTATTGATCCTATGGGAATTGAAACAAAGCTTGCATTCTTTGACCTTCTTGTAAAAATCGGTTTTAAGGAAATCGAAATTTGTTTCCCTTCTGCTTCTGACACTGAATATGACTTCTGCCGCCGCCTCATTGAAGAAAACCACATTCCTGAAGACGTAACTATTCAGGTTTTGTGCCAGGCCCGCGAGCATCTCATCAGAAAAACAATGGAAGCAATCAAAGGCGCACCAAATGCAATCTTCCATATTTACAACTCAACTTCTCCAGCTCAGAGAAAATACACATTCAACAAGTCAAAGGAAGAAATCATTAAGATTGCAGTTGACGGTGTAAAAATCATCAAGGAATGCATGAAGGATCTTTCTGAAGAAGAACGCAACAAGATTCGCCTTGAATATTCTCCAGAAAGCTTCTCAATGACTGAAATTGACTACGCCATTGAAATTTGTGAGGCTGTAGGAAACGAATGGGGCTGGTCAAAGGAAAGGCCGATCATCTTCAACCTGCCTTCAACTGTTGAATGTTACACTGCAAATGTTTACGCAGACAGAATCGAATATTTTGGTGATAAGATTTCTCACCGCGACTGCTGTCTTATTTCTACACACTGCCACAATGACCGCGGTACTGGTGTTGCTTCTTGTGAGCTTGGTCTTTTGGCTGGTGCTGACCGTGTTGAAGGCTGTTTGTTTGGAAACGGTGAAAGAACAGGAAACCTGGACATTGTTACTGTTGCATTGAATATGTTCTCTGAAGGCGTTGATCCTCAGCTGGATTTCTCAAATCTTCCTGACATTGCTGATGCTTACCAGGAATATACAAAAATGGACATTCCTCCACGCACACCTTATGCCGGCGGTCTTGCATATACAGCACTTTCTGGCGGACATCAGGATGCAATTGCAAAAGGTCTTGCTGCAAGAGCCAAAATGGCTGAAAACGACACCTGGGATGTTCCATATATTCTCATTGATCCAAAAGATATCGGTAGAAAATACGAAGGTATCATCAGAATCAATTCTCAGTCTGGAAAGGGCGGTTCAAGCTTTATTCTGGAACACAACTACGGTTATGCAATTCCAAAGGCAATGCAGCCTGCTGTTGGCGATTTAATCAAAGCAGAAAGCGACAAAGCTCAGCGTGAACTTCAGCCTGAAGAAATTCTTGCATTCTTTGAAAAACAGTTCATTTCAAACCGCAGCGTGCTTGAAGTTGTTGATTACGCTTCTACACTGGTTGAGAATGCAGACAAGCAGGAAATGGCTTCTATCCGTGGTGTTGTAACATATAATGGTGAGAAAATCACAATCGGTGGAACTGGTAATGGTCCTTTGGACGGTTTTGTTAACGCTCTTAAAGAAACTTCTATTCCTAAGTTCAATATTTCTGCATTCCACGAACATTCTCTTGGTGCAGGAAGTGACACTCAGGCTGTTGCTTATGTTCAGATTACAAAGGAAGACGGTACTGTAAAATGGGGTGTTGGAAAATCCAGCGCCGTTGGCCGTGCCGGTGTAATGGCTGTGGTTTCAGCTTTGAACCAGTAATTATTTTAATTCGCAATGCGTAATGCGTAATTTGCAATTTGCGTTGTTTGATTGGTTAAAGGATAAATGGGGAATTGAAAATTGAGAATTGAAAAATTGAAATTTTTGAAGCAGTTTTCCTGCAAAAAATTGTGTTCGTTTTTTCTCTTGTTTCTTTTTTCCATTTTTACTTTCTATTCGCAGGAAACTGATTTTCCGGGTGTGTTCAGATACACTCTGGAAAACGGTCTTGAAATTTTTGTTGCTGAAAATTCTGCGGCTCCACTTGCTTACATTGAAATTGGTGTGAGGGCAGGCGCTGTTACACAAACTCCTGAAACTGCGGGACTTTTTCATCTTTACGAGCACATGCTTTTTAAAGGCAATGCAAAGTACGCAAATCAGGTTGAAGTTACTGACGCGATGAGCAAAATGGGAGAAATTAACAGGAACGGCTCAACAGGTTTGGATCTTGTAAATTACTATTTTACAATTCCTTCTTCACAGGTGAGAAACGGTCTTGAATTCTGGTCCTATGCAATCCGAACTCCGCTTTTGAACGAAGTTGAGCTGGAAAACGAAAAGAATGTTGTGCTTTCTGAAATAAACGCAGATTTTACAAACCCCGGCAAGATCCGTAGATCCGGCTTGAACAAGGTGCTTTTTCCGGCTGGTCCCTGGAGACTTGATCCCGGCGGAGATCCGAATGTTGTAAAAAATGCCACTCCTGCAGATTTAAAAAAAATGCAGCAGCTTTATTATGTCCCAAGAAATTCTGCAATTTTTGTTGGCGGGGACGTTCACCATGAAGATGTTTACAAGTGGGTGAAGGAAATCTACGGTGACTGGAAAAATCCTCAAGGAACTGTTGAATTCGAGCCGGTTCCAACAAAAACTCCATTCAATAAGCTTCAGAAAAAAATATATGTGAATCCGGGCAGCTCAGATTCAATGCTTCAGGCCGGGCTTTATCTCCGTGGTCCTGATGGAGAAACTGATGCTGAAGACACATACGCAGCAGATGTGTGGAGCAAACTTGTTCAGAATCCTTCGGAAGTTTTTGCCACCACATTTGTCGAAGAAAAATCTCTTTTCATTCCTGATTCAGATTATGTTGCCGGATCTTATGTAACGGCCAGAGCCAGCGGTTTAATCGCTATTGCTACTGCGATGATGAACCAGGGAGAACTGAATCCAGCGGAAAAAGTTGAGAAGTTCTATTCAGTTATTCAGAAAAAACTTGTGCCAATTATGCAGGACAAGGAAAAGTTCTTTAGGCCTGGCATATTGAATTCCATAAAGCAGCAGCTGGAAGACAGTCGTGTTTATCAGCTTGAAACTGCCACTTCAATACTTTCCAACCTTTCCTCATTATGGAGCAGTTGTGGCAGCGACTATTTCTTTGGCTATGACAAAAACATTGGCAATGTTACGGAAGAAGACGTGGTTGCCTTTGTGAACAAATACATTTCAGGAAAAAATGGAGTTCTTCTGGTTACTGTAAGCCCTGGAATCTGGGCAAAGTATGGCGAAGAATTCAAGAAGAATGGTTTTTCCGAAATTACTTCAGAAAATGCTTTCTGGAACAAATAGAGATGCATAATTCGTGATTTGCATTCTGGTTTTGTGAAGCAGCCCGGAGTGAATCTCAGAGCCGTAAATAAATCGTGGGGTAAATATGATTTTTTCAAGAAAATATAAAAAAGACAGAAGTTCAATTCTTGCATTTCAATTTTTAATTTTTTTCTGTGTTCTGACTTTTTTCCTGGCTTCCTGTGCTTCTTCAAAAAATTCCGGCAATTCTTTTTATGCTGACAATATCGTGGACTTCCGCACTGAAAAGCTTTCCAACGGTATTCCGGTTTACTTTAAGCAGAATCATGGCAGCAAGGTGGTGGTTCTTCGCATGGTTTTTGAAGGCGGTGTTGTTCTCTACGATTCCAAAATTGATGGAATTGAAGATTTTGCCTTTGATCTGGCATTTCACGGAAGCAAAAACTATTCATACGAAGACTTGCAGAGACTGGAATTTGAAAAAAGCTTTTCCACAATCTCTTCCTGCAGCAAGGATTATTCTATAGCTGGATTTACCTGCATTGCTCGGGATCTGGATCTCGTTACGGATGTTTTTGCTGATTCTATTTTAAATCCAAATATGTCCGAATCAGATTTTGATCAGCTCTACAATCTTGCAAATCAGTCGCTGGTTTCAAGAAAGGCTGATCCTTCAAGTGTGCTGGGACTGGAGCTTTCTAAGCTGGCTTATGAGGACCATCCTTATGCTGTTTCTGCCCAGGTTCAGGAAAAATCTATTTCTAAATTGACACTGGATGCGGTGAAAAGACACTATGAAACCCTGTTGAATCCTTCCAGAATCAAATTTTTTGTGGTTGCTGACATGAATGTGGACGAAACCAAGGAATTTGCGAAGAAGCTTTCCACAGTTTTTGCTTCTCTTGAAAAAAAATCTTATTCAAAATCCAGCATTCCTAAGCCTTCTGTAAAAGGAATCACAAATTATGCGGCAAATCAGCAGGCGGGAGAAACTGGTTATATTGCAGGTCTTTTCGAATGCCCGGACAAAGACGATTCTGATTATATTCCTTATGCTCTTGCGACTTTGTATCTTGATGACATTTTCTTTGAACAGGTGCGTGAGAAAGCCGGAGCAGTTTATTTCATGGGAACCGGCGTTGTGGGTGGAAAACATTTGCTGGGTGCAATTTCTGCATACAAGGCTAACAATTCAAAAAATCTTAAGCAGGTTATTTTTGATGCAATAAATTCTCTTGATGAAAGCACAATTGAAAAAAAACTGGAGCAATATAAGAACAAATACATCACAATTCTTTTCAATTCATCCCAGAATGCCGCTGGAATTGCCGGAAACATGATTTCAAGTCTTGAATATTTTGGCTCTGAGACTGCATATCTTCGTCGTTCTGAAAAAGTTCAGGCTGTAAATGCCGGACAGGTTTATGCTGCCTATGAAAAGTATTTAAAAAAAGTTGCCCAGGACGGCGGCGCATCCTGGGCTGTTGTAAGCAATGAAGAAAGCCTGAAGACTTTTGGTTTTTAATTTATTTTAGATTTTCAGAAAGACTCTTCTAAAAATTATGCCTCGTTCTCGTCCTTAGCCTTTTTTGGTGGAGCGTCGTAGTTTGTTTTGTCCGGATTAAAGCCTTTTATGGCAAATTCCATATTGTTCTGCAATGTATCTGTTACGTAGCTGTGAATCTGATCCAACGAAGACTTGTCTGTGTCGATGGTGAACATCATTACAACCAGCAGAAATTCTGGAGCTGCCTTGATTGCTGTAACCTTTGCCACGACTGGAACCTGTCCACGCTTGAGCACAAGATTAGCGTCTGAAATCAACTGGTTTACAAATACTGCGTTACCCTGACTGGCTGGAAGTTTTGTGGCGACTCCAACAGCACTGATATCAATGAGCTTAAAGCGGAACATTTTCATATCTTTTGTGAAGAAGTAGAGTTCAGCCTTTTCGTCATCCATGCAGCTTACTCGAACATATTTTCTTAATCCCTTTGCACCAAGCTTATCCAGAGATTTTACAACTTCCTGCAAAGTTTTTTCTGTTCCAAGCATGGCAAAGAAACCTGCGTTTAATTTAAGGTCTTTTGCGAAATCTTCCTGCTTTGCTGGTGCAAGATTTTCAGAGATTACACCAATATCTGTGCCGTCAAAAACAGAGTCATCTGTAACGGACTTGATGAAGTTTTTCCAGCCATCCCTTGTAAGCTGAGAGTCTGGTGAAATGTAGAAGATGCTTTCCTTGTAGACGAGCATAAGGTTCTTTGCCTTTCTGTAATCATCAACAACGTAACATTCGTATTCCATAGTGCGGAGACGGCTGATTACTGTGCTTTCAATGGAGAAACTAGGGCAGACGAAGAAAACCTTCCTTCCTGCTACTGATTTGTCGTTCATGTCAGCCATTTTATCAAACTCCGAAATTAAATTTTATCTTAAAATTATACATTTAAAATGAAAGATTTGTATAGAGAAACAGATTTGAACTAAAATTTGTCTCTCCAAAAATATTTATTACAGCGTGTCGATATTTGAAGCTGTACGTTTTTCTTCCGGCAAGCACTGGTATATTGCAAAGTCATTGCGGCCAGAACGTTTTACCTCGTACAGCGCCAGATCAGCGTGCTCATAAACCTGTCTTGAGTATCCGGCATGGCTTATATCGATTCCGCAGCTTAAAGTTACAGAAGGAAGTCCGTCCTTGCCTTCAATGAGTTTTTCCTTAAGCTTCTGCATTTTCTGAGTAATAAGCTCAACATTCTTGCTGTCATCAGTGTCACAGTTTGTCATGATGATGGCAAATTCATCTCCACCGATTCTGCAGATGTGGTCAGTGGTTCTAAAGCATTCTACCATTGTTCTGGCAACTCTCTGCAAAACCTGATCTCCTGTAGAATGGCCGTAGCTGTCATTTATGAGTTTGAAGAAGTCCACGTCAATGATGATCAGGGCTATGTGTTCCGGTGTATCTGTAAGGGCCGTAAGCAGCTGGTTGTATGCAGCACGGTTCAAAAGCCAGGTAAGTTCATCATGCTCAGCCTTGTGGCGCAAAAGAACTTCATTGGCTTCATTTTTGTCGAACATCTGGTTGTAGGTTGAGCTGAGAATATTCAGTTCTTCTGTTCTGGTTTCCTTAAGCTTCTTTCCGTTTCTGATGCTCTTGATGTGCATGTAAAGAGGTCTGATTACCAGTGCCACAATGAACACAAAGAAAACCAGATTGAAGATGAAAATTCCAGTAATGTTCAGCATAAGCCGAACGAAAATCTGTTTAAGGTCAACCAGGCTTTCATCGTGAACAAGCTTTGAAGACTGGAAAAGTCCTGCAATGGCCTGGGATTTAAGGTCAGAAATACGGCTCTTTTGTGCCATGTAGTCCTGGGAAAAGAGAATCATCCAGGCTTTTGCAACCTTGTATTCCTCGCCAAGATTTTCGTCTTCAGCTGCCAGCTTTACATTTTGAATTTCCTGAGGGATTTTTTTTGAAGGATCCTTGTCGTATTTTTTTCCTTCAATCACAAGTTTCATGGCATAGTATTCAATGTCTTCAAGTTTTTTTGATTCAGAAAGCGCCTGCTTCAGAAAACCGATGGAAATTTCATCAACCTTGCTGTCTTCAATTTCCTTTACGGCGATTTCTCTTCGCTTTGTACGGTCTGTTTCAGTGAAGTAATTTTCCAGATTTTCATACTCGCCGGAAATTACAAAGAGTCTTGCCTGATCCGTAAGATAGTCAGAAGCTTCCTGCAGATTCAGTGCTGCCCGTGAAACAACTGCATATTGGTCTGAAATGTTGGCATAGCGCTGGAATTGAATTGCCAGATGCACTACTGCATAAACCAGCACCACACACAAAAGTCCAATAACAGCGAGAAAAAAAACATTTACAGTCCTGATAGGCAAAGTACGTTTAGCCAATTAAAAACTCCAAAAGGTAAGGGATGTCCAATAAGTAGTAATTTGTCATTTCGACCGAAGCGGAGAAATCTATAATTCTTTGTATTACAAGAATTTATAGACCTCTCGACCATGCTCGAGGTGACATTTTTAAACTTTTGGGACAGCCCCAAATCGTAGAGCGAGAAGTTGCGCAGCAAGTTCTCGTCAAGAACTAATTTTCCACGGATGGAAAATTAGTTCTATTTATTCCCATCCAAAGGTTGCAGGCGGCTTGTTTGTTGCATCAAAGTAGAGCGCATCAACAAATGGAAGTGCTGCAATTTTGTGGATGATGCTTTCGAATACTTCTTTTTCAAACCACGCAAAGCGTGCTGTCATTACATCTTCTGAACAAACTGGTCTGAGTACAAAGCTTGCATTTTCTGCTGTTGAAGCGTAAGGCAAATCAATTGTAAGGTGCTGGAAGATTGTGTTGTAAAGTCCACGCTGGTGGAGTTCTGTGAGAACAATGTTGTCAACTTCACGGAGCTGATCAAGACGACGGCGGTCACAGTAACCTTCCTGAAGCTTTAAATCTTCATCTTTAAGTTCAGGTTTCTGGTAGAGCTTGATTACTGTTCTGTTAAGGTATGTTGCTTCGTTTGTAATGTTTGAAGATGCAGCTTCAACTTTTTCACGCTTTCCAGGGATGTGGAAGAAACCGTTTCCTTCATCCTTAAATGTGAGGCAGGCAGGGAAGCGGTAAGTTCTGAAGTCCCCCTGAACACCAACTGAACGAACTGGCAATACAGAGCGTTTTAATGAAGCTGTGCAATTTGGACAGAACTGGTCGATTACAACTTCATCAAGTTCCTTCTGGGCAAGCTTAAGTTCTTCTTCATCTTTTTCTGTGAAGCTTCCGTCTGAACAAAGCACGTTGATTGAAAGTCCTGGTCCCGGGAAAGGATGTCTCATTACAAGCTCATCGGCAAGTCCAAGTTTTTTACCCATTGCACGAACTTCGTCCTTGTACAAATCCTTGAGAGGTTCAATGATGAGTCCCTGTGCAATAAGCTTCTGGATTCCGTCAACGCGGTTGTGATGGGTTTTGATTGTATGGGAATTTTTAGTTCCACCCGATTCAATGATATCTGGATAAAGTGTTCCTTGAGCCAGCATCCACGACATCGGCTTTGCCGATGCCTTACGAGTTGAACTGTCGTCCAACTCGACTGAATCATTTTCTAAGCCCTGAGCCTTTACAACTGCGTCACGAACTGTAATGAAGTTTTCACCAACTGCCATTCGTTTTTTCTGTGGATCCGTAAGGCCTGCAATTGCCTTTAAGAAGCTTTCAGAAGCATCTTCCACGATGAAATTGTTGAAGCCCTTGTCATGATAAGCCTTTTCAACATTTTTAGATTCGTTTTTGCGCATGAATCCGTTGTCAATGTGGAGACCCAGAACGCGATCCTGTCCCAAAGCCTTGTTCAAAAGTGCAAAAGCAACAGTTGAATCAACTCCACCACTCAAGAAAAGAAGAACATTTTTGTCTTTTGCGTCAGTCTTGATTGTTTCAATGATGTGGTTGAGGACTGTGTCTTCATCCCAGTTTACTTCCATTCCACAAATGTCAGCAAAGTTCTTGAAAATTTTGTTTCCTTCTGGAGTGTCTTTTACTTCACAATGGCACTGAAGACTGAATCGCTTTTTTGAAAGATTCTGCAATGCTGCATAAGGACAGTCCTTTGTAGAACCGATAACTTCAAATCCTTCTCCAAGTTCAAGGACTGCATCCTGATGGCTCATCCAAACCTGTGTAGAAGCAGAAACTCCTTTAAAAAGTGGAGAAGCTTTTCCGGCATCAGTCATGTTCAATGTGGCAAAACCAAATTCACCAACTTCAGCTTTTCCAACTTTTCCGCCGTAAGAATGAGACATAAGCTGATGTCCGTAGCACAGTCCTAAAATTGGAAGTTCAAGTGAAAGAATCTCCTTGTTGAATTCTGGAACCTTGTCTGCATAAACCGAAGCTGGGCCGCCAGAGAATACAACGCCCTTTGCTCCTTCAAAAACAGACAGGTCAGCAGATGGTAGTGCGATTTCTGAATAATAGCCCATTGCGCGGAAACGCTTTGCAATAAGATGGGCATACTGAGAACCAAAATCAAGGACAACAATTTTTGCGCGTGACATAACAATTCACAATGCTTAATTCACAATGCACAATTTGCACAGGGAAGAAGCATTTTTCTCCACATAAATTTTTTCGCTAGAATTATATCGTATATCGGTTATTTAATCAAAATATGTCGTAATCTGGTGGAGGACTTTTCGTGCTGCTTCCTGATTCTGATGGAGCAAAAACCTGAAGGTTTCTGCATCAATTTTAACAATTTTTGAATCGATGGCAGCGCTGGCTGTAAATTTTCTGAGCTGGTTCAAAACGCAGGCTGTTTCACCTAAGAATTCACCTCGGTGGGCCAGAGTGTAGTTTTCAGAATTTTCATCGGAGGTCAATTTAAGGCAGCCTTTGAGAATATAATAGGCGTCAGTACCGTAATCACCGGTCTTAAACAATTCTTCACCCTGGGCCAATGCAATCACTTCAACTCCCTGAGCCAAAAGATAATCCGGTCTGATAAAAAGAAGTCTTCGGATTGTGCTGGCATAACCTTTTGTGTCAATTTTAGGCAGAAGATAAAGTTCTCCCAGCAAAAGCTCGTCAAAAAACTGCATCGTAAAGATGAACTGACCAAAAAACAGGAAGAACGTAAAGAAAAAGAATACTTCCATGAGCAATATGATAACCTGACCTAAAACTCCGTAAATCAGGTTGTAGTGGCTCACATTCAAAAATGAGTTAAGTATGATTCGGAATACCCAGAATGAAGAGGTGCAGATTAGACCTGAAAATATACACAGCAGAAGCGACGGTTTTGTGCCGGAATTTGTCTTGTAGAAGGAGGTTATAACAGCAAAAATCAGAATGTTAGGCAGCCATTTTATTGAGCCTGAAGAAAAAATTCCGTTGTAAATAAATGAGAGCTGCGGAATTCGCTGAAAAATTGGAAGTGACGAGATTGTCTGAAGCGACATATATGCAAAAATGAAGGCGCACACAATCAGAACCGTGAGGACTTCAATTACAAATGTGAAAATCTGATTCCAGAGTGCCTTTCGCTGGGTCTGGCTGTGGAAAATGTTCTGCAAGCTGTCTGTAATCGAAGCGAAAAATCGGCGGGCCATCCAGAAAATGAACAGACCAACCAAAATTTCAAATGAATGCACGGCTTTTAAGGATTGTGCAGTGTTTATAACGGAGTCCGTGTCCAGATACTGCTGAATTTCCGGGATCAAATTGAAGATTGAGGTTATGGTTTGTGGAGAAGCGTGAAGAATTCTTACCAGCACCATTGTTATCATCATAAAAATCGGGATTACGGAAAAAATAAAGCTGAAGGCACAGGCACTTGCAAAGGAAAGCGAGCGGTTCTGCAAAAAATACTTGATGGTGAGAAAAATGCACTGTGAAAATGTGGCCAAAGTCAGTTTTCTGGGCTTTTTGTCCGTTTTCATAGACCTTTAGTATAACATCTTTACATTTTTCGCACAAACTTTTAGACTCGTTAAACCTTTGTTAAAGGCAAAAACGGCTGTTCGAAACCCATCCAGCCGGTGGTTGTAAAAAAACAATTTGTCATTTCGACCGAAGTGGAGAAATCAATTTGTAGACCTCTCGACCCTGCTCGAGGTGACATTTGCACCCACAAATCAAAACTAGGAGCTATATATGCGTTCAGAATCTGAACTTGATGGCGTTACTTTGCTTGGAAACACAAACACAAAGTATGTCACCACCTATTCTCCAGAAATCCTGGAAAAATTTCCCAACAAGCATCCGGAAAATGACTACATGGTTACGCTCAATTGCCCGGAATTCACTTCTCTCTGTCCAAAAACAGGTCAGCCGGATTTTGCAGAAATCAAAATCAACTACATTCCTGACGGTTTTCTGGTTGAGTCCAAATCTCTTAAACTCTATCTCTTCTCCTTCAGAAACCACGGAGACTTCCATGAGGACTGCATGAACATAATCATGAAGGACCTGGTAAAGCTTTTGTCTCCAAAGTATCTGGAAGTTCGTGGAATTTTCACACCCCGCGGTGGAATTTCAATCTATCCATTTGCAAATTATGCAAAGGAAGGCAGCGGCTATGAAGATTACAAAAAATCCAGAATGTTTGAAATTTTAAAGTAGGAGAATTTAATATGAATTTTCAGAATGAACTGGTGCTTATTGCATCTGTATTTGTATTTTTTGGTGGACTTGTGGCAATGTTCAGATTTTTTGGAAAAACAGGAATCTACGCCTGGACTGTAATCTGTACAATTGCTGCAAATATTGAAGTTTTGATTCTTGTTCACGCTTTTGGAATGGACACAACTCTTGGAAACGTGCTTTTTGCTTCATCATTTCTTGCAACTGACATAATGAGCGAACTTTATGGAAAAAAAGAAGCTAACAAGTGTGTAAAAATCGGAATCGCGGCAAACATAATTTTCATTATCATAAGCCAGAGCTGGTTCCTTTATGCTCCTGCTGCTGATGACACAATGGCTGCTCCAATCAAAACTGTTTTTGCAAACACACCGAGAGTTATGCTGGCCAGCCTTTTTGCATACATTGTGTGTGAGCTTTACGATGTCTGGGCCTATCACTTTTTGTGGAGCTGGACAGAAAAGAAATTTGGCGACAGAAAAAAGTATCTCTGGCTCAGAAACAATGGTTCAACCCTGATAAGCCAGCTTATAAATGTGGTTGTGTTCAATTTGCTGGCATTTTTGGGCTTCTTCCCGGGCGCCGTATTGGTTCAGATTTTGATTTTCGGTTATCTGATTTTTATTGTTACTTCTGTTCTGGACACACCATTCCTTTACTGGGCAAGAAGAATTTCAGAAAAGCATCCTGAACTGATTGAAATTTAGTTTTTCACTCGTTTTAATAGATGGGACAATGCTTCAGAAATTTACACATCCAGACCTTCTTAAAGGCGGAATTTTCAAGTCCCTTCTGTTTTTTACTCTTCCCCTGCTGATTTCCTATCTTTTTCAGCAGCTTTACAATTCTGTTGATACAATAATCATAGGACATTATCTGGGGGAAGGTTCCCTAGCGGCAATTGGTGCCAGCACTGCGATTTTTGATTTGCTGGTAGGCTTTGGAATTGGTTTTGGAAACGGTCTTTCCATTGTTGCAGCCAGAGCTTTTGGTGCTGGGGACGAAAAGAAATTAAAAAAGACTGTTTTTGCTTCCATAATAATTACTTTTTCTGTGACTGCTGCGGTAATGCTGGTGGCAGGAATTTTTCTGAAAAACATTCTTGGTTTGCTTGGAACGCCTGCTGAAATTCTTGAAGAGGCTCATTCCTATATTTCTGTAATCTCTGTTTTTTGTGGAGTTTTGTTTTTATTCAATCTTTTTTCTGGAATGTTGAGGGCAATTGGAAATTCCTTTACGCCGCTTTTATTCCTTGTTTTTTCTTCCATATTGAATATTGGACTGGACTTGTTCTTCATCACGAAATTGGGGTGGGGGATCAAAGGTGCTGCCGTTGCCACTGTAATTGCTCAGGGAATTTCAGCTGTTTTCTGTTTGATCTACATTTTAAAATGTGCTTCAATTCTGGTTCCTTCAAAAAATCACCTGAAGGTTGAAAGATTCATCTATCGTGATCTGGTTGCGCAGGGCTTTTCCATGGCCTTGATGGGTTCCATCGTTCAGTCTGGAACGGTAATTTTGCAGTCAGCCATAAATTCCTTTGGAATTTACACCATTGCAGGTCACATCTGTGCAAGAAAAATTTTCAGCCTTACAAATATTCCCTGCATTACCATTGGAGTTGCCTCTGCTACCTTTGTTTCCCAGAATTATGGTGCAACTCAGTTTGAAAGAATCAAAAAAGGCGTAAAGGCCGGAATCTTAATGAGCTCAATCTGGACAAGTTTTTTGCTTTTGACCTTGCCATTTGTTTTAAAAAGACTGGTTGTGTTCATGTCTGGTTCAGAAAATTCAGAAGTTCTGGACTACGCCGTAAAATACATTTCATTCATGCTGCCGTTTTACTACTGTCTCGGCGGAATTTTCGTAATAAGGAATTCACTTCAAGGGTTGGGGTACAAGATTTTGCCACTGGTTTCCAGTGTAATTGAATTGCTGGGAAAAATAATGTTTACAAAGCTGATCATACCTATTCTTGGAACCTGGGGCGTAATTTTGTGTGAACCGTTGATTTGGGTTGCAATGCTGGTACAGTTGTGGTTTGTTTACTGGCGACGAAGCAGAAGGTTTGGACTATAAAAAAAGGTACGTGGGCGACAGTTGTATATAAAATTGATTGTTTTGTGAAGATATATACATTTTGCCTGGAAAATTTCAAAGATTTTGAAGAAATCGTATATAATTTGGTTGCTTTTCGATTTATATATACATTTTGTGGAGATTGAAAGCAGTTTTTGTGGGAGAATTGTATATATTTTCTCATCTTTGAGTATTATATATACATTCTCTGAAAATCTGATGGGCTTGTCCTATGGTTTTCGTATATATTTCTTCGATGTTGTGTTTTGCATATACATCTTTCAAATCAAGCGATTTTTTTTCGACTAATTTACGGATATTAAACAGACCCCTTTGCAATCATGTTTTCAACGGTTTCGTCAATTGTCTTTAAGATATTTTCTTTTAAGCAGTCTGAAACTTTATTTAAAAGTTTGCCTTTTTCAACTTCAATTTGAACTTCTGCAACAGATGAATTTATTGGAATTAACAGTTCAAATGGAGATATTTTTAAAGCATTTGCCAATTTTGAAAATGTTTCCGGAGTTCCCCACCTTTTGCCCGATTCCAAATCACATATATAACCAACAGATAAATCAGCCAATTCAGCAAGTTTCATCTGGCTGAATCTATTTCTGTTACGGGCAGCCTTTAGATTTGTAGAAAAAATCATCTGTAATTCTGAAGAAGTCATTATTCTAAAATATAGGCAGATAGCGAAATTGACACTTTGCAAATAGCGAGTTAATATTTCATTATTTGCGAACGGTATTTTGCAAATAACTAATAATGTGGAGGAATAACATGAAAAAAATTAAAATTTTAATCTTGGCACTTTCTGTAATGATGCTTGCTGTTTCTTGTTCATCAGGTGATGACACAAAAGGTGAAGATCAGAACAAAGATACGGAGCAGAAAAATACTGATGACAAAAAGAATCCTGGTGATTTAGATAACGATAATGGTGACAACAGCGACAGGTTAAATTTGCTTGTGGGAACATGGAAGTCCGAACTAATGGAAGTATGCGCAGGTGGCGAAGCAGGTGCAGGTTACGAAATTTCATATGAACAATACGGTACATGCACTTACATCTTTAATACAGATAAAACTGGATCAGAAATTTTGAAAGGTGAAAGAACAGAATATTCAGATAACTATCCTGAAAGCAAAAAAGATGTTGACCTGATTGATGAAGAAACTAATTTCACTTATGAAATTGAAGGTACAAGCATAAAATTTATTTTTCAAGATGAAGACCATGGAGACACCGCCGTAGCGGGAAGTTATGAAATTACAGGAAATAAGCTAAGTCTTTATACCGAAACAGGCGAGAAACTTGAATTAACTCGGCAATAAGTTAACTGTTCCGAAAAAAAAGATAAGAACTTATTCAACAATGAAATATGTCAAAGATTGGAGTCGATTTTTGACATATTTTTTTTGACAATAAAAAAGGGGTTGTCCTAAAAGTTCAAAAATGTCACCTCGAGCAAGGTCGAGAGGTCTATAAATCTCTGTAATACAAAGAATTATTGATTTCTCCACTTCGGTCGAAATGACAAATTGATACTTATTAGACAGCCCTTCAAATTTTTATCTTAGAAATCAGCTAATTTTGGTGCGCGTGGGAACGGAATAACATCGCGGATGTTTGCCATTCCTGTTACGTACAAAAGCAATCGTTCAAAGCTAAGACCAAATCCTGAGTGTGGAACTGTACCGAACTTTCGGAGGTCCATGTACCAGCTGTAGTCTTCTGGATTAAGTCCAAGTTCCTGAATGCGTGCGTAGAGCTTGTCGTAGCTTTCTTCGCGTTCTGAACCACCGATGATTTCTCCAAGACCTGGAACCAGAACGTCAACGGCCTTAACTGTTTTTCCGTCGTCGTTAAGCTTCATGTAGAAAGCCTTGATTTCTTTTGGATAGTTGTAAACCATTACAGGACACTTGTAGATTTTTTCTGTGAGATAGCGCTCGTGTTCTGTTGCAAGGTCACAGCCCCAGTATGGCTTGAATTCAAATTCATCAGCGTGTTTTTCAAGTTCTGCCACAGCTTCTGTGTATGAAACGCGCTTGAATGGAGTTTCTACAACATGACGCAATGTGTCGATAACGCCTGGCTGGATTCTCTTGTTGAAGAATTCCATGTCAGCTGAACATTTTGTAAGAGCCCAGTTGAGAAGATACTTGATGAATTCTTCCTGAATGTCCATGTCGTCTTCAAGGTCAAAGAATGCCATTTCTGGTTCACACATCCAGAATTCTGCCAGGTGACGGGTTGTATTTGAGTTTTCTGCACGGAAAGTTGGTCCAAATGTGTAAACACGACCCAATGCTGTTGCCAGAGTTTCTGCTTCAAGCTGACCGGAAACTGTAAGCGAAGCCTTTTTTCCGAAGAAATCTTTGTTATAGTTTACAAGCTTTGTTGCATCTTCTTTTTTCATGCCTGCTGCACCTTTTTCTACGGCAATTTCAGCAAGCTTTTCCATGCTTAAAGTTGTAATCTGGAACATTTCTCCAGCACCTTCACAGTCTGAACAGGTGATTTCTGGAGTATTGATGTAGTAGAAGCCCTTTTCCTGGAAGAATGTGTGCAAGGCATATGCCATCTGGCTTCTCATTCTGAAAACTGCACCAAAAGTGTTTGTTCTTGCACGGAGATGAGCATTCTCACGGAGGAATTCCATTGTTGCGGCTTTTTTCTGGATTGGATAGTCGCCTGGACATTTTCCAAGAACAACCAAAGTTTCCAGATTTACCTCAACGCTCTGTCCAGAGGCAGGGGATTCAACCAGCTTACCTGTTGCCTTGAGTGAAGCACCTGTAGAAAGATCCTTGAGTGCTTTTTCAATATTTTCAACATTATTTGGATTTGCTGGATTTGTTCTGTCATAAGTGAGCTGAATAGAAGCGAAGCATGATCCGTCGTTTACCTGAATGAAAACCAGGTTTTTT
Source organism: Candidatus Treponema equifaecale (assembly GCA_018064905.1). Lineage (GTDB taxonomy): Bacteria > Spirochaetota > Spirochaetia > Treponematales > Treponemataceae > Treponema_D > Treponema_D equifaecale. Next base: position 21,556 of record JAGHUJ010000163.1, read on the forward strand.
GAATCACGAATTGTGCGTACCCAACCGCAAACTGTAACTGAGCGGCCGTCCGGAGCGGATGTAAGAATATCCTTAATAAGTTCTGTTTTCATAATTCAAATATTTTAGTGAAATGAGGTGGTTGTTTCAATGAGTTTTTCAGGGCGTGCCGGCAACAAGTTGCCGTCAGGCTTTCCGCTGTTCCGGCTACCGCCTTCATTCCTCCGCTTTGCTGCGGAACGGCTCCGCCGCAGCTCCAATCCTTCACGCACTATTTCTTCAGCACATTTTTACACCTGGAATTTTTCTACTGCGCTTGTCAGGGAGTCGATGGACTGTGTGTTCTGATGTGTAAGATCGTTTACGCTGTTCATTGATTCATTGATGCTTTCAATACCCAGAGACATTTCCTGCATGCTTGAAGTAATTTCGTTTGTGAGACGGGCAAGATTCTGCATTTTCTGATTGACGTTGGCTGAAGCTTCCTGCATGTCATCGCCGCCTTTTCTTACTGTAACAGTAATGTCGGAAATCTGCTTCATGGCTTCAAGAACCTGTCCGCCGCCTTCACTTTGTTCTTCCATGGCATTTTTGATTGTAAGTTCCTGTTTTGCCACGTCCTGAGTGAGACTGTAGATTTCATTGAACTTCTGCTGCATGAGTTTTGTTGAGTCTGCAACTTCCCGAATGCTTTCCATGGCTTCCTTAAGGTTTGTTGTGATGGCTTTGCCCTGTTTGTTTGAGTCCTCTGCCAGCTTTCTGATTTCATCTGCAACAACGGAGAAACCTTTTCCTGATTCTCCGGCATGGGCTGCCTCAATTGCTGCATTCATGGCAAGAAGGTTTGTCTGGCTGGCAATATTCTGAATGACCTTGCTGGCTTCAAGAAGTGTCTTTGACTGGGCAAGAACTTTTTCCGTGCTTGCAACTGATTTTTTGATTCCTTCTTTGCCTTCTTCTGCTGAACCTTCAAGGCTGGTGATAGTTTCATTGTTTTTAAGAAGAATATTTGTAACGGAACGGATGTTTGCAACCATTTCTTCAATTGCGGCTGAAGACTGAGCCACGCTTGAAGTTTGCTGCTTGATGCTGTCCATGAGAGTTTCAACAGAAGTGTTGATCTGTTCAACTGAATTGTAGGAGTCCTGTACGTTTGCACCCTGCTGCTGAACCTGTCTGTTTACTGAATCAATGTTTGCTGTAATCTGGTTTGCAGCTGATGCAGTGTCGTTCATGTTGTCGGCGAGAGTTTGTCCCAGACCTGCCATTTTCTGAGAGTCAGCCTTGATTTGTGCAATTGAACTCTGCAGCTTTTCCATTGTCTGGTTGAAATATTTGTACATGTTTCCGATTTCGTTTTCTGTCTTTACTTCCATTCGAACTGTGAGGTCGCCGTCACCCTGAGCAATATTCTTCATGGCGAAAACACCTTTGTTAAGTTCATTTGAAAGCTTCTTGATGATGAGCCATACAAAGAGAACGATGATAATTCCAAGAGCAGTGAAGGTGATGGTGATTACAGAGTGAATGAATGACGCATCTTCTGTTATTTCATTTTCAGGAACATTTACGCCAAGATACCAGATTTGTTCCGCTGTCTGAATCTTTAATGGAACCATGAATACAAAATTCTCTTTTCCATTTACATTTTCTTTGTAGCTGAATGGCTTGAGAGTGCTTGCGGCATTTTTAAAGGCCTGAGATGTGCTTCCGCTGGTGAATTTTTCGCTGATTTTGCCTTCATTGTCATCGTTTGCGTCAACTGCAATAAGTCCTGTGGCAGAAATCAGGGAAAGATATCCGGTTTTGTAAATTTTTGCTGATTCAAGAATATCTGTGAGAGTTGCCAGTGACATATCGATTCCAACAACGCCTACAGGTTTTCCCTGCGAATTTTTTACAGGAAATGCAACGCCGCAAACCCAGATTACCTGACCACCGATTTCATAAGGATTTGGATCGATCAAAATTCCTGTTGCTGAGTGAAGCGGATCTTCATACCATCCGGCTCCAACATAGTCGGTGAGGGCAGAAACTTCAATTTTGCCGCCATCTCTTGTCCAGTATGGAATGAAACGACCGGTTTCATCGTGATGGTCTGCGTTTATATATGCTGAATCATTGCCGTCCAGTGCGTCTGGTTCCCAAACTGTCCATGCGTCCACAAGGGTTGGATTTTCAACGAGGGTCTTTTTAAGGAGCTGGTCTATGAATTCTCGTCTTGATTCTTCAGGCACATCTTCATAAAGGGCAAGTGCAGACTGAAGCGTATTGCAGATTGAATATTCAGTTGTGAGGATTGTTTTTGTGCTTTCTGCATATTCTGCGGCTACGGAAGAAACATATTTATCTGAAATCTTATTAAAGCTTTTTGAAATGCTGAACCTTAGAAAAATTCCTGAAACTACCAGAAAGAAAACTACTACAGCTCCAATGCTGAAGCTCAAATATCTGTTCAAGGTTTTTGTGAAGAAAGTTGCCTTCATCTTTATCTCCAAAAAATAATCTGAATTCTATGATATAACATTTTGTTTAAAAGTCAAAAGAAATGAGTCAGGGTGGATGCGAAAGGGGTAGTAGTGGCGCGAAGCGATGCCAAAGGCATTGGAGGCGAAAGCCGGAACCCGAATGACCCGACGGCTTTAGCCGGTTCGCCCATAAGTTCTAGAGTATTATAATTGAAAAAAACTGTAAATTATGACAGAATCAGACATAAAATTTTTAAAAAAATGGAGAATGACCATGAAAAAAATTACTTTGGCTGCTGCTTCTATTTTGGCAGTTTCTATGATTTTTACAGCTTGTAACGAAAAAACAAACAAGGCTGCAAAAAAGGACTTCATCCTTGCTACTGGTGGTACATCTGGTACTTACTATGCATTCGGTGGTGTGCTCGCTAACTTGTGGAATACAAAAATCGCCGGAATGAACGTAACTGCTCAGTCTACAGGTGCTTCTGCTGAAAACTTGCGCCTTATCAACAATGGTGATGCAGAATATGCAATCGTTCAGAATGACGTAATGGACTATGCTTTCAACGGTACTGACATGTTCAACGGAAACAAGCTTGAAAACCTGGCTTCTGTTGGTACACTTTATCCAGAAGTTGTTCAGATTGCTGCTTCTAAAGACAGCGGAATCAAGACTGTTGCTGACCTCCGCGGAAAGAGAGTTTCTGTTGGTGACGCTGGTTCTGGAGTTGAATTCAACGTTAAGCAGATTTTTGAAGGCTATGGAATGACTTTTGATGACATCAAAAAGAACAACCTTTCATTCAAGGAATCTGCTGAAGGTATTCAGAACGGTACTTTGGATGCTTGTTTCATCACTGCTGGTGTTCCAAACGCTGCTCTTCAGGAATTGGCTTTCACTGCTGGTCTCGTTCTTATTCCAGTTACAGGAAAAGAAGCTTTGGACATCATGGGTAAATACGGATACTACACAAAGACTGTTATCCCAGGCGGCACATACAAAGGAACTGACACAGACACTGAAGCTTTGGCTATTAAGGCTACATTGGCTGTAAACAAGAACCTTGCTGAAGACACTGTTTACGAAATGACTAAGACAATCTTTGAAAACCTTGAAGAATTGGGCGCTTCACACGCTAAGGGAAAGGAAATCTCAGCTGCTAAGGCTGTGACAGGTGTTTCTGTTCCATTCCACCCAGGTGCAGCAAAATACTTCAAAGAAATCGGATTTGACGTTAAATAAATCTCTCGTTTCAATGGCAAAATGCTTAAAAAGTGTTTTGCCATTGTTGAGTAGAACTAGTGTCGAGTTTTGCGAATCTAAATGTGTTCAAAAATGAACTTCGCCGAGAACGCAGTTTATTTTTGAATTTGTAGAAAAATTGCAAAACTCGAATTTTAAACTGAATAAATATGAAAAAAGTCATTCCTGGAATTTTGGCATTGATTTTGGTTGCGGCGGGGCTGAACCTGCCTTTGATCAAAGTTGTCTCAATTTCCAACCGGAAGAATGTTTCAGAAAGCATTTATTCCCGTCCCGCCCTGCAGGGCTTTGTGATTTCCTACACACATTCAGTGAACAAGGGACGGATCCATGACCATTATGTTTGTGACGGCGACCAGCTGATTTTAGAGAAGTCTGTTTTTGTTTCCTATGGGGCAGGAATTCCGGAGCCTGAGGAAATAGCTGACTGTCAGTTTGAGCTAACTGAAGACGGATATGTTCTGAACAAGTTGAACAAACGGCTGGATTCATTTTTGATGGCCGTGGGCGTTATTGCAGAACATTCCGTTACAATCAGCGGCAAAGAATATTTTCTGAAAAATTTTTTCCCAGTGCAGACTAGCCTGAGATTTCAGGTGAAAAGGGTATCTGCAATAAAACTATTAAGAACAAGGAGTTTCTGATGGAAAAAGAAGACCAGTTTGAAGACATCGCCGAAAAAATCAACCCTACCACCAATGAAGACGAAATGAAGAATCTGATGCAGAATCTTGATCGTGACCAGGCTTACCGTGAGCATAAATGCTGGCGACAGTACATCACAGTTCTTGTTTCTGTTGCCTTCTGTATTTTCCAACTTTATGCAACTCTTTCTGGAAGAATTCCAGCTCAGATTGTGCGCGCCTCTCATCTGGCTTTTGTTCAGTTCCTTGCATTTTTGCTTTTTCCTGCAACAAAAAAAATGCCTAGAGATACGCTTCCATTGTACGACGTAGTTCTTGCCTTTATTGGTGCAGGCTGTTGGGTGTATTACGTAATCAATTTTGAAGCAATTGTTCGCCGTGCAGGTGCTTATCTTCCTTTGGATATTGCAATTGGTATTGTTGGAATCATAATTCTGTTTGAATCCTGCCGAAGAATTGTTGGTCTTCCAATTATGATTATTGCAGGCTGTTTCATCCTGTATGCATTTGTCGGAAACTATATGCCTGGATTCCTTCATCACCGCGGGTACAAGCTTACACGTGTTGTAAGCCATCTGTTCTACACAACTGAAGGTATTATGGGTACTCCAATTGGAGCCTGTTCAACATTCATCTTCCTTTTCATCATGTTTGGTGCCTGTCTTGAAAAAACCGGTATCGGTCAGTTCTTTATTGACGTTTGTAACGCAATTGCAGGTGGTGCCAGCGGTGGTCCAGCCAAGGTTGCGGTTCTTTCATCTGCATTGCTTGGTACTGTTTCCGGTTCGTCTGTTTCAAATACTGTTGGTTCTGGTTCATTCACAATTCCTATGATGAAAAAGCTTGGTTACAAGGGTGAATTTGCCGGTGCTGTTGAAGCAGCTGCTTCTACTGGTGGTCAGCTTATGCCTCCAATCATGGGTGCTGCTGCATTCCTTATGGCAGAAAGCGTTGGTGTCAGCTATGTAACTGTAGTTAAGGCTGCAATTATTCCTGCTCTGCTTTATTTTGCCGGAATCTTTATCACAGTTCATCTTGAAGCACACAAACTGGGACTTAAGGGACTTCCACGCGAAGAACTTCCAAGATTCCTTCCACTTTTCCTTAAGCGCGGATACATGATTCTTCCATTGGTTGTAATCATTTTCTTCCTTTGCTCTGGAAAAACTGCTACATATTCTGCTTTGATGGGTATTCTTTCCTGCTTCATCATTGGTCTTGCAACTTCATTTGTGGATGTGGCACAGGGAAAACGACCTAAGTTCAACGGAAATGACGTGGTTCAGGTTTTGTGTGCTGCTGCAAGAAGCATCATCAGCGTTGCCATTGCCTGTGGTATGGCTGGAATCATTATTGGTATCGTGACACTTACTGGTCTTGGACTTAAGATGGGTGCAGGTCTTGTAGCACTGGCTCACGGAAAACTGTTCATCACACTGCTTCTTACAATGGTTTCTTCTATTATCCTGGGAATGGGTGCACCTACAACTGCAAACTATCTGATTACTTCAACAATTACTGCCGGGGCTATCATCAAGTGTCTTTACGGCGGTTCTACAGACATTGCTGCTGAACAGATTTTGCCTGCACATATGTTTGCCTTCTATTTTGGCATCATTGCCGATGTAACTCCACCTGTTGCTCTTGCCGCAATTGCCGGTGCTGCCATAGCCAAGGCTAAACCAATGCGCACTGCTGTAAATGCTACAAAGCTTGCAATCGGTGCCTTCATCGTTCCTTATATGTTCATCTACAATCCTGCAATGCTTATGATCAACGCAAATGCCGGTTCTGTAATCCTTATTACACTTACTGCGCTTTTGGGTATGTTCGGTATTTCTGCTGGTTTGGAAGGTTACGCATTTGGTCACGCCGGATTCTTTAATGGAACTGGACTTGCATCAGGCATAAAAAAGACTGCTTCTGTAATTGAAAGAATCCTGTTCATTATTGCCGGTCTTTTGTGTATCATGCCGGAAACCACAACTGATATCATTGGTCTTGCAATGATTGTTGTTCTGGTTGTGCTTCAGATTTTAAGAAGAAAGTCTGCTGCAGTTACAGCTTAACCCACTTTTCTTTTAGAATTTTCCAGGTGGAATAATTTTCAGTCCTTTCAAGCTGCATTTCGCAAATCTTGAAGGGGCTGATTTTTTTTATGCTCGACTTGAATTCAGCCAGCCTTTCTGAAAAAAAATCTGAAAATGCTGTTTTATCTTCGTTTTGTTCAATTTGTTCATTCTTCAGAAACTTCAGCAGCTTCAATTTTCCTTTGCACATTTTTTCTTCAATATATATGTCAAAAATCAAGGCAAGATCGGTCCTGCTTTTTCTGGATGATTCAAGTCCTGAGATTTTTATTTCTGTGATTTTTGAATTCAGTTCAAGTTCAGCGCACTCAATCACCAGCGGAAAAACTGGAGCACATTTTATTTCTTTTTGAATCAAATTTTTACACAGCTCTGCCTGAAACCGCTTAAAGAGAATTGCCTGATTTGGATTGAAGAAAATAACATTCATTTTTTTATGATAGTGGGAGTCTCTAAAAATTGCAATTTTTGAAGATACGATAGTTTAAATGATGAATTTATGGTAGATTTTTATCATGTTTGAAATTTCGAAAAAGTTTTTTTTAACATTGTGCTGCGTGATTGCCTTTTCATTCTGTTCCTGCAGCAAAACTTCGGCCTTTAATCTTGAACTGCCCGATTTTTACGGAAGCCCTGTAACAGAAAGTTCCAGCGGAAATATGCGGTATTTTAGATTTACCGTTGAGCAGCAGATGGCTTTTTCAAAATTTTTTGAAAAATATGGTGATGCGGCCCTTCAACTTCAGCTTCGTGCAACTTCAATCAAAACAAAACTTCCAACCGATGCCAATTTTGAATTCGGTTTTCTCTACGAAAATGATTTTTCTTCTATTAAAAAACTTTCATCTCGTCCGGTAATCAGTGATTCTTTTCTGCATTTTGAAGAAAATCCGTTTTCACTTGCATTCTGTGCTGAAAAAGAAAAGTCTCTGCCATCTGGATTTTACATTCGTTCTGCCTCTAAATATGCTGTTGAAGGTGCCAAAATAATTCGTGCCTGCATTGGACACGACTTTAAGGGCGAGGTTCCATTGTTTGCATTTGGACCAAACGGCGGCACAACTTCAACTCTGGATGATTTTTCCGGTGCTTCCATGGCATTCAGCGCAGTGAACGGAAGTAAAAGCATAATGCCGTCTGTTCAAATTGATTTTGGAGAAAACAGGGAAGCTCGTAGAATTGCATTTGGTGGTGAAAGCCTTACGATTCGACCAGCGGACTCTATTGTAGAAATTCCTTCAGCCTCTTTAAAATCACCTTTTTCAAAACTGAGTTTTTCTGATTCAGCTCCTGCTTATGTGATGATGAAGGCTGGTGATACAGGACTTTTAAATTTTTCGGCTTCTTCAAGAAATCCTGTTGCTCCAATAAAGGTTGATCCGGGACTTATCATGAACTGGCCTCGCAACAACTGGCGCGGAAATGATTTTGAACTTTTTGAATGGGACAGGTTTTCAGGCGTTCTTATAATGGACATTTCAACTTATGCCGTTCAGGACGATTTTTTCAGAAGACTTGCATATTTTGTGGAAAAGGCAGGCTACAGAGGTCAGCTTTTAACTGATGAATTTCTCAAAGGCAAGCACGGTTACAATGCTCATGATTACAGGGCTGAAAGTCTGGCAGATTTTTTTGAAAAGGCAAGAACAACTGATTTTAAGCTGAACGAAAGGGAAATTCTGCTCAAAGAAATACTGGTCAGAAACGGTGTCATAATTGAAGGCAGTGACGGTTCAATCAGCGCAGGCAAGGGTGCTGTAATTTCAATTTCTCAGGAATCCCAGCCATATCTCAGAACAACATTTATTGCACACGAAGGTTGGCACGGTATTTTCTTTGTGGATGATGATTTCAGAAATGCGGTTGCTTCTATATATTACACTCTTGATCCAGATACAGTGAAATATCTGAAGAAATATTTTCAGGTAACTCCAACCTTGAACTACGATGTGAACGATGAATATCTGATGAAAAATGAATTCATGGCATACATGCTGCAGCGTCCGCTTTCACAGGTGGGAAAATATTTTGTAGATATGGCAAGCCGGGAACATTCCCAGTACAAGGCAAAGGCAGAAGCTGACTATGTTATCAGAACCAATGCTGAAGGCTTTGTAAGTGCCAGTCAGCTTCTTGATGAATACGTGAACGGACGCTGGAACCTAAACGCCGGCAGAGTCTGGCTCATTACCAGGTAGCTTTTCTCCAACTTCTGTGTTGTAGAGTTTTTCTGCACCAATTGAAGTCAGCGGGCCATGGCCTGGAAACACCAGATTTGATTCAGCCATTGTAAAAAGCTTGGACTTGATTCCGCTGCAAAGCCTTGAATGAGTGTAGCTGCAGGAGCTGGAACCGATTTTGCCTGCTGAAATTACATCTCCTGTGAACACTGCGTTTCCGATTTTGTACACGATTGAATCTGCCGTATGTCCCGGAAGTGAATAGTAGGAAACTGTAAGCCCGGCAACCTTAATGTCACCGTCACCTTTTAAAAGATTTTTTTCACCACAGACTTCTGCATCGGCGGCATAAATGTTGAAATCGTAAATTTTCTTAAGCGTGGCAAGTCCTGCTGTGTGGCTCTGATGTTTGTGGGTAATCAGAACTCCGCTCAGTTTGTAGTGGTCGTTTTCAATCTGATCAATGATTTCTTTTGAAATTTTACAAGGATCAATTATCAGGGCTTCCTTTGTCTTTTCATTTACAACCAGATAGCAGTTGCTGAAGGATTCCACGTTAAGGTGAAAGTAAATTTTCATTTTTTGCCTCCCTGCTGAGGTCCCTGAACAACACCCTGTGGCACATCCAGTTCCTGAAGACCTGTAAACAATGCACTTCCTCGTTTATCAAAGATTGCGGCATTTGTGTTGGACTGTCTGAATGAAACATTCTGCTGCTGAATTTCAAAGAACATTGTGCCCTTGATGTTGCAGTTTCTGAAGGAGGTGTTCACCAGAAGAGCGTTCATAAATCTGGAATTGAACAGATCCGAATCGTCAAATGAAGTCTGATAGGAAGTGATTCCGCAGAAATTGTTCTGAATCATGTCGCTGCCGGTAAAGAGAACATGGCTGAATTTGGCTCCTGCAAAACTTGTAAACTGCATGTTGCTTTCAAGAAGGTTGCAGTCGCTGAATGTGGCAAATTCAAAGGAACTGATGCGGCTTCTGATATGTTTGGTGTTGATCCCTATGAATTTGCAGTGAGAAAAGTTGCAGCCGTAGAAGCGTTTGTTGTTCAAATCAACATTTTCAAAGGTGATTCCACCGGCATTCAGACCAACGATTTTGTCATGAGTGTGGATATAATCAAAAATTCGTTGTTTTGCACCTTCAGGATCAAAAATATGCTCGTAGCAGTGGGTTCCTTCTTCTGAAAGATTTCCGTTTTCGTCAATCAATGAGATTGCGAGCCGTGAGCAGGTTGGATTTTGGCAGCTATGAAATGAAAACATACTTTTATTTTACTGAAATTCTGTTAAAATAAAAGTATGAGCAGTGCTTCTCAACAGATAGATTTTGCTTTTCTTGATTCAGGAACCGGCGGCATTCCATATATGCTCACCCTTCATTCTCAGCTTCCACAGGCTAAGTGTGTTTATTTGGGTGATACGGCACATTTTCCGTATGGTGAGAAGTCTCTTGAAGAAGTTACGAAGTGCGCTTCCATGGCAATCAGAACGATTGTGGAAAAATGGAATCCAAAAGCTATTGTAATTGCCTGCAATACGATTTCGGTTACGGCTCTTTCTCGGCTACGGGAGCTTTTCCCAGATTTGCCGATTGTTGGTACGGTTCCAGCCATTAAGCTTGCAGCAAAAGTCACAAAGAACAAAAGAATCGGACTTCTGGCCACAAATGCAACAGTAAATCATCCATATTGTCAGAATCTCATTGACGAATTTGCCAGCGACTGTGTTGTCATAAAGCGGGGCGATCCAAAACTCATTGATTTTATTGAAAAGGACTTCTTCTCTGTTTCTGATGAAGAAAAACTTGCAGCAGTAAAAGAAGCGGCAGATTTTTTTATGAAGGAAAACTGTGACACTGTGATTTTAGGCTGTACCCATTTTACACATATTGCCGAGGAAATGAAAAAAGCCTGTGGCCCGGATGTAATGGTGGTGGATTCCAGAGATGGAGTTGCAAGACAAGCAGCAAGGCAAGTGGAGAGTGAAGAGTGGAAAGTGGAAAGTGAGACGCGGAAAGTTGAGAGTATTGAAAATCTTACTTTTTTTGTTACTTCTGCTACGGAAACTGAAATTTTGGAGTATAATACTCTTTGTGAAAATATGAACATCCCTTGGGGTGGAATTTTGAATATGTAGGGAGTCAAATAAAAATGAACTTGACCAGAAAATCAGGAATTTTACTTCATCCAACATCATTGCCGGGACCATACGGAATCGGAACCTTTGGTGCCTGTGCCTTTGATTTTGTGAATTTTCTTTCGGACAGCAATATAAAGCTCTGGCAGGTGCTTCCGCTAGGACCAACCGGCTATGGTGACAGCCCATATCAGTCATTTTCAACCTTTGCGCTGAATCCTGTTCTCATTGATTTTGAAGATCTGGTGGACAAGGGCTGGGCTACAGAAAAAGATACAAAGGCTCCAAAATGGGTAAAAAAATCAGGCCCTGTTGATTACGGCGCAGTAACTTACTGGAAGAAGAAGGCTCTTAAAACAATTGCAGATAAATTTCTTCAGGCTATTACAAATCCTGATGGCGGCGAGCTTGAAATTGACGGTGAGGAAATTTCTGAAGTTAAATACAATTTCTTCACATTCTGCCGCGAAAATATGTTCTGGCTCAGGGATTAAGCGGCATTCATCAGCATCAAGGCATTTTATGATGAAAAAGCTCAGAAGGAACGTGAACAAACCGGTGAAAATGTGAACGGTTCATGGACTGTTTACTGGCCAAAAAAACTTGCCAAGCATGATGAGATGGCAGTTGAAAAATGGATCAATGACCATACAGAAGAATTCCTTCAGACAGAGGTGATTCAGTTCTTTGCATATATTCAGTGGAAGGAACTTCACGAATATGCCACAAAGAAGGGCGTGGAAATCGTTGGTGACATTCCAATTTTTGTAAGCCCTGATTCCAGCGATGTATGGGCAAATCAGAAACAATTCCAGATTGGAAAGGACGGTCAGTTCACAAATGTTGCAGGTGTTCCGCCTGATTATTTCTCACCAACCGGCCAGCTTTGGGGAAATCCTCTCTACGACTGGAAAAAAATGAAGTCCACAAAGTACAGCTGGTGGGTAAACAGAATCAAGAAAATGCTTGAATTCTATGACTGGCTCAGAATCGACCATTTCCGCGGCTTTGAAAGCTACTGGGCTGTTCCTTTTGGAAGTGAAAATGCCATCAAAGGTGAATGGATCAAGGGTCCTGGAAAAGAACTTTTTGATGTCATTAAAAAGGAACTGGGAGATTTGCCATTGGTTGCAGAAGACCTGGGAATCATTACAGATGAAGTTCGTAAGCTTCGTGATGACTGCAACTTCCCTGGCATGAAGATTCTACAGTTTGCCTTTGACAAAAATGAATACGATCAGGGTGGAATGAAAAATTCCTTCCTGCCACATACCTACGAAAATCCAAATTGCGTGTGCTACACTGGTACTCACGACAACTACACAACTCAGGGCTGGTTCAATACTTTGAATGACGAGATGATTTCACTTGTTGCCAGCTATGTTAAGGGTGAAAAAGTTGAAGTTGAAAAGGCCAGAAGCATGCAGAAGTCAGGACAACTCTGTAAGGATCTGGTACGGCTTGCATTTGCCTCATCTGCCGGATTTGCAATCATTCCGTTGCAGGATTTGTTCTGCATTGGTGATGAAGGCCGCATGAACACACCTGGTACTGGAGAAGCCAACTGGGCATGGCGTGCAGATTCCAAGCTTTTTGAAGGTGCAAAAGCCGAAAAAGTAAAGGAATGGCTTTTGGAAATGAGCAGATTATATAATAGATAAAAAACATGTCATTTCGAGTAAAAAACATGTCATTTCGAGTAAAAAACATGTCATTTCGAGTAAAAAACATGTCATTTCGAGTAAAAAACATGTCATTTCGAGCGCAGTCGAGAAATCAATTTCCGACAGACCTCTCGA
>JAGHUJ010000189.1 GCA_018064905.1 Candidatus Treponema equifaecale
TTTGAATATTTTCCGGCCAGCATAGAAGGACATCAGGGAACTTCTGCCAGCTTTATGATTGCAAATTACATGGAGCAGGTGAGAAACCGTGTTGTCTCTTCACTTCAGTATAATGCTACTGGCCGATATTCTCAATCACAGCGGAAGGACGACTTTTCTAGCGGTACACTGGACTGTGTTATTGTTGTTCCAACTGAAAAAGAAGCCTTTGATTTGAGACAGGATTTTGATACTGCTTTTGAAGACAATGTTGAAGTGAACCTGCTTCCGTGGTGGGGAATTGTTCCTTACAGAGCCTGTGCCGTTGGTTCAGCTGTATTTGGACAGCGTTCCGGAGTTCTTGCAAAGATGGCACTTCAGGCCCGACCATTGAATCAGCAGACAAAGCCCCGCATTTTTATTGTGAACCAGCGTTCATTGCAGACTCCTGTTCCTTCACCTGAATACATTCGTTCATTGATTTTTTCTTTGCACAAAGGACAGAACATTGATCCTGCTGATCTGGCAGAAAAACTTGCTGGACTTGGCTATCTTCGCGTTCCAAAGGTCGGTGTTCCTGGTGAATTTACATTGCGCGGTGAAGTTCTGGACATTTATACTCCGGGTGAAGAACGTCCATCCAGAATCATCTTTGATTTTGACGAAATTGCAAACATCAAGTCCTTTGATGTTGAAAGCCAGTCCACAGTGGATACCAAAGACAATATTCTCATCTATCCAATGAAGGAAGTTATCTGGAATGAGGATTTGATTGGAAGACTGGAGACTTTCTTTTCCCGTTATGGGAAAAATGGTGAAGAAAAACTTGAAGACGGTGCCATTCTTCTGGAAATGACGGAAGAATCAAGGAAGGCTTCTGAACGCCTCTTGACTGACTTGAGAAATGCAGGTGAAGCTGAGGGCGAGGAGCTGTTTTATCCGGCACTTTGGGAAAAAAAATACACAGTTTTTGATTATATTGCCAAAGACACAACGGTTTTCTTCTATGATTTTGACCGTCTCAACAATATGTATGAGAACTTTGACCGTGAATATTCGGGAATGTACAGAATTTCAAGACAGAAGATGCCTGTTCTGCCTCCAAGTGAAATGCTTCTGCCATTTTCTGAAGTCTACAAGTCCCATGAGGCAAGAATTTCATTCCGTTCCCTTCACACTGAAACAGAAGAGGACAACGACTCAAATCAGGATGAAAATTTCTTTAAGATAGAGTGCGAGGCTCCCAAAAGCTTCTTTGGAAACATCAATTATTTAAAAGAACAGCTTCAGGACTTGCAGAGCGAAGGATGGAAAATTTTTGTTTTTGCTGACAACGAGAACCAGAGCCTTCGCATAAAGGAAATTCTAAAGGATTTCTGTGACAGACCGCCGGAAGGTGAGTATTGTGAAAAACTGGCCAGAAATGCAAAAAAGGGAATTCCATATTACCCGCTTGTTGTGCTTCCAAAGGCAATTACCACAGGTTTTGGAATAGGTGACTCGAAGGTTCTGGTAATTCAGGAAAATGAAATCTGGGGCCGCAGAAAACACGTTCCAAAATCAATTCACCACGCAAAATCTCAGGCAATCGATACCTTTGTTGAACTTAACGAAGGCGATTATGTGGTGCATGTGAACTATGGAATCGGAATTTTCCGTGGAATTCAGCGTGTAAAGGCAATGGGAAATGAACGCGATTACATCAAGCTTGAATATGCTGACGAAGAATTTGCCTTTGTTCCAATTGAGCAGGTAAACCTTGTTCAGAGATACATTGGAAACGAAGGTGACGCACCTAGAATAGACAGAATCGGTTCTAAATCCTGGGAAAACCGTAAAAACAAGGTTAAAAAAGCCGTTGAAGATCTGGCAGAAAAACTCATTGCACTTTATTCAAGAAGAAAGGCCAGCCGTGGTTATCCGTTTCCAAAGGATTCAGAATGGCAGACAGCTTTTGAAGCAGCTTTTCCATACGAGGACACTCCTGACCAGTTCAATGTTTCAAAGGAAATCAAGGCAGACATGGAAAAACCTGTTCCAATGGACCGACTTGTCTGCGGTGACGTTGGCTATGGAAAGACAGAAATTGCCATGCGAGCTGCATTCAAGGCCGTTATGGGCGGAAAACAGGTTGCATTCCTTGCTCCAACAACAATTCTTGCAGAACAGCATTATGAAACCTGTATCGAACGATTTGCAAATTTCCCTGTAACAATCAAGCAGATGAGCCGTTTTGTCTCACCAAAGGAACAGAAGCAGACTTTGAAGGAACTGGCAGAAGGAAAGGTTGATATTCTCGTAGGGACTCATAGAATCATTCAGAAGGATGTGCTTTACAAAGACTTGGGACTGATGATTATTGACGAGGAGCAGAGGTTCGGCGTTAAGGACAAGGAAAAGTTAAAGACAATGAAGGCCAATATCGATTCCCTTGCCATGTCTGCAACACCGATTCCGCGAACTCTGCATATGTCTTTGCTTAAAATCCGTGACATGAGCCTTCTTACAACGCCACCGCAGACCCGTAAGCCTGTTGAAACCATTGTGGACGAATACACGGAGGAAAGAGTTGCCAGGGCTATTCGACAGGAAGTTGATAGAGGTGGACAGGTTTTCTATCTTCACAACAGGGTTGAAAGCCTTGATGAAGTTAGAAGAAAGCTGGAGAAAATCGTTCCAGAGATGATGATAGACATTGCCCACGGACAGATGAGTGCAGATGAATTGGATGACATTTTCCGAAGGTTCAAAATGGGTGGTTTCCACGTGCTAATTGCCACAACAATCATTGAAAACGGAATCGACATTCCAAACG
Source organism: Candidatus Treponema equifaecale (assembly GCA_018064905.1). GTDB lineage: Bacteria > Spirochaetota > Spirochaetia > Treponematales > Treponemataceae > Treponema_D > Treponema_D equifaecale. Next base: position 2,795 of record JAGHUJ010000189.1, read on the forward strand.
TAAACACAATCATCATTGACAGGGCCGACATGTACGGTGTTTCTCAGCTTTATCAGCTCCGTGGACGAGTTGGTAGAAGTGACAGAAAGGCCTATGCATATCTTCTTTATCCTGAAAACAAGGTGTTGAGTGAAGTTGCAATGAAGAGACTTCAGGTAATTTCTGATTTTACTGAGCTTGGTTCTGGCTTTAAGATTGCAATGAAGGATATGGAAATCCGTGGAGCAGGAAACCTTTTGGGCCGTGACCAGAGCGGTGATGTTTATTCAGTTGGATTTGATTTGTATGTAAGACTTTTGAATGAAGCTGTGGAGAAGCTTACAAATTCAGAAAATTATGAGGCAGACAACGAAGTTTTGATGGAACTGGAATATTCAGGCTTCATTCCGGACACATATGTTTCAAATCTCCAGACAAAAATGGAAATTTACAAGAAGGTTGCAGGGGTTCAGACAAAGGACGAACTGGATTCAATGTATCTTGAGCTGGAAGACCGGTTTGGACCAATCCCGGACGAAGTGTACAGCCTTTTGAGCCTTGCAGAAGTCCGCGTAATTGCAAAGAAACTGTTTATTTCAAGCCTCAAAGAAAGACAGGGCGTGATTCAGATTGAATTCAGCAAGGTTTCAAGCTTAAAAATCGACCGGGTTCTGAAGCTTATCAAGGACAGTGCTGGTCGTGTTAAGCTGGATCCAACAAAACCAAACATGATCATGTTGAGCGCAGGAAAGATTGGACTCAAGGAAAAGAGTGAATTTATCAAGGAAAAGCTTGAGGCGCTGGTTTAAAATAAAAACACTTCCAATTACAGAATTGGTCTGCAAAATGGAAGTGTTTAATTTTTTATTTGGTTTGTTTTAGATTAGAATGGGAGTCTGTAGGTTACACCAAGGGCTGCCATAACAACTCTTTTTGAGAGCTCAACTGTATTTCCGCTCATTTCGTAATCCTGGCTGAAATAGTTGCAGTACATTGCAGAACCTGTAAGAGTAAGGTTTTCTACAGGCTTGTATTCAACACCGCCACCGATTACAAAGCTGTTGAGGACTGGCTGGAAGATGTTGTTTACGTCTTTGTGTGTGCCGTTGTATCCATAAGACAATCCCAAAGATGTTGAAAGCTTTTCGTTGAATGCGTAGTCTGCTCCAAGTGCAAGTTCCCATGAGTTCATGAAGTCTTTCTTTTCGCCGGAAAGAGGATCATCGATTGTGGAGAATCTGTTGAAATAATAGTTACATGATGTGCTTACATAAAGGTTGTCGAGAACATTGTATCCAAAACCAACATTGAGAACTGCTGGAAGGTCATTGTGGAATGCATCAGCCTTGTTTGTGATGATTGTGTTTACCATGTTTCCAGTCTTGTCATGGTATTCATAGTTGATGCGGGTAATTGACTGGTACTGAATTGAAGCATCCCATTTGTCTGCCTTGTAGTGAGCACCGAACATACCGCCAACAGAATAACCATCAGCTTCGTATCCAACTTTGTTTCCACCGTTTGCAGCTATAAATGCAGCTTCGTTTGAAGTAAGCGTAACTTCCTGTGAACCATGCATGAAGCGAACTGCAGCAGCAAGAGAGAAGTTTGAAGTTACCTGAGTAGAAATACCGATGATTTCACCAAGCTGAACAGAATAAATGTCAACCTTGTGATTTTTTGCCATTGAAGCAGCTAAAGGAATACCCTTTGCCTGAGCTTGTGTCATTGCCTGAGCCTGAACTGCTGGATTTGATATGTCTGCTCCAGCGGCTCCCATACCTGTCAAAATTTGTGAATAAGCATTTGCAATTACTGCTGGTGCATAATTTCCAAACAGCAATGCAGCTGTTGGTGCTGTACCGTCTTTATATTCAAGGCTTCCGCCGCCACCGAATACACCAAAGCCAAAGAAAATTGCGCTGTTGCCTTTTTTGTATACAACTTCTGCATCTGGATAAAGAGTTACAACCTTTTCATCTGCATATTTGCCGTTTACAGCTGAAACTGGATTTGATGACGGTAAATCGATTTCACTGGCATAGTTTTTGAATACGAACTGATTTCCACCACCGATATAGAGTCCATCATCCATAAAAGCTGTTCCACCAATGTTGTAGAATACTGCTTCAGGACGTTTTGATTCTGTGTTACGGCTTGCATTGCGTTCGTAACCAGCATTAAGGTTTGTTTTGTTGTCAACACCGCCTGCAAAAATCATTGTTGTTGCAAGAATTGCCATTGATGCATTTGCGATAAGTTTTTTCATTTTTTACTCCCGTAAATCAATTGCTTTGATTATGACATTTTATTGATTTTTGTCATTCTTATTTTAGTTTTTTTATTGTTGTTTGTCTATTCAAAAGCATTGAGAATTGAACGTTCCATTCCGATAATTGCAGTGAAAAATTGGAGAAAAATATGGCAGAAGAAGAAAAATATGTTCGTCCCAGCTGGGATGATTATTTTATGGAAGTTGCTCGAACTATTGCAAAGCGTGCAACCTGTGATCGTGGCAGAAGCGGTTGTGTAATTGCCCGTGACAATCAGATTCTTGTAACTGGATATGTTGGAAGTCCTGCGGGACTTCCTCACTGTGACGAAGCCGGTCATTTGATGAAAAAAATGATTCACGATGACGGTTCAATTACCCAGCATTGCGTAAGAACAGTTCACGCCGAGCAGAATGCAATCTGTCAGGCAGCAAAGCGCGGTATTTCCATTGACGGCGGAACAGTTTACTGCAAGATGACTCCATGCCGAACCTGTGCAATGCTCATCATCAACTGTGGAATCAAGCGGGTAGTGTGTGAAAAGCATTATCACGACGAAAACGACAGCATGAAAATGTTTGACGAAGCAGGAATTCAGATAGAACATCTGGAAGATTCCGTTCAGACATATACCAATATGTAAAGTTCACAAATTACATCCCTGTAATTTGTGAACTAACGAGAAATTGAACTTTGTAAGAAACAAAGTTCAATTTCTCTCTTTAAGTTGCGCCTCCATCCGTGGAGGCAATTTTTTTACATCCCTGTAATTTTCCAACTAACGAGAAAATTCTGTTCACCTTTGGCAAACAGAATTTTCTCTCTTCAGGTTATGCCTCCATCCCTGGAGGCAATTTTTTACACTGGTGTTTTTTTTCAACATCTGTTTTGAAACTGGTGTTAGGTTTTATTTCTTACTTTCTAAATTATTATCAATCCATTCCTTACATTTTTTTTCAAGCAATTTAAAATCTAAACAACGCTGACTCAATTTAGAATTCCTGTCGTTTGTCATTTTATGTTCATACACATTCTTGAAAAGTTTTGTGTGATTTTAGCATTTTGAAATAAATGTTGATCAAAACTCGAGAGATATTGAATATATCTAGAATCTATTTCGTAAAGATTGATTTCAGCCATAATAAAAAAAAGTGCCGAAACAGTAAAAACTGCCTCGGCCGTATAAATCTCGCAGTCAAAGGCGCGATATCCTTATATCTAAAATTTATATATGTTTATTGAAAAAGTCAAGTTTATAATTTGGGGAATTTTGCTTTTTATACTTTCTGCCACAGTTCATTTTCAGAAAGACCTTGCAGAGAGAACAGTAATATTGACAATGTCGTTTTGTATTCATATGTATATAAAACTGAGTACTTGTTAAAACTATATACAGAATTCAAGGTGACAGAATCCTGAAAATGTCCGAAATGTATATAAAAGCATGAAATTACTGAAAATATATACAGAATTCCATGTTGTTG
>JAGHUJ010000155.1 GCA_018064905.1 Candidatus Treponema equifaecale
ACATTATTCTTACTTCTTCCTGGAAAAATGGATATTCAAGTCTTCCAGAAAATGAAACCGACCAGCTTAAGGAATTGCGTTCCAAGTTGGGAAAATTTGGAGTCAAAATCAACGGAAGGACCAGAACCTTGCAGAACAGAATGCAGGAAATCGATGATTATATTGAAAACCACGAAATTGACTGTTACGCGATTATTGACGATGATCCAAATGAATATTCTGCAGACTATCTAAAGAAAGTTTCGCTGATAGATTCAAAAACTGGTTTCACGGAAGCTCAGGGAAAGAAGGTAAAGTGGAATAAGATTTAGACGATTATATGCCTTATGAAGCATTAAAAAAATCAGAAATGTTGTTTTGGGGATTTTAAGGGGCTTGCCCCTTAGGAGAAAGGGTAGGACGCAACGGAGTGCGGCCGTAGGGGAAGGCTTTCCCCACCTGAAATATATTTTGGTGTAAAAAAATGAGCAGAGAAGAAAACATTGAAATTTTTAACGATACAGAAAAACTTTGCAGGACAAATCCTGTTTTGATTAAGGCCTGGAAGGAGTCGTCGGCGCGGCAGAAATTGATTTTGGAGGCAGAGACGATTGATTGCAAAAAGGACAGATTTGAAACGCCGGCTGTGATAAAGGTTTCCAAGAAACGAACTTTTGAGGCTGCGATGGATTATAATGGAAGAAAAGTTGCAGTTTTGAATTTTGCTTCGGCCAGTAATCCTGGTGGGGGAGTGGTGAATGGATCTTCGGCTCAGGAGGAATGTTTGTGCCGCTGTTCAACTCTATATTACAATCTGACTGAAGACTTTCTGTGGGAAAAATTTTATAGGCCCCATCGTCGGGAAAGAAATCCCATACACAATGATGATTTGATTTATACGCCTGATGTTGTGGTTTTTAAATCTGATACGGTATTTCCTCAGTTGCTTCCAGAAACAAGCTGGAAGAATGTGAATGTAATTACCTGTGCAGCACCAAATCTTAGAGAAGGGTCAAGCAGCAGTTTTATTTTTGGGGGTGTAGACAAGGCTGTTTCGGTTTCAGATGAGGAATTGGAGGCCATTCATATTAAGAGGGGAAGAAAAATTCTTGAAGCTGCTGCGGCTGATGAAAATGATGTGGTTGTTCTTGGTGCTTTTGGATGTGGAGCATTCATGAATAAGCCTGAAGTTGTGGCAAAAGCTTATGGAAAATTGATGGAAGAATTTGGGAAGGCTTTTGAAACTATTGAGTTTGCTGTCTATTGTTCGCCTAGAGATGAATCAAATTTCAGGATTTTTGAGGAAGTTTTTTTGGGTGTGTGATACAAAGAAGATATAAAAAATATGTTGAAGGGATAGAAATGGAACCAAGAGAAGTAAAAATACACGGAATTTACCGTCATTTTAAGAACAAATATTACATCGTTGAAGATGTTGCTTATCATTCAGAAACTAAAGAAGAATATGTTGTGTACCGCCGTCTTTATGATGACAATTCTCTCTGGATTCGTGAGAAACAGATGTTTTTGTCTGAGGTTGACCATGAAAAATATCCAGAGGTAGAACAGCGATGGCGTTTTGAACTTGTGGAAGAAATCAAAGACTTGGGTCGGCAATGTTCGGCATAGTTATGGGAATGTTCGGCAATGTCGGGATGCATCGCGGAAAATTTGACGAAATTCCCTCATTTTTTTGTGAAATTTGCTGAAAAGTCGCTTATCTTATAGGGTGGAAATATAAACTGGAGCAGGTTTAACCGAAACTGCACCGGTGGAAGTCCGCCAAGTTCAGATTTCGGTCTTTCATTGTTGTAATAACTGATAAATGGAACTACAGCTTCCGATAATTTCAGTTCACTTTTTTATTTCTTCCAGAAGCAGTTTTGCCTGTTTTGAAAGCTTTACGTCTTTTTTCCAGGCAAGGACAACTTCACTTTCAACCACTGGTTCCAGTGGAATAAAACGAAGGTCACTGTTTTGTGAAGTGTCTGTAAGTCCGTTCAAAGTGATTGCGGAACAGACTTTTCCTTTGACAAAAATTGATGCGTTATACAAAAGATTGTAGGTTCCCATCACATTGTATTTTTCCATTGAACCGCCAAACCAGTCCAGAAGCTCTTTTTTTGTAAGTGCCTGCTGTGAAATCATCAGCGGCTCGTAATGTTCCAGAAGATTTTCACGCTTAATTGAATTGTATTTTGCCAGGGGATTATCTTTGTGCGTCAAAAGTCCCCACATATTTTTTTGCGGAAGAAGCAGCTGTTCATATTTTTCTGCATTCTTAAAACCGATGAAAATTCCAAAATCGCAAAGGCCCTTATCCATTCGCTCGGAAATTACGGAAGCGTCAGAAGAAAACAGACTTATTTCAAGCCGGGGATGCTTTTGTTTGAGTGAAAAAAATGCCCGTGCCACAGTTGAAATTGCACTTGTTTCCCCGGCACCGATGTAAATTTTTCCGAAAATCTCAGAATCCCTGCTTTTAAAATCCTCCAGAGTTTTTTCTGAAAGCTGAACGATTTCCTGAGCGTAATTGTAAAAACGGGTTCCTTCTTCCGTCAAAAGAAATTTTCGATTCTGCTTGTTTCTTTCAAAAAGCTGAACCCCCAGTTCAAGTTCCAAATCCATTATCTGCCGTGAAAGTGTTGGCTGTGTAATGTGAATCAAATCCGCCGCACGTGAAATATTCTGTTCATCCGCAATCGTAAGAAAATAT
>JAGHUJ010000022.1 GCA_018064905.1 Candidatus Treponema equifaecale
ATGCTCGGGTACGATTTTAAGCAGATTGCAAGGCTGCTGAGAGCCTGAAAGAAAAAAAACTACACCTTCAAAAAACAAAAATAAAAAAATTACAAAAAAAATGGGCTGCCCCTTTTTGAAGTTTTAATAACTTCTAGGACAGCCCCTTGTTCGCAAGCGCCAGCTTGCGTTTCATCCCGAACTCGTTTCGGGATCTTGTACGGTTTAGCTAAACAATTCACAGATCCTGAGCGTCCTCAGGATGACGTGTTGTCGTGAGCCTCTACGTCATCCAGAATTTATATTATTTAGCAAGATACTCGTTAATTGAAGCGGCTGCTTTTCTTCCCTCACCCATGGGTATTTGACGCAACTGCGTCAAAACACCGAGTTCCGCTGTCGCAAAACTCGCACGCCATGAATTTCTATTTTGCCAAGTACTCGTTAATTGATGCTGCGGCTTTTCTTCCCTCACCCATGGCTAAAATTACTGTGGCGGCTCCGAGAACTATGTCTCCACCTGCCCAAACTTTTGTCATGCTTGTAGCCTGCTTTTCATCAACTGTAATGTGACCGTGATCATCAACCTTGATTTCTGGAGTTGTTGCAGGAATCAATGGATTAGAGTTGTTACCAAGAGCAACGATTACTGCATCACAAGGAATTTCGTGTTCAGAACCCTTGATTTCTACAGGTCTGCGGCGTCCCTTTTCATCTGGTTCACCAAGTTCGTAGCTAAGGCACTTAACTGCACGTACTTTACCAAAATTGTCTTTATCATTTGGATCATCATAACCAAGAATTTCTACAGGGTTTTCAAGGAACTTGAATTCAACACCTTCTTCTTCTGCATGATCAACTTCTTCACGACGAGCTGGCATTTCAACACGTGAACGGCGATATACAACGTATACTTTTTCTGCACCAAGACGAAGAGCCATACGAGCACCGTCCATTGCTACGTTACCGCCACCACAAACTACAACAGTCTTTGCATGGTAATAAGGTGTATCAGCATGTTCTGTATCATAAGCCTTCATGAGGTTTGCACGAGTAAGATATTCATTTGCAGAGAAAACACCAATATAATTTTCACCAGGAATACCAAAGAATTTTGGAAGACCGGCACCGGTTCCTACAAATGCAGCATCAAAACCTTTTTCTGTAAGAATCTGCTGAACAGAAGTTGTACGACCAACCAAAGTGTTGTATTCAAACTTAACACCCATTTTTTCAAGGTTCTCAACTTCTTTCTGAACGATAGCTTTTGGAAGACGGAATTCAGGAATACCGTAAACCATAACACCACCAGCTTTGTGGAATGCTTCAAAAACTGTTACGTCATGACCAGCACGGCGGCAGTCAGCAGCTACAGTAAGACCTGCAGGACCTGATCCAACTACAGCAACCTTTTTACCAGTTGCAGGAGCTACAGCAGGAGCAGTTGTCATATTGTTATTGCGTTCCCAGTCAGCAACAAAGCGTTCAAGACGACCAATTGAAACAGACTTTTCTGCATTCTTGTATACTTTACCAACTGTACACTGACCCTGGCACTGTTTTTCCTGTGGACAAACGCGACCACAAATTGCAGGAAGAAGGTTTGTTCCCTTGATAATATCAACAGCAGCCTTAAATTCTCCCTTAGCAACCTGTTCAATAAAGCTAGGAATCTGTACGTTAACAGGACATCCGCTTACACATGGAGCATTCTTACACTGAAGACATCTCTGTGCTTCAACAACTGCCTGTTCTGCTGTATAACCAAGAGCAACTTCTGTCATCTGGCGTGCACGTACAAGTGGTTCACCACTAGGCATTTCCATCTGAGGAATTTTCATACGATCAGGATTCTTTAATTCTTTTCCTTCAATCTTCTTCTGTTCCTCAATTGCTATATTTTTCAATTCTTCAATTGTCTTATGACTCATTTTTAGTATCTCCTAAGATTGGACTTAATAAACAGCAGTGAATAAACTACGGAGTCAGGGTTCATAACTCGAAAAAACTCTACATGGCCAAAGGAGCAAAGCTTTTTTTTAAGGGTGATTCCCGACAGATTCTGTTTATTCAGTTTAGATTAATGATTAAGTCCGATATTGCACTTGTGCTTTGCAGCTTCTTCCTGAGGCTTAAAGCTCTTCATGCGCATCATCATGTTGTCCCAGTCTACCTGGTGTGCATCAAAATCAGGTCCGTCTACACAAACGAACTTTGTTTTTCCGCCAACATTTACACGGCAACCACCACACATACCTGTTCCGTCAATCATGATTGTATTCAAAGAAACAGTTGTCTTTACGTTGTATTTTTTTGTAGTTGCAGCACAGAACTTCATCATGATTGGAGGTCCAATTGCAATAACTTCTGCTGGAGGAACATCACTCTGGCAAAGGCGTTCAAGAGGAACTGTCGTAACACACTTTTCACCTTCAGAACCATCATCTGTACAGATGATAACTTCATCACAAATTGCCTTCATTTCATCTACGAAAATCAAAAGATCTTTTGTACGTGCACCTTCGATAAGGATTACTTTGTTACCTGCTGCTTTAAGAGCCTGAACAATAGGATAAAGTGGAGCTGTACCAAAACCACCACCTACACAAACTACAGGACGATCATACTTTTCAATAACAGAAGGAGTTCCCAAAGGTCCAAGAATTCCACCGATATAATCACCTTCATTGAGCTGAGCAAGTTTCATTGTAGAAGCACCGATTGGCTGGAAAGCAATTGCAACCC
>JAGHUJ010000200.1 GCA_018064905.1 Candidatus Treponema equifaecale
GTATATATGTTATCTTGACAAAATGTTTAAAAATGTCATAATAAATTATTGCTTAAACTGCCGAAATGTTGAGTTTTGATATTTAAAAATGTTACACGGATTCGGAAAATCTAACGATTTTCCTATGAGTTTAAATGGATTTTCCGTTAGGAAAATCGAATCCGCGTGGCAATATAAAAACTTGAAATCGAGGCTAAATTTGAAAATGGAGTCTGAAAATGGATTTAACAAAGCTTGCAAAAGGTCTTGGCGACACACTTCCAGTAATGCTTCGCAATAAAGTTCAGAAAATACCTAACTTTACATTACAGGCCGTAAAAAACAAGAGCGGAATGTTTGTCCGTTACAGCTATTCTCAGGTTTACCAGCACATAATTGAAATGGCCTACAGCCTCAAAAAATTGGGAATCAAAAAAGGTGACCATGTTGGAATGATGAGCGACAACCGCCGTGAATGGCTCATTTCAGACTATGCACTTCTTTCACTTGGTGCTGCCGATGTTCCCCGCGGCTGTGATTCCATGGGAATTGAAATGCGTTTCATCCTCAACTTTGCAGACTGTAAATATTCCTTCTTTGAAAACGCAAAGCAGCTCCAGAAAATCCTTGAAAAAGTAGAGGAGTGTCCAAATTTAAAAGTAGCAATTCTCTTTGACCACGCAGATCAGGCAACCCTTGACGATGCAAAGGCAAAGGGCATTGAAGTTGTATATTATTCAACCCTTGAATCAGAAGGAACCCAGATTTCAAAGGAAGAATGGGCTCAGATAGAAAAGGGTATGGACGAAATCAAGCCTGAAGATGTATGTACAATCATCTTCACATCGGGAACAACAGGACTTCCAAAAGGCGTTCAGCTTACCCATGACAACATGATTGCACAGTGCCAGTCTTGCGGCTATGTTCTTCCGCATATGCAGCCGGGAGATTTGTGGCTTACAGTTCTTCCGGTATGGCACAGCTACGAAAGAGCCTTTGTTTACATGGTAATTGCCTTGGAAGGCGGATTTGCCTATTCAAAACCAATCGCATCGGTAATGCTTCAGGACATGCAGCTTATTCAGCCACAGTGGATGAATGCAGTTCCTCGTCTGTGGGAAGCCGTAGCACAGGGCCTTTACCGCGAAATCAACAAATACAAGCCTCTTACAAAGGCACTTTTCAAATATTCAATTGCCTACGGAAAACTTTACTATGCCGCAAAGGTACGCTTTTTGGGCTGGAAGTGCCGCTACAAGTGGTATCCAAGAGTTTTTGACACAATCTTGGGTGTAATTCCATTTGCATTGCTCTGGCCGGGATATTTCTTGGGTGATCAGCTGGTATATTCAAGAATCCGCGCAAAATTCGGCGGTAAATTCAGATTTGCCTTGAGCGGCGGTGGAGCACTTCAGCCGGAAACAGAAAAATTCTTCAATTCAATTGGATTCAAGCTTCTTGAAGGCTATGGAATGACAGAAACAGCACCTGTAATTTCATTCAAAAATTCCAAAAAGCCTCGCGTAAACAACGTAGGTGTAGTATGGCCGGATTTTGACGTAAAAATCGTAGCAGAAAAAGACGGAAAAATCGTAGACGGAAAGCCACTTAAGCCAGGAAAACGAGGCCTCATCCTTGTACGCGGTCGCCAGATTATGAAAGGCTACTATAAACGCGACGATTTAACAGCAGAAATCATCGACAGTGAAGGCTGGCTCAATACAGGTGACCTTGGAATGCTCAGCTATGACAACGAGCTCAAAATCGTAGGCCGTGCAAAGGATACAATCGTATTGCTTGGCGGTGAAAACATTGAACCTGCAGTAATCGAAAAGGCATTGAATTCAAGCCCATACATTGAACGCTCAGTGGTACTTGGACAGGATCAGAAATATGTAAGTGCCCTCATCGTTCCAGACCAGAACAATGTGCTTACATACGCAGAAGAAAACAACATCCTCTACGACAACTACGAAGCACTTCTGGAAACAAACGAAATCCAGAACCTGTTCCGTACAGAAATCGATGCCTTGGACAACGCAAAGACAGGCTTCAGAACCTGCGAACGAATCTTCAAGTTTGCATTGCTCACCCAGAGCTTTGAAATCGGTAAGGAAATCAATTCCAAGCAGGAACTTATGCGCCACAAAATCGTACAAATCTACAAAAAACAGATTTCAAAGATTTTCTAGTTGACAACTTTTTAACTGTCTGATAATATATTCATCACTTGCTGCCTTAGCTCAGTTGGTAGAGCACGTGATTTGTAATCTCGGGGTCGAGGGTCCGAGTCCTTCAGGCAGCTCAATAAATCCAGATTCAGTTTTCTGAGTCTGGATTTTTTTTTGCTTTAAATTATTTGGAGTGGTTGATTTATTTTTTCTTGCATTTTCTAATAGTACGTATTATCATACATAAAAAAATACAAGGAGTTATATGTATGATATCCTATGCAAGAAATGAAATTATGTCATCTACTCAACTTGTAAGGCAGTTTTCTTCAGCACTAAAAAGTCTCGTTGACAGAAATGTAGAAAAAATTGCAATAATCCGAAATAACGAGATGGAAGCAGTTATTGTTCCAATTGATGAATATGAGGCACTAAAAGAGCAGGCAGAGCAATTGGAATTTTTACAGATTGCCAAAACAATTGAAGAGAGAAAACACACGAAGCAAAGTGAATATGTCTCTTTTGAAGATGCAATGAAGCTGGCAGGACTTGAATAATGGAATATAAAATTCAGTTTCATCCGCTGGCACTTCAAGAGTTTTTATCGCTTGATAAAGGCGTACAGAATCTTGTAAAAAAACAGCTTGAAAAATTAAAAGTATCACCTCAGCTTGGCGAAGAATTAGGCGTTAAAAATAATATAGATTTGTCAGGCTACAGAAAAATGTACGCAAACAGAAAACATATCAGAATTGTTTATTCTATTTTACAGGAAATTGTAACAATCAACATAATTGCAATCGGAAAACGTGAAGACATGGAAGTCTATAAAATTGCAGAGGAAAGAAAGTAAAGACATCTATAAATTATTCTTTTCTATAATATTATTAATCTGTATATCCAAATATTGCTTGAAGTTTTGAGAAAGGTTTATTAAATCACTGTAAACAGAATTTTCTAAAGACGGTTTCTGCTGAAAATACATCTGATATGGCTGAATTTTCAACGCATTTGCCAGTTTCGTAATCGTATCAGCCGTTCCCCATTTTTTACCGCTTTCTAAATCACATAAATATCCAACCGAAATGTCCGCCAGTTCAGCAAGATGCTGCTGTGTAAAATTATTTAACCGACGGTATCTTCTTAAATTTTCTGAGAATATTGTCTGCAATTCTTCTGAAGTCATACTAAAAATTTACTTGCTAATAGCGAAATTTGACATATTCTAGGGGAGAAAATATAATTCTCTAGTAGAGAAATTTGTTTTCGCTTCAGGTGGATTATGAAAAAATTACTATCAGTTATTGCAAGCCTTGTTATGTTCAATTTGATTTATGCAAAATCAATTCCAGAGTGGGTTCAAAATCACAGAAAAGTCTATCCAAATTCAGAATATCTTGCGCAAAGGGGAAGTGGAGACAGTGCAGAAAAGGCTCGAACTGATGCAACTGCGTCACTTTCACGATATTTTCAGACCAATGTTAATGCGAATCTTTCAACCACAATGAGTTCTGTTACAACAGGAGATTCAATTCAGGAACAGACTGTGGTTGTGGATGATGTAAATGTTCAGTCGCAGGTAGAATTTTTTGGACTGGAATATACGGAACCGTATTATTTAAAAGCTGAAAAGAAATGGTACTGCGTTGTTTACATGAATCGGCAGGAAGCATGGCAGCAGTATAAGCCTCAGATAGAAATTAAAAAAAACAGTTTTAACGGACTTTATAAGAATCTTGAAAAACAGACTGACTATTTTACAAAGCTTGGAATGTGCAAAAAAGTATGGTCGGCAGCAAAAGAACTTCTGGAAAAACTTGAATACGGAAGAATCATAAATCCAGAAGGCGAGGCCGTTTATCAGAACGAACGAGATTCAATTTCAAACATCCCGGTGATTTATGAAGAAGCAAAGCAAAGTTGTTCAATTTATATTCAGATTAATTCAGACTACAACAGAATGATTTCAACTGCACTTTCTACAGCATTTAAGGATTGTGGTTTTGGAGTCGCAAAAACTCAGACAGAAGCAAATTACACAGCAGAAGTAACTGTACAGGACAATATCAGCGGAAACGAGCCACTTTCAATAATGCCGTCAATAAATCTAAAAATTGTAAGTAAAGACGGAAAATCAGTTTATTCAAATGAAATTCTGGCTTCAGAAAAAGCTATAGGCTACACGCAGGAATCAGCCCAGAAAAAATCCTATCCAAAATTAGCAAAAGAACTGGAAGAAACTGTAAAGAGTAATCTTGGCAGTGCATTTAAATTGTGAAAAAAATGAGGTTGTTAAGCCAAGAAAATGCGGTGGGCGAGTCAAGAAAACTCGGTGGTTGAGCCTGTCGAAACCACAATCAAATTGTAATTATTTCATACGGAGGAAACATATATGAAAAAAATTAATGGAATTTTAACAGCAGCAGTTGCTGTTATGGCATTTGGAACGATGGGATGTGGTTCAACAAAGGTTGCGCCAGATCCAACATTAAAAGTAAATGTTGATGATGATGTAGATAAGGTTGTGGTAATTGACTGGGCTGACCGTGCTTTGGGAGAAGTTGCAGCTCCTCAGTGGCTTAAAAATATGCG
>JAGHUJ010000049.1 GCA_018064905.1 Candidatus Treponema equifaecale
CATGCATCTGCGGCATCAAGTTTTTCCTGAAGTTCAGCCTGGCGGGCACAGAGTTTGTCAAAGTCGGCATCAGGATCTCCAAAGGCTTCATTCACCTTGTCGAATTCTTCCAGAAGATCTGTTATCGGCTTTACACCTTCCTTTACGATTTCCATTACAGTCTTGCCAGGTTCAAGATATGGTTCCTGTTCAAGATACCCCATTGTAAATCCTGGAAGAAGCTGGGTTTCTCCTGTATAGTCTGTATCGCGACCTGCAAGAATCTTAAAAAGAGAAGATTTACCTGCACCGTTTTCACCGATGACACCGATCTTTGCACCATAGTAATAGGAGATGCTGATGTCCTTAAGTACAACTTTTGTTCCGTATGCTCTCGAAACGCGATCCATTGTGTAAATAATTTTCTTATCGTCTACTGTCTTAGCCATGTAAAAAGTATACAGGAAATATCAACTTAATTGAATATGGAGTTTCTAAAAATTGAAATTTTTAAAGACGCCCAACAGTCTATTTTTTTAACTTTAAAAGTTTCATGAACACTTTTACGCAGAGGCCTGTGAATATGGCGGCAATTATGGTTCCTTCGCGGGTTCCGCATATTTTTCCATCAAAAAAAATCATGGAAAGAATTATGGAAATTGTTACGCAGGAAACGTCAAAGATGATTTTTATGGTTCCAAATTCTTTTTTAAATCTGTCGGTAATTGCCTTTACAAAAGCTTCGCCAGAATTCATTATGACATTGGCAGTGACGGTCATTGCAATTCCAAAGGCAAGAACCATGGTTCCGGCAAAAACACAGCCCAGACGAAAAGCATAGTGTGAACATTCAACATGGGACATGAGCCACGAACCAAAGTCAGTGAAGAATCCGAATAAAAAAGACAAGGGAACCTGCAGCAATTGGAACAGCCTGAAAATTTTCCCCAGAACTGCAAACTGCCCAAGAATAAGCACGCAGTTCCATAGAATGCGCCAGCTGCCAAGAGTGACGGATGGAACATAGATGCTCATAATGTTTGCAACTGAAGAAACGGGCGAAACTCCAAGTTCACCCTTTTTTGTGATTGCAACCCCCACTCCGGAGATAAAAAGACCAAGAACAAGAAAAAAATAATCTATGATTTTTCTTTCATTTGATTGTGGTTCATGGAGTCTTTTCATGATCTAGAAATTACCGCCGTTAAAGCCCCAGTCACGATACCCCATGTAATTTACATAGACACAGTTTCCGGGAACACCAAGTTTTTCATTGACAATGCGGCAGATTTCAGCAGTCATTTTTGAACTCAAATCCCTGTTCACTTCTCCAAGTACCTGAACCGAAATGAAGGCACCTTTTTCAAGTTTTTTTCCGCCCATGAAAAGATCGTATCCGTCAAGAATTCCAACCATAAGGTAAGTTTCGCTCTTGTTCATTACGGTAATTGCCTTTCCAAGTTCGCATTTTAGTTCTTCTTTCTGTGCGTCAGTAAGTTTCACTGAAACTTTTGCATCAATAAACGGCATGATTTTCTCCAATATGAATGTAATATTTTTTATTATACAACTTTTTTAATTTTTTTGTATAATACAGTTCATGAAAATTTCATATGAAAAAGGATTCAAGCTTGAAGAAATAATTTTTTGCCCAACTGCTTTGTGCAATTTAAAATGTTCCCATTGTTTTGTGGAACAGAAAAACATAAGCCTTTATGCTGACGATTCCCTTTCTCTTCTAAGGGATTGTGCCAAAAATAATCCAGACATAAAGATTGGATTTTCAGGCGGTGAACCTTTTTTGAATTTTCCATTTGTCAAGAAAATTGTGGAAGAGGCAATCCAACTTGGTCTTATGTTTGACAGGCTTATGACAAACGGAGTCTGGTGGAACAGCATTGAAAACCTTAAGAAAACTTTAGTTCAATTGAAGGATGCCGGATTTGACGGAAAATTTGGATTGAGTTTTGATTCCTTCCACAATCAGAATTTAGACAAGGTCTGCGACTTTATTTTGGCCTGCCATGAAATTTTCTGCGATGATTCATGCGTAGAAATTCTAAGCGTCATCAATTCAGCCGATGAAAAAAAAGATTCCCTGGAATTTGAAAGGCAGCTTGAATTCATAAAAGGCAGAACTCAGACAAGCCACATTGCATTCTATCGCTTTCCCCAGAGTTTTATTCCCCCTGACAAAATTGAACTGAAAGACAAAAAATGGTTTGCCGAAGACTACTGCCAGTCAACGGGAAATGTCTTCTATATACATGCAGACGGAAACATTGCTCCCTGCTGCGGCTTTGCAAATGAATGCAGTGAACTTTATATAGGAACCGTTAAAGACGACTACGAAACCCTTATGCATAATATTGAAAACAATTCCATGGCATCTCTTTGCTACAACTACGGACTTTTAAAAAAAGCAAGGGAACTGCAGAAACAGAAAATCCTTCCAAAGGGAAAATGCAGCGACATGTGCGGTCTTTGCTACTGGCTTTGCAAAAACCGTGGCAATTGAGAAAGGAGAATTTTTTTTCTATAATAATTCCATGGCGGAAGAAAAAATTCGTGCAGAAAGAAACAGGACGATTACAGTCTCACCTGATGAAATTCAGGAACTGGAAAAATTCATTTTCTCTGGAAAAATGCCTGAAGAAAACAATTCCTTGTCTTTGGATTCAGCTTCATCATTATCATCAATAGAAAATAAAATCTTTAACGGCGACATTCTTGAAGTCCTAAAGTTTCTGCCGGATGAATTTGCAGATCTCATAATAATCGATCCACCCTACAACCTTACAAAAAATTTTGGCGGGAAAATTTTCAGTTCCATGGCGGAAGACAAATATGAAGAATATGTTGACTCATGGCTACCTGAAGTATGCAGAAAACTAAAAGGCAATGGTTCCCTGTATCTTTGCGGGGACTGGAAGTGCACATCAACACTGCAGCGCTGCCTTGAAAAAAACCTTACGATTTTAAACAGAATTACATGGCAGAGGGAAAAGGGACGCGGTGCAAAATCAAACTGGAAAAACGGAATGGAAGACATCTGGTTTGCCGTAAAAAATTTAGGCGACTATTACTTTGATATTGAATCCGTAAAGCAGAGAAAAAAGGTCATTGCCCCATACAAGGAAAACGGAATTCCAAAGGACTGGAAAAAAACTGACGAAGGAAATTTCCGGCTGACATATCCATCAAACTTCTGGGACGACATTTCAATTCCATTCTGGTCCATGCCTGAAAACACGGATCATCCAACGCAAAAACCTGAAAAACTGTGCGCAAAACTTATTCTTGCTTCCTGCCCAAAAGACGGCATAGTATTTGATCCTTTCTGCGGAAGCGGAACTTCATGCGTCACTGCAAAAAAACTTGGCCGCCGATACTGCGGAATAGAAATAAGCCGGGAATACTGTCTGTATGCAGCAAAAAGAATGATGATGGCAGAAAAAGACATGAGCATCCAGGGGTATGCCGACGGTGTCTTCTGGGAACGCAATTCCGCACCGCAGAACAAAAATTATGACGGAACAGAACCTACAGACAGCAGCAGCTGCAATCCGTCACAGGGTGAACTTTTCTGATGTCAGAACTTACGCTCAACAGATATCTGCACAATTACTTTGGCTGCAAGGTCTATAAAATTTCATTAAGCACGGGCTGCACGTGCCCAAACCGCGACGGAAAAATTTCCAAAGGCGGATGCACATTCTGTTCTTCGGGCGGTTCAGGCGAATTCGGACAAAGTGCCGCACCTGTCCATGTTCAGATTGAAAATGCCATAGAAAAAATTTCTACAAAGCTTCCAAAAACAAAGAAGGTAAAATTCATCGCCTACTTCCAGTCATTTACAAACACCTATGAAACAGGTGAAATACCCTTTGAAAAACTTGAGTCCATTTTCATTCAGGCTCACAGTGACAGCAGAATAGCCGCCCTTTCCATCGGAACAAGGCCTGACTGCATTAGCCCCAGAATGCTTGATTTTCTTGCTGAACTCAGCAAAACAAAACCTGTCTGGATTGAACTTGGACTTCAGACGATCCATGAGTCAACTGCAAAAAAAATCAACCGCGGATATTCACTTGATGTTTTTGAAACCGCATATTCAGAGCTAAAAAAATCCGGTCTTGCAGTAATCGTACACACTATCTTATGGCTTCCGGGTGAATCGAAGGAGATGATGAAGGAAACGGCAAACTATCTTGCAAAATTAAATCCTCCCCTGGACGGAATCAAATTCCAGCTGCTCCAGATTCTCCGCGGAACAAAAATGGCGGAGGACTATAAAAAAAATCCATGGCCACTTCCAGACATGGATGAATACTGCCTCTTTGTAAAGGAGCTTGCAGATTTGATGGATGAAGCAACAGTTCTTCACAGACTTACAGGTGATGGGCCAAAATCGCTTTTGATAGAACCCTTATGGTGTGCAAACAAACGTGCCGTACTAAACCAGCTGAAAAAGTATTTTGATCTTGATTAAAGTAAATGGTTTTATGACATGTTTTCCTTTTCATGGAAGGCGCGCTTTTCTATGTACTGCTTTTCGTCGGCCAATTTCAGAAGTTCGTTCAGGTCGTAAAGATCTCCGCTAAATTCAACGGCCCCCAAGCTTATGGAAAGATCAAAAGGAAAATCATATTTTTTTATTGCAGCAGCACATCTTTCCTTCAATTTTTCCCTGATCTGTGGAATTTTTTCAATCGGAAGGCCAACTGCAACGACTGCAAATTCATCGCCCCCCAATCTTCCAACAACATCCGTTGAACGGAAAGTTCCCCTTAAAACTTCAGCTTCTGCCCTGATTGCCTTGTCGCCAAATTCATGTCCGTATTTGTCATTTATAAGCTTAAGATGATTCATGTCTCCATAAATAAGGACACCGTGGCAAAGGGAAGCAACTGCAATGTCAATCTGTTTTTGAGCCGCATAATCAAATCCACGCCTGTTCAAGACGCCTGTAAGTTCATCTGTCCTTGAAGTCTGCTCAAGTTCGATTTTTTCTTTTTGAAGCCTGATGTTTTTTTCATACTGAATCGTATACTCATAGGCATTGGCAAGTGCATTGGAAAGGGCCTTTGTATAAAGGTTGTAAAATCCAAGACCACGTTCACCAGGAACATAAAGAAGATAGCCGTACTGTTTTTCTCCGTAATAGACTGACTGGGCAATGAAAGTATCGGAAGAATCGGAAAAAACATGTGGGGGAAGAATATTTTCTGCAGGTGAAAAAAATTCATTTTCATAAATTGTTCCACTTCCATTTTCAAAGGTGTAGGCAAGCCTTACTTTTTCCGGCATTGAAAATTCCGACCACTTTTTGTAGTAAATTGGATTTTCATAAAGGGCAACGGCAAATTTTTTTATTCCCACTTCAGTCAAAGGCCCGCAGGTTTTCCTTAGAAAAACATCAGTGGTTTCGTTGCACTGGATTTCATCAAGAAGATAATAAATATATGTGTTGTCATAGCTTCGTAAAACAAGCTGGTTTACGGCATCCGATCCAAGATAGAATTTATCCTGGCACAAATCGTAACCCGTAGATTCCCTGATCACAAGTTTTGCCTCCGAGCACAATTCCTTTGGAACTTCAGTTCCGTTTGCGACATCAAAGGCAATTCTAGAAGCGTTGTATCCAAGATTGTAGTTGAATGGACTCATGGAAGAAAGTGTCGGTTTGACTGCCGAAGCTTCAACGATATTGTCATAGCCCATCACCCTTACCTGCTCCGGAACCTTTATGTTGTGATCCTTTAGGAAAGCCATTATGCCCAAAGCCATCTGGTCGTTGGCCGCAATGATTGTGTCAAAATCAACACTCGAACAGTTTTTGCCAAGTCGATTTTCTAATTCTTCGTAGGCTGAATCTATGGTGAACCTGCCGTGGAAAACTATGGAGTCATCATAATCCATACCATGCTCTACAAGGCAATTTTTGTAGGCGTTAAAACGCATGACAGATTCAACAGAGGAAGTTCTGCTTGCCGTCATGAATCCAATTCTTTTTGAACCGCAGCTGTTTACAAGAAAGTCAAAGGCCTTGTGAAAAATTTTTTCGTTGTCGGCCAATACGCACCATGAATTTTCAAGGGGAAGCTTTTGTGAAATCGAAATTATTTTCTTACTGCCAAAAGTTTTTAATAGTTCTGCAAATTCTTCAGGACTATAGGTTGAACAGTAGATTCCAGTCAAGACTATGATGACATCAACTTCCCTTGTTTTGATCAGGGATGAACTGGCCCAGAACTGGTATTCAAATGTTCCAAGGCTGAACTTTGGATGCCTGACATTGAAGACAATGCAATCTATATCCTTCTGGCGGCAAAAATCGCTGACACCTTCTATAACCTGCTTTGCATAATCTGAATTTATTTCTTCAGCCATTACAAGAAATTTCAACTTCCTCATGTGAAATATTTTAACCCATAATGGGAAAAAAACAATTCTTTTATCTAAGATTATAACAAATAATTATATAAACTCAATTCCTTTGTGACATAAAGGCCGCCCACAATTGACATTAATTTTCAATAGGAATAAAATGTTTGTGAAACGAATAAATTTTATTCAAGGAGTATTATTATGGCAGTTAAAGTTGCTATTAATGGTTTCGGCCGCATTGGTCGCTTGGCATTCCGCCAGATGTTTGAAGCTGAAGGTTACGAAGTTGTAGCTATCAACGATCTTACAAGCCCAAAGATGCTTGCACACCTTCTCAAGTATGATACAGCACAGGGTGGATTCATGGGCCGCATCGGTGAAGGTAAGCACAAAGTAGAAGCTACAGAAAACTCTATCATCGTAGACGGAAAAGAAATCAAAATTTCTGCAGAAAAAGATGCAGCAAATTGTCCATGGGCAGCAAACAATGTAGATGTTGTTCTTGAATGTACAGGTTTCTACTGCGACAAGGAAAAGGCTGCAGCTCACATCACAGCAGGTGCAAAGAAGGTTGTTATCTCAGCTCCAGCAACTGGCGACCTCAAGACAATCGTATACAACGTAAACAACAAGAACCTTACAAAGGATGACAAGATCATTTCTGCAGCTTCTTGTACAACAAACTGTCTCGCACCAATGGCACAGGCTCTCAACAATGCATACCCAATCCAGTCTGGTATCATGTCTACAATCCACGCCTACACTGGTGACCAGATGATCCTTGACGGTCCACAGCGCAAGGGTGACCTCCGCCGCTCACGCGCAGGTGCACAGAACATCGTTCCTAACTCAACTGGTGCTGCAAAGGCTATCGGTCTTGTAATCCCAGAACTCAACGGAAAGCTCATCGGTTCAGCACAGCGTGTTCCAACACCTACTGGATCAACAACTCTCCTCTTTGCAGTAGTAAAGGGAAAGGACATCACAAAGGATGC
>JAGHUJ010000042.1 GCA_018064905.1 Candidatus Treponema equifaecale
TTATTATGCTCTTAATTTCCAAAATTTTTAATTTTTAGAGATGTCATGATTCCTTTATCTGTCTCTCCAATATCTTTATTGTGTCACCCATTGAGGAGTCCGTTTTAAGAAGATCTTCAATTTTTTTGAGTGATGACATTACTGTAGTATGGTCTCTTCCACCAAATTCCTCGCCAAGATCTGTAAGAGAATATTCAGTGAGTTTTCTACCTAAATATATTGCTATATGTCTAGGAACGGCAATTCTTTTTTCTCTTTTTGAACTTTTTATGTCAGCAATGGAAACATTGTAATAGTCACAGACAACTTTCTGGATCACATCTATATTGATTATTCCTGATGAACCTGAAGAAACATAGTCACCAAGAAGCTCCTGAATTATGTCCAGAGTCAGTTCCTTGTGCATAAGTTCAGCGTAACCAATTCCTTTAGAAAGAGCTCCTTCAAGTTCACGGACGTTGGATTGAATGTTTTTTGCAATGAATTCCTTTACTTCCTGCTTTATGGATTTTCCCTGCAGCTCCAGTTTTTTGTCCAGAATTGCAAGACGGGTCTCGTAATCCGGTGCCTTTAAATCAATGCTTAAGCCTCTTGTAAATCGGGTTCTGAGTCTTTCGGCAATTCCTTTTATTTCAGAAATAGGTCGGTCGCAGGTGAATACAATCTGTCCCTTTCTGTTGTATATGTCTTCAAAAGTGTAGAAAAGTTCGTTCTGCAATGCTTCTTTGCCTTCCATGAATTGAAGGTCATCAAGAAGAATGACATCAAGTTTTCTGTATTTTTTTGAAAATTTATCAGTTGTTTTTTCTCTTATGGCCTGTGTGAATTCATTCATAAAAGATTCTGTAGTAATGTATCCGATTTTGAGTGAAGGATTGTTCTGGAATATGTAATTTCCAATTGAAACCATAAGATGAGTCTTTCCCACGCCGGATGAACCGTACAGAAGAATTGGATTGTAGTTTTTACTTCCTGGTGCCTGTGCTGCGGCAATACATGCTGAATATGCATACTGGCTGTTGTCACCGGGAATAAATGTATCAAAAGTGAATTCTTCGTTGAGCTGAGGATGCTTTGAATTTGATTTTGGAGAATTGGACTCAGATTGAGGGTGAGATTTTGGTTCTTCCTTCTTTTCCTCAGAAATTGTTGCAGCTGTTGTCTGAACTGGCTGAACAAATGCAGGAGCTTCTGCAGGTTTTGAATTCACAATATGGTTAAGCTGAATGTTCTGACCCAGAAGCTCATTTATCTTGTTCTGAACAATCTGTACGTTTCCCTTTGAAACCATCTGCTTCCACATGAATTCCGATGGTACTGAAACTGTGATTTCTGAAATTGTGTCCTCAACATATTGAAGATTGAACCAGAGCTTAAAATCGTCTTCTCTTCCGGAATTTGTGAATTCCTGGTGAATCTGGTTCATTGCTTCTTCAAAAAATTCTTTGTAATTCTGTCCTGCCATGGGTGCAATTATAGTACAACTTTACCTTTTTCGGCAATTCAACTATAATTTTCAATGCTGCAAAAGTCTTTTCTATTCAATTTTTAGAATTTTCTTTGTCAAATAAATCTATATATTATAAGGAATTACAAAATGGCTTCTTCTTATACAGCGGGCAGTATCCAGTCGTTAAAAGGTCTGGAACCTGTACGCGTAAGACCAGGTATGTATATCGGTTCTACAGATTCAAAAGGTCTTCATCATCTTGTTTATGAAACTGTAGATAACTGTATCGACGAAGCAATGGCTGGTTATTGTGATACAATCGTTGTTGCCCTCGAAAAAGATGACATTGTTCGTGTTGAAGATAATGGTCGTGGTATTCCTGTAGACATTCATCCGACAGAAAAGATTTCGGCTCTTGAACTTGTACTTACAAAGCTTCATGCCGGCGGTAAATTTGATAAAAATGCATATAAAGTTTCTGGAGGTTTGCACGGTGTAGGTGTTTCCTGCGTTAATGCCCTTTCAGACTGGCTTGAAGCAACTGTTAAAAGAGACGGACACATTCACCGCCAGAAATATGAACGTGGTATTCCTAAAACAAAAGTAGAAATCATTGGTGATACAGAAGAACACGGAACAACAATCCGCTGGAAGGCTGACAAAACTATTTTTACTGAAACAACAACTTATGATTTTGACGTACTTCTTCATCGTTTAAAGGAGCTTGCATTCCTTAATCCTGGAGTTTCAATTACATTCCGTGATGAGCGCCTTGAAAACGTAAAGGAACTTGTCCTCAAATATGAAGGCGGTATTGTTCATTACGTTAAAGAAATCAACCAGAACAAAAAGAGCAAATTCTACTATCCTGAAGAACCAATTTACATCACAGGCGAAACAGTTTCAGTTGATCCTGTAAGTGGTGACGAGTCAAAGGTAATTACAGAACTTTCATTCCAGTATAACGATGGTTTTTCTGAAGACATCAATACTTATGTAAACGACATCAATACTCATGATGGTGGTACTCATCTTGAAGGCTTTAAATCGGCACTTCTTTATGTAATCAACAAGGCTCTTGATTCAAATGAAAAGCTCAAGAAAAAGATGCCAAAAATTGAAGGAAAAACTGATCCAAAGGCTGACCAGTATGAAAAGCTTACTGGTGAAGATGTTCGTGCCGGAATCGTTGCAGTTCTTTCAATGAAGGTTCCAGAACCTCAGTTTGTAAGCCAGACTAAAGACAAGCTTGGAAATGCTGAAGTTCGTGGTATCGTAGATTCCCTTGTAAAAGAAAAACTTACAATTTTCTTTGAACTTAATCCAAAGGTTCTTGAAAGACTTCTTGAAAGAGCAGTTGGTGAAGCTACTGCCAGAATTGCTGCCAGAAGGGCAAAGGATTCAGCACGTAAAAAGTCTATCGGTTCAGGCTATTCAAAACCTGAAAAGCTTTCTGACTGTTCAATTAAAGACAATCCGGAAATCTGTGAAGTTTACATCGTCGAAGGTGGTTCAGCCGGCGGTTCAGCTAAAAAGGGTCGTGATTCAAAAACTCAGGCAATTCTTCCACTTTGGGGAAAAATGCTTAACGTTGAAAAAGTTGATCCAAAAAAAGTTATGTCTAACGACAAGCTTCTTCCAATCATTCAGACTCTTGGAACGAACATTGGTGAAGAGTTTAACATTGAAAAGCTCCGCTATCACAAAATCATCATCATGGCCGATGCCGATGTTGACGGTTCACATATCCGTACATTGCTTTTGACATTCTTCTACAGATATATGCCTGAGATTATTGAAAAAGGTTATGTATATCTTGCCATGCCACCTCTTTTCAAGGTTCAGCTTGGAAAGAAAGAACCTGTTTACTGCTATTCTGATGCAGAACGAGATGCCGCTCTTGATGCCCTTGGTGAACAGAGAGACAAGGCCGATGTTCAGCGTTACAAAGGTCTTGGTGAAATGGACGGTAAACAGCTTTGGGAAACAACAATGGATCCGGCACACAGAAAAATGCGTGTTGTAACAATTCCAGATGCTGAAGCTGCAGACAGAATTTTCACTGTTTGTATGGGTGAAGAAGTAGAACCAAGACGCGAATTCATTGAATCTAATTCAAGCTACGCAAATCTTGATATTTAATTTTATGGTGGTTGAGCCTGTCGAAACCACATTAAAAAAATAACTGGTCATTTCGACAAGCTCAATGACCGTTTTTTAGGAACAACAATGTTGGAAGAAATCAAAACACCTGAAGGTGGAACAGTAATTCAGATTCCAATCGAGGATGAAGTTAAACAGGCTTACATTGACTACTCAATGTCTGTAATTGTTCAACGTGCTTTGCCTGATGTTCGTGACGGTCTTAAACCTGTTCATCGCCGCATCATGTACGCAATGGACAGACTGAACCTTTCTGCCGGTGGAAAAACAAAAAAATGTGCTACCATCGTCGGTGAAGTTTTGGGTCATTATCATCCACATGGTGATGCTTCTGTTTACGATGCATTGGTTCGTCTTGGTCAGGACTTTGCTCAGCGTTATACAACTGTAACTCCTCAGGGAAACTTCGGTACTATTGCCGGTGACCCTCCAGCTGCTTACCGATACACAGAAGCTAAGATGTCCAGAATTACGGAAGAAATGAATTCCGATATTTCTAAAGACACTGTTGATATGGTTCCAAACTTTGACGACACAACAAAGGAACCATCAGTTCTTCCTGGAAAATTCCCATTCCTTCTTTGTAACGGAACAACAGGTATTGCCGTTGGTATGGCAACAAACATGCCTACACATAACCTTCGTGAAGTTGCCGCTGCAATTGCTGCTTACATCGATAACAATGAAATTTCAATTGATGAACTCATGCATTACATCAAGGGGCCTGATTTTCCTACAGGTGGTGTAATTTATGGTCGTGACGGAATCAAAAGAGCATACAGGACAGGTCGTGGAAAAATCACTATCCGTTCAAAATTCAACATTGAAACTGACAAACGCGGCCGTGAAAAAATCGTATTTACAGAAGTTCCTTACGGCGTAAATACAACAAATATCATCAAGAAAATCAACGAGCTTAAAGACGAAAAAATCATTGAAGGCATTGCTGATGCAAACGATGAAACTTCTGACCGTGTTGGTATGCGTCTTGTAGTTGAACTTAAAAAAGGTGCAATTACTAAGCTTGTATTGAATCAGCTTTTTGCAAAAACTGATTTGCAGTCAAATTTTGGTGTAATCAACCTTGCTCTGGTTCCTCAGGAAAAAGCAGGTGAACCTCGCTATGATGAACCTGGAATGCTTACACTTCCACAGGTTTACCTTAAGCCTGAAGTTTTGAACCTTAAGCAGCTCATTCAGCACTTTGTAAATCATCGTGATGAAGTTATTACCCGCCGTACAATTTATGACCTTAAGATTGCAAAGCATAAGATGCACATCTTGGAAGCACTTATTACAGCAATCAACAATATTGATGAAGTAATCAAAATCATTCGTGGAAGCCGTGATACTGAAGATGCAAAAAATCAGTTGATGGCAAGATTCAGCTTTGATGATGAACAGGCACAGGCCATCGTTGATATGCAGCTCAAGCGCCTTACTCATCTTCAGATTGAAGACCTTCAGAATCAGATTAAGGAACTTCAGGCTCTCATTGATCACTTGGAAGATTTGCTTGCTCATCATGAAAAGATTCTTCAGCTCATTAAAGACGAAACAAACGAACTGGCAGACAAATATGGTGATGACAGAAAGACAGATATCGTTGCAGATGAAGTTGAAGAAATCAACACTGAAGATATGATCAAGGAAGAAGAAGTCGTTGTAATGATTTCTAAGATGGGTTACATCAAACGAGTTCCTCTTACATTATATAAGGCTCAGAGTCGTGGTGGAAAGGGAAGTCTCAGTGCAAACCTTATTGAAGACGATTACATCAATCAGATTTTCATTGCTACAACAAAATCATACATCACATTCCTTACAAACGAAGGAAAGGCTTACTGGATTAAAGTTCATGAAATTCCAGAAGCAAGCCGTTCAAGTCGTGGTTCAAGCGTAAAGTCTTTGCTTCAGGTTGGTCCTGATGAAGAAATTACGACAATCGTAACAATGAAGGAAATTACTGATACCCAGTACATTTTCATGGCTACGGCAAACGGTATCGTTAAAAAATGTGCAGTAACTGAATTTGCAAATGCAAAAACTCGTGGTGTAATTGCCATTAAGATGAGAGACGGAGATAAATTAGTATCTTCTATTTTGTCTGGTGGTAATGACGAGGTAATGCTTGTCACCCGTAGAGGTCAGGCATTGAGAATCGATGAAGAAGACGTAAGGCCAATGGGACGTGCTTCAGGTGGTGTTACTGGTATCAAGCTTGGTTATGGTGACGAACTTTCTGCTGCCATTACTGTTGAAGAAGGAAAGGATGTCCTTGTAATTACTGAAAACGGTGTTGGTAAGCGTGTTGGCTTTGATGAATTTGGTCAGCATGGTAGAGGTACCAGCGGTCAGAGAATTTTCGGAAATACAGACGGCAAGGGTGAAATTATTGGTGCCATTGCAGTTTCAGAAACTGATGAAGTTATCTGTATGACAGGTCAGGGTAAAACCTTGCGTGTTAAGGCAGATACAATTTCAAAGCAGGGAAGAGGTGCTTCTGGAACAAGAGTAATCAATATTGATGCTCCAGACTATCTTGTAGGCTTTGATAAAATTGCTCAGGAAAATTCAGAAGAAAAATAATTTGAATTCTACTGACAAAGATTTAAATGTAATATAAAATCTACACTTGGGGATAAGGTAGTATAGCCATCCACACTTCTTTTAGTTCGTATCTTGTGGTTGGCAAAAACCATCAGGCGCCGGAGAAATCTTTTAGGTTTCTCCGGTTTTTGTTTTTAAATACAGAGTTATTGCGCTTTTCTTGAATTTTGAGCGAACATTAAACTGTTGTAGCAGATTATTTGGTTTCACGTGAAACAGAGTTTCAGGAGGTTTGAATTGTTATCTCGAACTTGAACAGAGCTATTTTCCTGCTTATTTGAATTCATAATCTCAACGCTAAAACTGGTACAGTTGCTGAAACAAAGAGTCTATGAAAACGAATATACTAGAGTTCAGTATGAAAGGACTTATAGGCATCTTGTAATATTTTGTCCAATCGGATTGGGTAAATAAACTCAATCGTTGCTGTGCTTGTTTGAAATTTTAATCAATAAGCATTTTCAACAATTCCGTTATAGAATACTCAACCGTACTCGAAATGACAGGTTATTTTTCAAAAACGACATTCAGGCGATATAAATGTTTCACATGAAACATTTAGTATGGTGATTCTTTTCCAGTGGATATAGAGAATGAATTTATTGTTTTATGGGATCGTGTTTTGATTGATTCGTTAATTGGAGATTTTTGGTACGTGAAGCTGTAATTGTTTTATTTATCACTTAGTTTCATATTAACAAATTGTCGATGAGGAAGGTGAGTTGAAATTTGATCTATTATAAAACCAAAGATTTTTTCAGTTTCACGTGAAACATCAGCAGTGTAAAAGGAAATATTTATTTATGTTTCACATGAAACAATTTTATTCGCATTTAATTTCGAGTTTCTGGTAACCCTAAAAATACTTTTTCGAGACTTCATTTAGTGCCATTTCGACCGAACAAAGAGAGTGGAGGAATCTATAATTCATCATCTGCTTAAAACACTATAGATTTCAAACAGGCGCTGCGGCGATTGTGCTTGTCGGCTTTGCCTATCGGTTTCGCTCAAAATGACATAAAAATTAAGAACCCGACATTTAAGCTATTTAATATGTTTCACATGAAACAATTCTGTTTAATATGCTTTACAGATCTCTTTCTGAATTAAAATCAATCAGCTCAAATACAATTCTTTCAGCTCAAAAAAAATAACATCCTTTTTGATTCTTCCAAGTCCACATCATCACACACAACACTTGTTTTCTTAATCAATTTGCTTCTTCAATTAAAACAACACAAGTTAGATTTTTCTGGATTTCAATTCAAAGAATCTCAATATTCACATTTTCCACCACATGTTTAAAACTTGTGGAAAAGTCTGGAGTTTTAAACAAGTTCTTCACACAATGTGGAAAAATTAGCATCTTCTACGGATTGTTTCACATGAAACATTTAACTTTTCCACACTTTGTTTAAAACTTGTGGAAAACTTCTTTAAACTGACAATTGTTCGTATGTTTGAATTCTAACTAAGGTTTGTTAAATTTAAGTGTTTTTAAATGACGAATAGTTATTAGTTTAAAGATTTACTGTTTAAACTTACTAATGATATTTAGTTTTTTATTGAACGAGAAAAGCACCTTCTGCAGACTGATTTATATTCACAGTTCTAAAACTTGTCGATATTTTATATATGAAATTGTTTAAATATTTTATATTTTTCTTTCTTTTGAATTGTTTTGTTTTTTCATCCTGCAACAATGTGGAAAACTCTGATTCTGTCCCAATTGAAGAATATTATGTGAAGTGTCCTGAATTCATTCGGGAAAGAGCTTTTGAATTTGCCAGACTGTATGCAGAATCTGAAACGGAATATTTTTACGGAGGTCAGGAACCTCTTCGTGCCATAAAGATTGACTGCTCAGGACTTGTTGTAATGGCTTATAAATATGCTTTGGCTTTGTAAACTTGCCAGGCCTTACTGATTTTTCTTCATGTTTTGTTTTGAATAGACACAGCCGCAGTAATCCTGTCGCCACAAGCCGTATTCATCTGAAAGCTGTGTGCTTCTTAAAAAACCACCTTTTTTCTTGAAATCAGAGGGAAGGAATTTTGTAAAAGCAACTTTATCTTCCATCACATCATTTTTTTCAGTTTCCAGGCATTTTCCGATTACATTTATTTTATTTGAATCTTTGTGTGGGCTTATGCTCAGTGTTGTGGTGAACCAGTCGAAGTTATTCTTGCAGGCGTACTCATAAGCTCGTTTCATTCTGAATTCATAGCAGCGACGGCATCTTTCACCTTTTTCTGGCTCAGTTTGAAGTTCTGGTTCATTCTCAACATTTGTTGCTTCAAAATATTCTTCCGGGTTGTATGAATCTTCCACCAGCTTTACGCAATTGCTTTTGGCATCCGGAAACTGTGTCAGAAACTTTTTCAACTCGTTTAATCTTCTATAATATTCTTCTGCAGGGTGAATGTTTGGATTGTAGTAATAGATGGTTATGTCAAAGTATCTGGAAATGTACTCAATCACATAGGAACTGCAGGGACCGCAACAGGCATGGAGCAAAAGTGCAGGTTTTCTGAAATCCGGTGATTTTTGCTGTTCTTCTATTTTTTCAATTATTTTTTCCAGCTGTTTGTGAAAAGGAAGTTCCCCCATGTTTCGCTCCAAATCCAGATTGAATGTAAATTTAATTTATTCTATATTCTGGGGCTTTCGGTGGCAAGCCACCGCCGGCAGTTCCGCAATTCCGCTGTCGCTTCATTCTTCCGTTCTGGTGGTTTCGGCTTGGCTCAACCACCGTCACTTCAGAACGCCTTCGGCGCTGCTCCATTGCCTAAGCCATTTAAAACAAAAAACCTGACTTCCATTGGAAATCAGGTTTCGTTCAATTTGTGTAACTGGTGAGGTTTCAACAAGCTCAACCACCCCCAGTTACAATTGCTTATTCAACGTCGCAGTTGTCAGCTTTTTCAGTTTTAATTTCTTTTCCATCTGCAAGAGCTTTTTTACCTGCAATCATCATAGTGTGGTTTTCAACTTTGTAAGAAACCTTGCAGAACTTGTCGATGTCAATCTTTGCTGGCTTTTCGCCGTTGAATGTAGAACCTTCAAGTGTGATTACTGTTCCTGGTTTAGCCCAAGGAGCTGTAAGAAGTTCAACATTCTTTCCGTCGTTGTAGTCACATGCAAGAAGCATACCGTGGCTTTCAACACCCTTCATCTTGCGTGGTGCAAGGTTAGCAGCGATGATTACATGCTTTCCAAGAAGTTCTTCTTCCTTAAGGTAAGGACGGAGACCAGACTGAATGATTCTAGGAGTTCCAGAACCGTCGTCCATTGTTTCAATGTAAAGCTTGTCGCCCTGTGGATTTGTTTCTACCTTTTCGATTTTTGCAACCAGAAGCTGGATATGTGAATCGAAATATGCAGCTGGATCAGTTTCTGCTGGTGAAACATTTCCTGCAGGTTTTTCTGCTTTTTCAACTGGCTTTGAATGTGGTTTTTCTGCTGGCATCAATGCTTCTACATTGATTTCACCTGCAACACATGGAACTGTGATTGACCAGTTTTCCAGAACCTGTGGATGGATTTCACCAAAGATACCTTCCTGCTTTCCGTTGATGTAAATTGCAGCCTGACGACCAGGAATGAATCTTGGATCGTCTGCTTCCTTTACTTCGTACTTGTGGTCAAGATAGTAGAGGATTGTAGAAACTTCAGAAGCCAAGTCGTTGAAGTTTGCGTTGTTTGCAGCTGTCATGAAGCCAAGTGACTGGATTGTTTTTGTTCCAGTATTTTCAGATGGTTCAAGGAAAGCAACCTTACCGATTTCAAAAATCTTGTGTGGGAAGATTGCGTTTGCCGCAGCAGATTCAGCACGGAGAAGTGAAGAAATGATTGAAGGACGAACGAACTGATAGTTTTCGCTCATTGGGTTCAGGATTTCAATAACTTTTTCTGCACTGATGTTCATGCGGTCGATGTAGTCACGCTTTGAACCAAGGTAGTTGAAAATCATTTCCTGATATCCAAGACCAACCATGATTTCCTTTGCCTTGCGGCTGAAAAGTGTAACTGGTGAAAGCTGACCTACAGTAAAGTCATTTGGTCTTACAGGCTTAAAGAAGTCCAGACCCATACCGATCATAACGTCTTCAATAACATCAACTTCGTGGAGGAAGTCGTTGCGGTATGGTGCAGGCTGAAGTGTGAATTCAACATCAGACTTGTTTGCCTTAAGATATTTAGCTGTTTTTTCTGTAGAAGGAATGTCCTTTGAAGTTACATCGTTATCCATGCGGCTGAGGGCATCAAGAACCTGAGCCTTAGTCAAATCGCAGCCCAGCTTTTTGTTGATTGCTGCCAGAGTTGCCTTTGTTTCTTTCTGGAAATAGAAAGGAACTGTAATTTCCTTGCCAAAGCCTGTTTCGTAAGGATGAACAACTTTAACTGGAAGAATTTCGTAACCTGCATCAGCAAAGTCACAGGCAACGATGTTTGCAGAAAGGATAAGTGATTCCATTTCTGAACCAGTAAGTTCAACCATAAGATCCTTGTCACCAACCTGAACTGCACCAAGTGTAGCACTGTTGATGATTGGAGCCATAGACATTACTTCGCCTTTGTCGTCCTTCAAAAGAGGGAACTTTTTGGCATCCTTCAAAATCCATCCGTATTCTTTTCCCTTTGGATGATCTGTAAGAATCTGGCGGCAAGTCATTGGCTGGTCGCACTGGAGTGGAACGAATGAAGTTGTATCTGGGTCAACACCTGTATAGTGTACTGGCCATGTAAGCTGACCAACACGGTAAACACCCATGGAAATTGTCTTACGCTTGCGGCCAAAGTTCCAGCAGAGTTTTTCCTGAGTCTGGATGATGTCCTTGAGCATTGGATCGTCAATTGGCTTTCCGGAAATTACGAAGCTTACCATGTATGGACGAACTTCTTTAACGCTTTCGTCAACATAAACAACACGGTCAGCACAGTCCTTTACTGAACCAGCCTTTGACATGAATTTTGAATAGTCAGAGCGCTTTGCTCCGTCGTGAAGGCGAAGCTGACGAGTTACACCACCTGTAGACCAAAGGTCAGGACGGTTGGTATCGTTCAATTCGATTTTGATAACCCGTTCGTCTTCTTTCTGTGACATGTCTGGTTTTTCATCAAGCTCGGCTTTACCACAAGTGAGCTTTTTTTCCAGAGTGTCATAATCATATTTTTTTCCAAGAAGATTGAAAAAGAGTTTTTCGTTTACTTCAATTTTTGGCATGATTTTCCCCAACAGAATTTAAATAGATAATTTGGAAAAAATTATACCGTTTTGTGTTTCAATTGTAAACGAAGCGATTAAATGCTATTATTTTCTCATGATCGAATTAACAGCAAAACAGAGAAAATTTTTGGAAAAAAAAGCCCAGCCTTTGAGCGCATTGGTTCAGGTTGGCGGTGCAGGACTTACAGAAGAGCAAGTTAAAAACATCAACAACATCTTCAAGTCCCATGAACTTATTAAAATCAAGTACAATGTAATCAAGTCGCTGGCAATGGCAGAAGAACGTGCAGAAGTTGCAGATGCCAGAAACACTTTGGATTCTGACATTGAGCAGAACACAAATTCTACTCACGTTAGAACAATCGGAAATGTGGCAATTTTCTACAAGGCTGCAGAAAAGGCTGATGACCAGGAATTTGAAGCAGACTTGAAAAAGCTTGCAAAATAAAGTTTTAAAGAGTTGCTGCGCTGATTGAGCTTGCCTAAATCACTGCAGCAATTTAGACATGGTGGTTTCGACAGGCTCAACCACCGTTAATTTTTACAGCTTCTTTCCATTTAAAAATGCTTCCGTTAATTTGCCTTGCTTGTAAACGAGCTTGAGTGAAAAAAACGGAGCATTTTCTTTTAAAAGCTTCAGGAAGATTTTATCTCCTTCCCACAGTTCAAGGGTTTCTATTTTTTCAAAGGGAACCCATTCCAGTTTACCTTCATCACATTCAATCAAATCTCCAGAAAAATCAGTTGAAGTAAAAAGGTGCATGTATTCGGCTGGATCATCATCTGAAACAAAAGTAACGATTCCTCTGAAATTATAACTACCGAGTGTTAGTCCTGTTTCTTCCTTGACCTCACGGAGCAGACAGTCTTCCGGGCTTTCCTGATGTTCAAAATGGCCTCCAACTCCAATCCATTTGTCGTGGTTAATGTCATTTTTTTTGGAAACACGGTGAAGCATTAAATATGAGCTGTTTTGTTCTATATAAATAAGTGTTGTTAGTTGTGATTTCATGGTTTTATTATAGAGGGTGGTTTGGGATGACTCAACTGGCATAGACCTCTCGACTTCGCTCGAGGTGACAGGGGAGATTTGGATTCGAGATTCCTACGGAATCTCTTTTGTGGCTTGTTCCCTTGAAACTGTTGGGGATTTAATGTAAAATGCAACTTTAGTATGACTAACAACGGTGTTAAAATGTGTTCAATTCTCATTACTAAAGCGTGTGGTCATATTGTTTATTTTATTTGAATTTTGGCTGATTTCTTTTTTAGGAATCAGCTTTTTTTTTGTTCCTGGGTCTTAGGGCTTAGCCCTAGGAGAGGGGGCAGCGAAAAACAAAACGGTGGTTGAGCTTGTCGAAACTACTGTTTTGGTTGCAGCGAGGGGCAGGCGCCCCTTTGTATAAAAAAGGTTTTAATTTTTAGGAGATATAAATGAAAAGAGAAGACATCAAGAAGGTAATGATTATTGGTTCTGGACCTATCGTTATCGGACAGGCTTGTGAATTTGACTATTCGGGAACTCAGGCTTGTAAGGCTTTGCGTGAACAGGGTTACAAAATTGTTCTGGTTAACTCAAATCCTGCAACAATTATGACTGACCCTGTAATGGCAGATGCTACTTATATTGAGCCGCTTAATTTGAAGCGTTTGACACAGATTATTGAAAAGGAACGCCCTGATGCTCTTCTTCCAAACCTTGGTGGACAGACTGGCTTGAACATGTCTATGGAGCTTAACAAGGCTGGTGTTCTTGAAAAATATGGCGTAAAAGTTATCGGTGTAAATCTTGATGCCATTGAACGCGGTGAAGACCGTGAAATCTTTAAGGAAACAATGCAGAAGCTTGGAATCGACACTCCACAGTCTGATATCTGTCACACTGTTGAAGAAGCTGAAAAAATTGCTGAAAGAATCGGTTTCCCACTGGTTGTTCGTCCTGCTTATACAATGGGTGGACAGGGCGGCGGTTTCTGTTACAACAATGAAGAATTACGAACGATCGTTAGCAATGGTCTTGAACTTTCTCTTACTCACCAGTGTTTGATTGAAGAATCAATTCTTGGTTGGGAAGAACTTGAAGTTGAAGTTGTTCGCGATGCAAAGAACCAGATGGTAGCTATCTGTTTTATTGAAAACATTGATGCAGTTGGTGTTCACACTGGTGACTCTTTCTGTTCAGCTCCATTTATGACTATTGATAAGGAGCTTGAAGAAAGACTTAAGAAAGATGCTTTTAAGATTGTTGAATCTATCGGCGTAATCGGCGGTACTAACGTTCAGTTTGCTCACAATCCAAAAACTGGCCGCGTTGTAATCATTGAAATCAACCCTCGTAC
The DNA here is from genome assembly GCA_018064905.1 of Candidatus Treponema equifaecale. GTDB lineage: Bacteria > Spirochaetota > Spirochaetia > Treponematales > Treponemataceae > Treponema_D > Treponema_D equifaecale. Next base: position 13,793 of record JAGHUJ010000042.1, read on the forward strand.
TTCACGCTCTTCTGCTTTGGCTTCTAAGGCTACAGGTTTCCCAATTGCTTTGATTTCTGCAAAACTTGCTTCTGGCCTTACTTTGGATGAAATTCCTTACTGGCGCGACGGAACTCTTGATAAATATACTCCGGGCGGTGCTCCAGACGGTGACTATGTTGTTCTTAAATTTGCCCGCTGGGCATTTGAAAAGTTCCGCGGTGCTGAAGATTCCCTGGGTACTTCTATGAAGGCTGTTGGTGAAGTTATGTCTATCGGTAAGACATTTAAAGAAACTTTCCAGAAGGCTATCCGTGGTCTTGAAAATGGTCGTCCTGGTCTTGGTTTTGCAAAAGACTTCAACTCAAAGTCTGCAGAAGAACTTTGCGAAATGCTTAAAACTGCATCCAGCGAACGCTACTTCCAGCTTTATGAAGCAATCCGCAAAGGTGTTTCTCTTGAAAAGCTTCACGAAATTACTTATGTAAAAGAATACTTCCTCCAGCAGATGAAGGAACTTGTTGAACTTGAAGAAAAAATGCTTGCTACAAAAGGTAAGCTTCCAGCTGACGATCTTCTTATTCAGGCTAAGAAAGACGGTTTCTCTGATAAATATCTTTCAAAAATCCTTGCAGTTCCAGAAAAAGAAATCCGTGCTAAACGCAACGAACTTGGAATTAAGGAAGCATGGCTTGCTGTTCCAGTTTCTGGCGTAGAAAATGCTTCTTACTACTACTCAACATACAATGCTCCAGACACATCTGTAGCTTCTGTAAATCCTAAAAAGATCATGATTCTTGGCGGTGGTCCAAACAGAATCGGTCAAGGTATTGAATTTGACTACTGTTGTTGTCACGCTGCAATGCAGTTGAAGGAAATGGGCTATGAAACAATCATCGTTAACTGTAACCCGGAAACTGTTTCTACAGACTACGACACTTCTGACAAACTTTACTTTGAACCAGTTACAACTGAAGACGTTCTCCAGATTTACGAAAAAGAAAAGCCATTTGGTGTAATCGTTCAGTTTGGTGGACAGACACCTCTCAACATTGCCCGCGAACTTCAGGAAAACGGAGTAAACATCCTTGGTACTTCAATTGACTCAATCGACATTGCTGAAGACCGTGATTTGTTCCGCAACATGATGGACAAGCTTGGTATTCCAATGCCAGAATCTGCAATGGCAATCAACTTTGAAGAAGCTAAGGCTGCTGCAGACAAAATCGGTTATCCAATTATGATTCGTCCTTCATTCGTACTTGGCGGACGCGGTATGGAAGTTATTTACGATGAGCCAACCCTTAAAGAATATGTTGAAAAGGCTGTAGGCGTAACTCCAGACCGTCCACTTCTCATTGACCGCTTCCTTAAACGCGCCCTTGAATGTGAAGCTGATGCTTTGGCTGATTCTAAGCACGTTTACATTCCAGCTGTAATGGAACACGTTGAACTTGCAGGTATTCACTCTGGTGACTCAGCTTGTGTAATTCCACCAGTTTCAATTTCAAAGGAAAACCTTGAAACAATTAAAGAATACACAAAGAAAATTGCAGAAAGCCTCCATGTTTGCGGTTTGATGAACATGCAGTATGCAATTGAAAACGGAAAGGTTTATGTAATTGAAGCTAATCCACGCGCTTCTCGTACAGTTCCTCTTGTTTCAAAGGTTGCAAACACTCAGATGGCTCGTCTTGCAACACGTATGATGCTTGGTGAATCTTTGGAATCACTTGGACTTAAAGATAAAGTTATTCCTTACCACGGAGCAAAAGAAGCTGTTCTTCCTTGGGCACGTTTCCCAGGCGTTGATCCAATTCTTGGACCTGAAATGCGCTCTACTGGTGAAGTTCTTGGTATGGCTGAAAGTTTCCCAGTTGCCTTCTACAAGGCTCAGGAAGCTGCAGGTGACAGTCTTCCAATGCCACCAAAAGCAGGTGAGACAAAGAAAATCCTTATTTCTTTGATTGAAAAGAAAACTCAGAAGGATCAGGTTCTTTACATCGGTAAAACTTTGAGTGAACTTGGATTTACTTTGGTTGCTACTGAAGGAACTGCTGAATTCTTTGCCAGCGAAGGAATCAAGTGTGAAGTTGTGAACAAGATTGGCGGTGGTCGTCCAAACGTAATTGATTCAATCATGAACAAGGAAGTTTGTCTTGTAATCAACACACCAAAAGCAAAGAGAAGCCACACTGAAGACAGAATCACAATCCGCAAGGCTTGTCTCAAATACAAGGTTCCATACATCACAACTCTTGCAGGTGCTTACGCAGCTGTTCAGGGAATTGCAGGTGTTAAGAACGGAGACGAAGGTTCTGTTAAGTCTCTCCAAGAGTACCACGCAATGGTGAAATAATTAGCAGGTTTTCGCTAGAAAACTTGTAAAGAAGTCGGCTTGTCCGGCTTCTTTGAAGCTTTCCCCATTTTAAGTTAAGACCGGTTGATGAATTTTCAGCCGGTTTTTCTTTTTGTTGTAACATATGTTAAAAAATGTTAAAGTTTACTAATAAATGTTAATCAATTTGGAGTGGGTTAAAATGAAAAAAAATTATTTTGCGTTTTTGATTGCTTCTGTCTTTGCTTTTGCAGCTTATTCGGAAGTAAAATTTAAAACTATTCAGATTGATAATCTTTATAAACTTGAATATGCACTGGATACTGATGAAAACTCAGTTGTTATGAAAGTTTATGGTGAAAATTCGGTTGCATTTGATGAAGGTTATGCCACTGATTGCATTACAGAAGAACTTGATTCAATTTGCTCAGAAAATGATTTTGATGAAGGCTTGCTGATTAATTCTGAAAAAATTGCTGAATATCAGGATAAGTATACTCTTCTTACAAAAAAATATTATTTGAAGTAATAAAAAAAATGGTGGTTTCGGCTAGCGCAACCACCATTGAATTAGATTGTCTTAATTGATTTTAGTTTTTAACATTCTGGCTGAATTAAGAACTGCAAGGAATGTAACTCCCACATCACCAAATACTGCCAGCCACATATTTCCGATTCCTACTGCATTCAGTGCCATGATTGCGATTTTTACACCGATGGAAATGTATATGTTCTGATATACAGCGGTCATGGTTTTTCTGGAAATTCTTATGGCATCTGCAAGTCGGCTTGGCTTGTCATCCATGATTACCACATCAGCGGCTTCTATTGCTGCATCGCTTCCCAAAGCACCCATTGCAACTCCCACATCAGCTCTGGCAAGAACTGGGCTGTCATTCACTCCGTCTCCAACAAATAAAAGCTTATTATTTGAATAACTATCGGTAGTTTGTTCTTTTCTCAATTCCTTCAAAAGTTCTTCAACTTTCTGGACTTTTCCTTCTGGCAGAAGCTCCGCGTAAACTTCATCAAGACCAAGTTTTTCTGCAATAATTTCTGCTGTTGCCTGAGTATCACCGGTAAGCATAACAGTTTTTTTGATGCCAAGTTTTTTCAGCATTTTGATGGCTTGTGCTGAATCTTCTTTTTCTGAGTCACTGATTACGATGTAGCCTGCATATTTTCCATCAATTGCAACATGAACTATGGTTCCTGCGATTTTTTCTGCTGGCTCTGTAAAATTTTCAACTGATTCTGCTTTCATCAGCTTGTTGTTTCCAGCAAGAATCTGTTTCTGGCTAACAATCGTTCGTATGCCAAAACCTGCAATTTCTTCTGGCTCAAGAATTTTCAATGTATCACAAAGAACACAATGATGTGCTGATTTTAAAGATTTTGAAATCGGATGGTTTGAATAGCTTTCTGCATGGGTTGCAATTGAAAGAAGTTCCTCTTCAGAAATTCCTCCAAAAGGATAAATTTTTGTTACTGTAAAACTACCTTTCGTTAGTGTACCTGTTTTATCGAATACAGCTGTTTTAACTTTGGAAAGAGCTTCAATAAAGTTAGAACCTTTTACAAGAATTCCGTTTTTTGAAGCACGGCCAATTCCACAGAAAAATGCCAGCGGTACTGAAATTACAAGGGCACATGGACAGGAAACAACAAGGAATGAAAGCGCACGATAAATCCAAACCGACCACCCAAGTTTTTCAAATGTTTCAGGTATGAAAATCTGAAGGAAAATAGGTGGAATGACTGCGACACAAAGAGCTGCAATACATACAATCGGAGTATAGACCTTTGCGAATTTTGAAATAAATTTTTCTGATTTTGCTTTTACGCTGCTGGCTTCTTGAGTTAAATTCAAGATGCGGGTTACGGCGCTTTCTTCATAAAGCTTTGTGACTTTAATTCTAAGAAGCCCGGATGTATTCACAAAACCTGCAAGAACTTCTGATTTTGATTCTGCGTAAACTTCTCTTGGAACGCTTTCTCCGGTAAGTGCAGAAGTATCTACAAATGATTTTCCTTCAATAATAATGCCGTCCAATGGAATGCGTTCACCTGGTTTTACTTCAATAATTTCTTCAAGCTGAACTTCTTCCGGAGAAACTGTAACGGCTTTTCCGCCTCGGATTACATTTGCATGATCTGGGCGGATGTCCATGAGTGAAGAAATATAATCTCTGGATTTGTCTACGGCATAGTCCTGAAAATATTCGCCCACCATGTAGAAAAGCATTACTGCAACGGCTTCTGCATATTCACCTACAAAAATTGCGCCAAGGGAAGCAACGGACATGAGAAACTGTTCACCAAAAATATTGCCTTTTTGAATATTACGGATTGCGCCTCGGATTACATCTTTTCCAATGGTGATGTATGCAACAAAATAAAGCACAGTGTATGCACCAATAAACACGTTTGCTGGAAGTTCCAGAGATTTTGTAAGCTCTGCAAAGAATGGAATGTGCTCAACCAGAAGTGCAACCACAAAAATTAAGGCTGCAGAAAGAATTTTTTTGAGCTGATCCGATTCTTCATGGTGCTCGTCATGGCAGCCGCAGGAACAGCTGATTCCATCGTTGTGGTGATGATGCTCATGTTCGTGGTGTTTGTGTTCATTGTGTTCATGGCAAGAGCAGTGTTCTTCGTGATTATGTTCATGCTGATGCTCGTGGTTACAGCAGTTGTGTTCGTGTTCTTTATGTTCGTCCATATTTGTTCTCCTGATTAAAGTCTCTGGTTACTCTGAAATGTGCTCCAGTCCCATGCTCAAAATTGACTTAACATGGTCATCGCTGAGGGAATAATAGTTGGATTTTCCCATGCGGTCATACTTTACAAGGTGGTTTTCTTTTAAAATTCTCAGCTGGTGTGAAATTGCCGACTGCTGAATCCCAAGCAGCTCAACCATTTCATTTACGGAGAGAGATTTATTCAAAAGAGAGAAAAGAATCTTAATTCGGGTGGAATCTCCGAAAATCTTAAAAAGTTCAGAAATATCCACAAGTGAGTCTTCATCTGGAAGTGAATCCAGAACCAGTTTTGTTTCATTGTCAGACATATGCGCTCCAATATATGAACAGTATTACATATGAATAACTGTTCATATGACAAATAATACATATATTGGAGCAGGGTGTCAATAAGGTGAACGGTTAATCTTTTTTCTGATATTTATAGGCACCTTCAATGGCGTGAATCAGGTCTACGATCAGAGTGTTGTATGGAGCTGCCACATTGTAGTGTTTTGCCTGCTGAACAATTGCTCCGTTGATTGCATCGATTTCGGTGAGGCGGCAGTTCATTACATCCTGACTCATTGAAGAAAATCCTTTGCCTGCATCCTCACAAACATGGTGAACCATATTAAGAACTTCAAGATACGAGAAGTGGGTTCCGTCGGCTTCTGCAACATCTACGGCTTCACAGATCATTTTTTCAGCAAAGTCCCAGGCGTATTTGTTGTCTATCATTGAACCAATTGGTGAGCGGGTGATGGCAGTGAATGTATTTATAGAAAGATTTACAAAAAGCTTGCTCCAGATTATGCGCTGAATGTCGTCGGAAATTTCTGCAAGGAAACCTGCTTCTGTGAGAGTCTGCTGAATTTTTGTGAGGGCAGGAGTTGAACCTAAGTTGCTTCCGATTGTGGTGGCTCCAGTGCCTGAATGTCGGACTTTTCCTTCACCCATATTTACAGAATTGTGTTTGCTGGTTCCGATTACGATGTTTTTTTCAGGAACATACTGCATGATTTTTCTGTCGTTTCCGGCACCATTCTGCAATGTCATTACAATTGTGTCGTCTGCAAAAAGAGCTTTGTTTTCACGAAGGGCAGATTCAGCGTAGTTTGATTTTACGAACACGATTACAAGGTCAGCTTTTTCCTTGCATTCTCCTGATTTCATTGCTTTAAGGTTTTTATAATTTTTTTCGCTTCCGTCTTCTTCAAGAACTGTGATTCCGTTTTTATTGATTGCGTCCACCTGAGGCTGATAAACGTCCAGCATTGTCACTTCATTTGATTTGCTGAGATATGCTCCATAAAGACACCCCATGGCGCCTGAACCGATGATTACAATTTTCATAATTTGCCTCCAAATTTTTGATATATATGTTCATTGTAGCACCGTTTTTTAAATGTGGAGCAGGAACTTTAGATTGAAAAAGTATATAATCATTTACAATGAGCGAAATTCTAATCGGTACATCGGGTTATGATCATCCTGAGCTTAAAGGCAGTTTTTATCCAATGGATTTGCCTCGGAAGGATTTTCTGAGCTTCTATTCAACAAAATTCAATGCGCTGGAAATAAACAGCACTTTCTACGGAATGCCAAATGCCCAGAGAATGCTTTCTTTTTATGAACGTTCTGAAGGTCGGGTAAAATTCAGCGTAAAATTGACCCGTGTTCTGACCCACGAAATTGATTCAAAATGGAAGGAAAATGCCCGGGAATTTCTGCTTGCCATGGATCCAATTGCAGAAAAAGATGTGCTTTCTACGGTTTTGATTCAGTTTCCGGAAGGCTTTCATTACACTCCTGAAAACCGAATCTATCTTGCAAATCTTCTTGCAGAACTGAAGCCTTTGCCAGCTGTTGTGGAATTCCGGCGCAGTGACTGGATTCGTCCCTCTGTTTTTGAAGGCTTGGCACAGCGGGAATCCAGTATTGTGTTTTGTGATATGCCTGCTCTGAAGAATCTTCCTGATGGAAAAACACTGGGAACACCATTCATAGGAAAAAATGCCTATATTCGTCTTCACGGCAGAAATGCTGCGGGCTGGTATGCTGGTGGAGGGAATTCCAGCAAAGAAACTGTCCGCTATGACTACGAATATTCAGAATCTGAACTGAAATCATTTCTTCCAATTATAAGAACAGCGCAAAAAGAAGGGCGAACTGTCCATATGTACTTCAACAATCACCCGAAGGGAACCGGCTTTATGAATGCGTTGATGATGAAGGGGTTGGTGGGGGAAAGTAACTAGATTAAATGAAGTTATTGCAAATGAAAAATATAAACGATGCCACTTTTAAATAAACGACTCAAATAAATAACAAAATAATAATAGAGAGTAGTATATCCAAAGCCACCTATAAGGCCTGTTAATAATCTTCTTTTGTTTGTAGATTGTTTTATACCAACAGCCTGTACAAGCCAATCGATAAGCATCACAAAACTCATCAAAACACAAATGCTAATTGGAATTCTAATTAGAAAAACACAAATTAAAGATATAAATGCAGATATAAATACCCCAGTGCATCTGGCACATATAGGAAATTGATATCCTTTATAAAAAAAACTACGATTGGGAATCTGATGGCATCCCATAGATTTGCCCCAATTCATAGTTTTTATCCATTGTAAATCATTCATTTGAAGGTGTGAATCTATTTCCACATTCTTTACAGATAAAGAAAGTATTGCTATTTGTTTGCTTTCCTTTTCCGCACAAACCACAAAGTAAGCCTATTGGTCCTAACAAAATAGTTCCACAGCAAGCCTTGCTTCCTGAAACATCTTTTCCAGTAGTGCTTGTTTCTGTTACTACTTCACAGTTGTCTTTTCCACATTTTGGACAAACCATTTTAAACCTCTTTTTATTAGTTATAGATAAAAATATACTGTAAAACCTTACTATAAGCAATATATTATAATGTTTTACTTTATTGATAACTATAATGTGATTTATGAATGAGGCTATTGCTGAAACTCTTTTGGAATTACGCAAGCAGCATCATGTTTCTCAAGAAAGACTTTGCGAAGCAAAGCGGGTTGCCATTACAAATTTAAAAAAATACTTGCCGATGGCCCCCTTTTTTTATTATCTTTAAATGGAAACGAAAATAGATTTCTCGACTGCGCTCGAAATGACTGCAATTTTGCATTTCTGGTGACAGTGGATTTAAGTCGAAATGAAACCGATTTGGCTTTGTCATCTCGACCTAAGATGAGAGATCTGATTTAATTTTTCAAACAGGAGACTTAACAAAAAATGGCTACATACCAGTTTCAGACAGAAGTTAACCAGCTTCTTAAATTGATTATTCATTCTATGTATTCTAACAAGGACATTTTCCTTCGTGAAATTGTTTCTAATGCTTCTGATGCTTTGGACAAGCTCAAATACCTTACAGTTTCTGATGATGCATACAAATCAGTAAAATTTGAACCAAAAATCGACATTACTTTTGATGATCCAAACAAAATTCTTACCGTTCAGGATTCTGGTATTGGTATGAACGAAGAAGATTTGAACAATAACCTTGGTACAATCGCTCGTTCTGGAACTAAGGCTTTCATTGAAAAGCTTGAAGAAGAAAAGGCTACAGGGGATTCAAACCTTATCGGTCAGTTTGGTGTTGGTTTCTACTCGGCTTTCATGGCTGCAAAACAGATCAATGTAATTACTCGCAAGGCTGGAACTGATAAAATTTATAAATGGTCCAGCGACGGTACAAATTCTTACAATATTGAAGAAGTTGCCGCTGATTCTGAAATTGCAAAGAAATATGGTTTTGACAATGCTGAAACTCACGGTTCTGCAATTGAAATGCTCCTGAATGATGATTCAAAGGATTATGCTTCAAGATGGAAGATTGAAGAACTTATCAAACGATATTCTGACCACATTGCTTTCCCAATTTACCTTCACTACACACAGAACAAATACGACGACAAGGGAAACATTACAGGCTCAGAAGATAAAATTGATCAGGTAAATTCTGCTTCAGCATTGTGGAAGCGTTCAAAGTCTGAACTTAAAAAAGAAGATTACAACGATTTCTACAAGACAATTTCCCACGATTCAACTGAACCTTTGCATTATGTTCACACACACGCAGAAGGAACTCAGGAATATACAACTTTGTTCTATGTTCCACAGACAGCTCCTTTTGACATGTATCAGGCTGACTACCAGAGCGGAGTTAAGCTTTATGTAAAACGCGTTTTCATTACTGATGACGACCGTGAACTTTTGCCAGCTTACCTGCGTTTTGTCCGCGGTATCATTGATTCAGAAGATTTGCCACTTAATGTAAGCCGCGAAATTTTGCAGCAGAACAGAATTCTGGACAACATCAAGTCTGCATCTGTAAAAAAATTGCTCAGTGAATTCAAGAAAATGGGTGAAGCTGCAGACAAGGCTCGCAAGACTGAGGAAGCAAAGCGTTCTGATGATGAAAAAGCCGCTATTGAAAAATGGAATAAATTTGTTGCAAATTACAACCGTCCAATGAAGGAAGGACTTTACGGCGATTATGCAAACCGTGAAGAAATTTCTGAAATCGTTCGCTTTAAGTCTACAGATGCTTCTGGAACTGGTGACGACAATTGGACAAGCTTTGCCGACTATGTTCAGAGAATGAAGCCAGAACAGAAGGCAATTTACTACATCACTGGTACAGACGAAAAGAATCTCCGTTCATCTCCACTTCTTGAAGCTTACAAAAACAAGGGCTTTGAAGTTCTGATTATGGCTGACGACATTGATGACATTGTTATTCCAAGCCTGATGAAGTACAAGGATTTTGAACTTAAGGGTGTTAACCGTGCAGGCAGTGACGATGAACTTGGTGTAGACAAGGACGAAGCCAAGAAGAAGGAAGAAGCATTCAAGCCGGTTCAGGAAAAAATCAAGAAGGCTTTGGCTGACCGCGTAAAGGATGTTGTTCTTTCTAAGCGTTTGAGCGATTCTCCATCTTGTGTTGTTGTTGATGAAAATGATCCTGGAATTCAGATGGAAAGAATGATGCGTGCAATGGGTCAGGCAGGGTTGAGCGAAGTTAAACCAATCCTTGAAATCAACGCAGACCACGCAATCGTAAAAACACTGGAAGCATCTTCTGACGAAGCATACATTGCAAATGTATCAGAAGTTCTTCTGGACCAGGCATTGCTGGTAAGCGGTGCAGAAATCAAAAATCCAAACGATTTTGTTAAGGCAATGAATGCTTTGCTGACAAAGTAAAAGAAAGAAATAAAAGACCACTGTGAAAATTTTTCATAGTGGTCTTTTTTATTTGGATAAAATAAAGTAGGATATAAAAAAATTGTTATATTTATAAGAAGGAACAAAAATATGAAAAAAATTTTAACAGTTGCTGCTTTAATGATGTTGGCCTCATTCTCATTTGCAGGTTGATTTAAAAACAAAATTAACATAGGTGGTGTTTATTCAAATACTAATGTAACTGTTGACGAAAGCGGCGAAAAAACAAATACAATCAGCGGTTTTGGTATCAATCTTGGTTGGAGAGGTACATTGGATAATGGTCTTACATTCCTTGCTGACCTGGACATCGTACCTGATGCAAATGTGGATCATGGTGATTCAGATGAAGATGGATTTACAGACTGTTCATTTGCATTTGGTGTTGGTAAAGAATGGGCTTATTCAAAAGGATGTTTTGCAGTAGCAGGCGTTCTGGGTGATGAGTATGCAAGGAAAGAAGAAAATGGCGATGAAGTTTCAGCTTCATCTTTATTCATTGGATGTAATCTTTATGGAACTTATAAATTCAATGAAAGGATTGGTCTTTTTGGATCTTTGACAGCGGGCTTTAACATCAGCGGTGATGTTGAACAAGATATATCAGGTTATGGAAAACATTCAGCTGACCTTGAAAGCGGAGATTTCCGTATTGCTCCAAGATTTGGTCTTGTAATTGAATTCTAAAAAATCGAAAATTAAAACATAATTTTTCAGACTGATTCCTTTGCAGGGTCAGTCTTTTTTTTGCGCTAAGGATAGGAGTGGCGCGAAGCGTTGCCGAAGGCAATGGAGTGGTAGCGTAACCACGGATAGCCTGACCCGAAGGGGAGCGCCCTTTTTAAATTAAAAATTACTTCTACATAAGTTTTAAACTTTTTGTTATACTAATAGAACTTATGACTGACTCGACTTTAACAAATCAAAACGAAAATTTAACTGAAGAAGAAAAAGCACAGAAGCTGCTGGAAGAAAAGGATTCTGAATCGCGTCTCCGTACTTACACTGGGCCAATGGGAATCGCGATTACAGTTCTTTTGTGCGTTTGGACTGGTTTTCAGCTTTGGTTCAGCACTTTTGGTGTAATCAGTGCAATTAATTTGCGTGCTTTTCACTGTATTTTTTTGATGGCCTTTACTTTTTTGCTTTATCCTTCTTACAAATCTCAGAAACGAAGCAGAAAATTTCCACCCATTGTGGATTTGATTTTGATTGCTGCGGCTGTTTTTACTTTTGGATATTTAATCGCCCATTACACAGAAATTGCCAGAAACGGCGGTAGAATCAGTACAAGTGAAGTCTGGATTGCAGCAGTTGCATTGATTGTAGTTTTTGAAGCTTCCCGCAGAACTTCTTTTAACCTTGCAATTCTGGCGGCTGTTTTTCTTGCATACAATTTTTTTGGAAAATACATTCCAGGTCAGCTGGGACACAACGGCTTTACATTGAAGCGGGTTTTAATCACTCAGTTCTGGGGAACTCAGGGCGTTTTGGGAACTGGTATTTCCGTTTCTGCGACTTACATCTTTTTGTTTGTTGTTTTTGGTTCGTTCTTAAAATATTCGGGCTTTTCTAAATTCATAAATGATTTTTCTTTGACTCTGGTTGGTCAGACTCCGGGAGGACCTGCAAAGGTTGCGGTTCTTGCTTCTGCTTTGATGGGAATGATTAACGGTTCGGCTGTAGCCAATGTTGCCACAACTGGAACAATTACAATTCCGCTTATGAAACAGACTGGCTACAAAAAAGAATTTGCTGCGGCTGTTGAGGCTACGGCTTCTACTGGCGGTCAGTTCTGTCCACCGATTATGGGTGCCGTTGGTTTTGTAATGGCAGAATTCTTGAATCTGAGTTACACAGCCGTTATGGTTGCTTCAATTCTTCCGGCTTTTCTTTATTATCTTGGACTTTTGATTGCTGTTCATTTTGAAGCAAAAAGGCTGGGGCTTTCCGGCATTTCAAAGGAAAACATTCCAAACGCTCTTAAAGTTGTAAAGGAACAGGGCCACCTTGTTTTGCCTCTGGTAATTCTGATTGCCATGATGGTAAAAGGCTTTACACCGCTCTTAGCTGCCGTAATTTCAATTTTTGTAACAATCGGTGCCAGCTGGATTCGCAAAGAAACAAGAATGACTCCAGATAAAATTCTTGCAGCCTGTGTTGAAGGAGCAAGAGGTGCAATTGGCGTTGGAATTTCCTGTGTAATCATCGGTGTAATCATTGGAACTGTAACTTTAACAAGTCTAGGCCTTAACATGGGCTATCTGATTTTGAATGTTGTTCCAAGCAATTCAATTTATCTTACAGGCTTCCTTGTAATGCTCATGTCAATTATTCTTGGAATGGGTGTTCCTGGTGTTGCGGCTTATGTAATCGTTCAGGCTGTTGCAGTTCCTGTTTTGATTAAAGTTGGAATTGCTCCGCTTCCAGCCCATATGTTCTGTTTGATTTACGCTTGTCTTTCAAACATTACGCCGCCAGTTGCCATCAGCTGTTATGTTGCTTCGGGAATTGCAGGTTCAAATCAGTTGAAGACTGGTTTACTGGCTGTGCGGCTTGGCTTGATCGGATTCTTGATTCCATTCTTCTTCCTGGGAAATCCAATTCTTTTGATTGGTGCAAGTTCAGACTACACATTGTGGCAGAGTCTTTGGGCTTGTGTAACAGCCAGTGTTGGAACTGTAACTCTTGTTGGAGCACTGGAAGGCTGGTTCTTGAGAAAGGCAAGCTGGGTTGAAAGAGCCGCACTTCTGGTTGTGGCACCGCTTTTACTGTATGCAGGCGTTACAACAGACATAATCGGTTTTGCAATTCTTGCAGCCGTAGTGATTTATGAAATAATCAGAAACTTACGGGAAAAAATTAGTAAATAACGGCAGGTGAGTCTGTCAAATTTAAAAAAGTGGTTTCGACAGGCTCAACCACCGTGAATATAAAAGGAGTTTTCAAAATGAAAAACACTAAGAAAGTTTTGGCAGTAGTTGCTGCAGGACTTATGGCATTTTCTTTTGCTTCATGCAATGGAAAAAAAGAGGCTGCTCCAAAAGCAGGTCATGACAAAGTAACAATCAAGTTCCCAACAGCTGGTGCTTCTGGTGCTTTGTACGCAGTTGGTGCTGCAATTACAAACATGTGGGACACACAGATTGACTTTGTAAGCGCATCAAGCCAGGCTTCAAACGGTGGTATCGACAACTTGAACCAGATTGCAGACGGTGAGTCACAGGTTTCAATCGCAATTTCTTCAAACTGCTATCAGAGCTTCAACGGTACAGACAGCTTTGCAGGTCACGCAAACAAAGACCTCCGCGTAATTGCAGGTCTCTACTTCAACCCAAATCAGGTTGTAGCAACAAAAAAATCAGGAATCGCACAGGTTGCAGATGTTAAAGGAAAGCACTTTGCTGTAGCTGCTGCAGGTTCTTCAGTTGAAGGTGAATGTAAAAACCACTTCACAGCAGCAGGAATCAACTATCCAGCAGACATTCAGGCAGAATACATCGCATTTGGTGATGCAGCAGATATGCTCCAGAACGGAACAATTGACGGTGCATGGATTATGTCAGGTGCTCCAGCTGCAGCAGTAAGTCAGGCTTGTTCAGCAGGATGTCAGCTCGTAAACATTGGTGATGATGTAATCGA
>JAGHUJ010000088.1 GCA_018064905.1 Candidatus Treponema equifaecale
AGAACAGGTGCCGGGCGTTGTTGGAATATTCAGATTTTGTTGATATTATTAAGAGAGAACGAAAAAACAAAGTTCCCATAGGAGCCGCCGTAGAAAAAGCATTGGACCACGCCATAAAGCAAAAGTGCCTCGGCGACTATTTCAGCAGCTGCAAAGAAGAGGTAATGAACATGAGCCTTACAGAATTCGATCAGGAATCCTTTGAAAGACAAATCCGAGCCGAAGGCATCAGCATTGGACTCGAAAAAGGTAAAAACGAAGCCAAGCTTGAAACTGCAAGAAAAATGATCCAGGAAAAATTACCTAAGGAACTAGTTCTAAAAATTACCGAAATCACTGACAAAACTTATGCAAACATTTTAGAAGAAGCACTGGGTACTATTTCAACAAATGCCCAATAAATCGCAGTAATGTAGACATTGTTTCAAAAAGTTTCTTTTTGCTTGCAGTTACAGTAATTAGACAAAAAATCCCCGAAACCATTTGAATCATTGGTTTCGGGGATTTAATTTTTTTTGATTGAATTCAGCGCCCACCCCAGAAAAAACAAGTTTTTCTGGGGTCGCTACGTTCCGGGTTCCGCTTTCGCTGCATTGGTCACACTGCTGGTTTACAAACCATCAGTGCAACCAACGGCTCCGCCGCCCTGCACATCGCTGGTCGGTTTTACTTCCCGCAACAGAACTTACTGTTCATCACGGAGGAAGTCATACATCCGCTAAAGCGGATGTTGACGAGAATTACTATCGTAATTCTCGCACGGTTTATTCTTCACCTCTGAGGAAGTCCAGAGCCAGCATATCAGAATTGAAGCCGACTGCAACAGGTGCTTTACCTGTTGAATCTTTTGTTTCCTTTACACTCGCCATTACAGAAGTTCTCTGGTCGCCTGCTGTGTAATAAGCAGGGTCTGTAATTGCTTCAAATACAAGTTCTCCAGATTCACTTACGCTTTCAAGGAACGCAGCCTTAACGCCGTTAGTTGTTCCAAGGAAGCTTGTATTGATGTATGAAATTACAGGTTTGATAGCTGCCAGTGTTCTGCCTTCTGGATTTGTAAGTTCAATGTCATTCCAGCGGCCAGCACCGTTTGAAGCATCAACGGCAACGCTCTTAGCCACAGTATATGTAGAACCAGACTTTGTAAGGTACAGATAATAAAGTTTAGCATTATCTGCATCCTGAGCTGCAACATGGAGGTTACCATCTATATCCATTGCGGCACTTACATAACGGCCAAAGTCTGCTTTCGAACCAATTGGCTTGATACCAGTAGTTTTTGTCCATTCACTTGTTTTCTGTGGGAAGCTGTTGTTTCCATAAGCAACCTCAAGACATCTATTTGTCTTGTTGTAGTAAATGATTACAGGATGAGGTTCTCCGCTTGTAACATCTACAAGAACATCACTCCATTCTCCTGCAATTTCAGTAAATGTAGGGTTATTGCTTGTAGTTTCATTACCTGCAACAACAGCAGCGCCGTCTGTCATATGGTTGAACTCTTTCTGTTCTGGCTGATTACCCTTCTGCATTGGAGAAGATGTCATTTCAGCAACAATGTCGATATTATTATCCTTATCGATTTTACCCCAATCTTTCATGTCCGCTTTTGAATATTTTGAATCACTTGAAATGAATCTATGACCAACTCTGTACGCAGCATACTTCAAACATTTTGCATAAGAGTCATAGTAACTGATGTAAAGGTAATCAACACCTTTAACTTTTCCATCAAATGACTGATTCAAATTAGCAGTTGTATAAAGGAGTGAATCATTTTCGTTATACCAGCCAGTAATGCGTGGATTTTTGAACTGATACAATACACTGTCATAACCGGTTGACGAATTTCGGTTATGAGATGCTACACCACTACCCTGTTTTTCAATGATATAAGGAAGTTTTGCTTCTTCAATTGTATTTCCGTTATATGGATTAAAGTAGTTACGGTCATACCAGATACCCTCACGAGTCAAGCACAAACCAAGCCCCCAAACACTACCAGAATCGCCACCAAGACCATTATCCTGCATTACATAGTAAGGCACACCATTAACAATGGTATAATCCATTTCATCAACAGGAGAGACATAAGCTACTTCTGAACTCATAAATGCGATATTATCACCTTGTTTAGGATAGTTTCTTCCGCTTACATAACCATAAAGCTTAAGGTCATCGGAAGAAATTGCTGCATAATAGTTATCATTCATTTCTGTCACAGGATCAACTGCACCATCGAACCCAGCCTGTTTGTAAATATATCCGCCGCCAGGTGCAGCTGCGGCAACACTGCCGTCAACATTCAGAGGAGCACCTGAACCAGAGTTGTATTTATCAACCTTTTTAATTACACCACTGTGAGGATTAATACTTCCAGCAAAGAGACTTGAATGTTTTACCTGCCAAACCGAAATATACCTGTCATCAGTCCAGAAATTTGTACCGGCGTTGTTTGCTGCAGCAAGTCCAAGTGTTTCTTTATCTGTAGAGACATAACCTTCTTCAATATTGTATCCGCCGTTTGTATTTGTGTTGTTCTTTGTAGAAACTCCATCAACAACAACTTCTACATAGCGTGAATAATCTGGAGCAGTTACCTTGATTTTTCCGTCTTCTACCTTTACAACATTTGTATTTGGTACAGTTGACATAAGAGTACCCTGTACTGTTCCGTCAGAATCTGCACTTGCATTTGTATTATAGAACTTAACTGCATATTCAGAACCTGTTGCAAAGTTAAGACCTTCAATAATCATCGGCTGTCCTGCCTGAACAGGGAACCTACCGAGTCTTGAGCGGTTAGCCACGCTTTCAGAAGCCGGATAAATGCTCTTGATGTATGGTACAAAGTCCATAATGTAGTGAGAAGTAAGTTTTCCGCCAGCCTTAGCTTTTGGATCAATTGTCTGTGATGTTGAAGCTTTAGATGCTGTACCAGTCTTATCTTTAGCACTTACATCTACAGTTCTGCCTGTATCGATTCCGTATGAAGTCATATTGATTTTCATTCTGAAATCAACTGTATGACCGCTCTGAGTTGGTTCCGGAGTATTGAGGAATTCAACATCAAGCCAGTTTTCAGGCCAGCCGTCTTTTTCTACAGTCCATTTTCCATCATAAGAAGCAATCTGATGTTTTTCACCATCTGGAGATGTGAACCACAGTTCTTTAAGGAGTGTTTCATCATCGGCAGTACCGTTAATCCATACTGTTCCAGAAACGCCTGGCTTTTCTCTTCCAGTACCGTCATCAATATCAATGTGACCTTCAGGATTTCCGTCTTCATCGTAAACGAATGAAGAATCATCCTTGCTGTTCCACCAGAACGGCTTGATTACAGCTTCAGGTGCAACATCGTCAATTACGTTTACAGCCATTGGAACTTTAAGAAGAGCATAGAGGGAATCTGTACCCTGAGTTGTTTCTTCTGTTGAATCCCAGAATGTAAATGCAAAGTATTTAATCTTTCTTCCGCCTGCCTTAGTCCAGCTTTCCTGTGTTTCGAGATAATCGTTGTCAATTACGATGCCTTTGTAAGAACCATTTGTAGCTTCACCATGCTTTTCTTCATCATATTCAGCAGTTGTTGTTGAAAGGAAGTTAAATCCGTCTGCTTTTCCGTGAAGAGCAAGGAGAGAAGCAACTGTCTGTTCAGTACCAGTTTTGTCTGCAAGAGAAAGCCCTGCAACAGTTGAAGAAACTGCTTTTACAGTTCCCTTTACAACACCGGCTTCTTCCGCTGTATCAGCAGCAGTGTAAAAACATCCGATATCACCATTTCCACCAATAATTTCTGGAAGAACAAGGAGTTTGTTTTTAGCAGTGAATGAAGAAGATTTAAGTGTCACGCTGCCCTGGATTTTTCCGTCAGCAGAAAGAGCTGAGTAGAAACTCAATTCACCGAATTCAGTTCCGTTTCCAGTTCCGTCTCTTTCATCAATTGAGTTCACCGCACCGTTTTCATCTTCTGAGAAGTATTCGAATTTGTTGTTACCGTTCAAATCAGTACCAAGATAAACTTTAGAAATTCTTGGTCTGTTATTCTGGATGCTTGTTGAAACATAACCTGAGTTCATGTTTCCGGCTTCGTCGAATGCAACAACATGAATCTGAGCAGGACCGTCTTTTACATTGTCAGAATAGATGCTTGAAGTCCATCTGTAAGTAGCGCCAGTCTGTTTAACCATTTCAACCATACCGTCGCCGTCGTCGTTTGAAACGCCTGTATCTGCAGAACTGTCAAATCCTTCAGTTACAAGATGGTTTACAACCTGAGCATAGATGAATTCGGCTTCTGTGAATGTTTCATCGACTTCGTCTTCAAGAGTTACTGTATTTCCGACAATTGCAGAAATCAAATGGTAAGATCCACCGATTTTTACAAGTCCGCCGTTTCTGATATTTTTGTTTGTTCCAAGATCTGTATAGCTGATTTCAAGAGCAGAAGGTCTTGTTACGGTTTTTACAAGAGCAGGAAGGTTTTCAGAGTTGATATAAACCTTATCTGTTGTTTTTCCGGCAGCCAGCTCAACTTCGTTGTCATTTGTTCTATTGGTGTTGAACATCGGACTATAAACTCTGTTTGTATTGTTCTTTTCATTTGCAACTTTCTTGAAGTAGTAAACTACGTATGCAAGACCAGAGCCTTCTTCAGTAAGAGTATCACCGAATGTGTAAGAACCGTCTGAGTTTTCAATTACATTTTCTTCACTTACGATTGAACCTGTGTTGTCAGTAAGTTTAAGTTCACTGCTGTGGTTAAGTTCAGTTGAGCTTACATATTCTTTCTTTGTTGAATTGTAAGTTGTCGTGAACAAAGCTGGAGCCGTATTATCAACATAGAAACTGAGGTTCTGAGTTACGTCTGAATGCTGTCCGTCGTCGAGTTCAAGTGTGAGATAGAACTGAGTTTTGTTCTTTGCAGGTGTAATTTCTGTATCAACAGGAACGATGAATGTCATTTCCTTTGTACCGAGTCCATCATAAATGATTCCGCCAGTTGTCTTTCCAGTTTCTGCACTTGCATTCAAAGTCCTGAAGTCACTGCCTGAAGAAATCTTTATTCCTTCAACGCTTGCATCATCTGTAACAGTTCCCTTGAGATACCATTTTTTGTTTCCAGTATTTCCAGAAATATACATACCTGCAGAGTAACCGCGGCTCAATTCAGGAGTTGTAGTTTTAACACTTTCATTTGCTGGAACTGTTTCATACTGAACAAGCTGAACATTTGAAAGTACAGGAACATTCTTATCAATACAGATAATCTTTGTAACGGCTGCACCATCATTTTCCAATGTTGAAATCTGGAAGTTGTTTTGTGTTCTATTTTTATCTCTAGCAACAATTGTTGCACGAACTGATTTTATGTCTCCCAAATTAGAAACATTTCCGAGGGCAACGCCAAATTTCCAGTTCGCAGGTTTCAATGCTTTAATTACCTTCTTATCATCAACAGTCTGCAAAGTTCCGTTTGTAATGACTTCAGCTGTGAGTTTGTCCATCACAGAAGTCCAATTTGCGATAGCATCAGCAGAAGTTTTCTTTGCATCGTCAGTTTCACCTATAATTTCTGTAGTTGAAACTTCAAGTTCTGTGAGGAGAACTTCTTCAAGATCTCCTGCATCATCACTTGCTGTTCCCTGAATGTTTACATTTCCACCAGTCTTTGAGAATTCTTCTGGAGTAATAATGTCCAGAACAGGGATTCCAGCTTTTGGATCAACAAGAATATTGTTTTCATAAACTGCACTCATTCCAGTTGAGTCTTCTACATAGAAATACAATGGAACATAAACGTTGTCACTGCCAGAAATTTCTTCTGCATATATGAGTTTATCATCATTGTCCTTTGCAGTTGCGTAATAAACAAAACTCAATCCTGCACCTGAAGCAAATTTTGTACTTACTACAGGGAGCTGCCAGATTGTTGAAGAACGGTCTTCATAAGTGTTTACTTCCACATTCTTTTCATCAACAACTTCTGCCATATCAATCCATTTGTGTTCTGAATTAAATGTATAGTTTTCTGCTGGAATAGCAGTTTTTTGGTCTGCATCTGGAATCAAATAGTAGAATTTTGCAATTTTTGACGAGTCTGAAATCTGACCGCGAATTATTGTTTTTCCAGTCAATGCATCTGAACTAACTCCATTAGTTACATTTGGAGAAGTGATTGTAACTTCAGGTGCATTTTTATCAGCATAAATATTTGAAGTTTTTGCTTCTGAAGTTCTACCAGATTTATCGCTTACAGTTACAGATACAGTCGAAGTACCTTCAATGCTCATCTCGGACACATCTACAGGTCCGATTACATACTGATATGTTGGATTATCTGGATCAGTTTCATCAAATTTTCTTGTAACAGCTGTTGTATCATAAAGTTTATCTTCACCAACAGTTACCTGAACATCTTTTGCAGTATCTTTGTTGACACTTTCAGCATTCAATGCAATGTCTTCTGTAACTGCAAGTTTAATCCAGAGATATTTTGACTCTTTACCAAAGTTTACAGTATCAGAAGTCCAACTTTCTGAATTCCAAACAAGATCAGTTTCATCTTTTGTACTTGCAAGTTTGAGTTCTTCGATAGTTGGTGCCTTCAAGTCAATCTTAACTGTAACGGCAGAAGTGTTGTCAGTCTTATAACCAGAATTGAACTGAAGCTTTGGTCGAGTAAGTTTTGCGCCTTCAGCTGTACTATCATTTGTTGTGAATGTTGTTCCAGCCTTATCTTCAACTTTAAATGTGATGTTCTTTTCGCCACCGTCTGTAAAGTCAATCTTAAAGCTTCCACTTGAAACTGTAACAGGAGTCCAGCTAGTTCCATTGTCTACTGAATATTCAAGAGAAGTTATTCCGTCATCATCAGAAATTGTTCCTGTAATTGATGTTGAAGAAATGATTGCATCGTTTCCTTCAAGGCTTGTAAGGTTGATTACAGGTCTATCTGAATCCTGGTCAATTACAACTTCATAACCAGTATCGTCAGCATTAGTATTTCCAGCCATATCCAAAGCAACTGCCCTGAAACTTACTGTCTGAGCAGAAGTTTTTGAATCAGGAACAAGCTCAGCACTGTCAAAAGTTGTTCCAGTCCAGCTGTACGAACCAGTTACAGTAACAGCCAAATCCTGCCACTCACCGCTTTCGAGTTTGTACTGAAGCTTTTTAACTTTATCAAGAGCCTTGTTATCGTCTGCTGTACCAGAAAGTATAATTTTTCCATTTACCTGAACACCTGTAGCATCAGTATCAGCATCATTAAATTCTTTGTAAGTTACCTCTGGAGCAGTTGTATCAATTTCAAATCTGAAGAGTTTTGTTTTTTCACTGTTTCCAGCGATATCCTTTGTAGTAACATTAAAGTCACCGCCTGGAATACCTGCAATTGCAAGAACAGCTTTCCATCCTTTTATAGATGTTTTGTCTGCAATATCAGCATAACTCTTCCAAAGTTCAGTATTTGCAAATTCCTCTTTAGTTGAAAGAGAAGTGATATCGTCAGTTGTATAAGTTACTGTCAAATCATCCGCGCTTACACTTTCAACTCCAGAAATTGTATCAGAAATTGTTCCGTAAATTGTTACATTGTTTGATTTGTTTGTATAAATGCTTCCGTTTACATCTGCAAATATACTTCCCATTTCATATTTTACGGCTGCAATTGTAGGAGCTGTTTTATCAACCTTTATGGAATAAGATACAGGCGATGATTCATTTCCTGCAACATCCACGGCAACAAGTGTCAAAGTATGAGGTGTTGTTGCTGAACATTCTGTAAATCCATCAATGTATCCGCTGTATTTATAATTATTTGTTGAGCCAATCTTTGAAGCTGGCAAAGTGCCAGAACCTCTATCGACATCAAGTGTATATTTTATTTCTTTTACGCCGCTTCTAGCATCACTAAATTGTCCTTCAACCAGAAGTGTTTCGTTCTTGAACCAAGAAGTCAGAACTGTTGCTGCCGTTTTCTTTGAAGCGTCCCCAATAAACGAATTTTCATCATCAAAGTTTGGAGCAGTTTTATCATAAGTTACAGTTTTTGTGCCAGTTGTCTTCTTTTCAGCACCGTCAGTTACAGTAACAGTGAATGTATGCTTTCCTTCAGCAAGACCAGTAAGTTCTTTTGCAAATTTTCCTTCAGTAACATCTGAAGCAATATCAATTGTCCAAGAATTTGTTTTACCTTCCGTTGTGTCATTGCTTACAACAAGAATTGACTTGATTCCGTTTGCATCGCTTGCACTACCCTTAATTACAGGCTCAGTGTTCAGGTATGCAGAAGCAAAATCTTCTATTTCAAGAGTTGGATTTGCAGAGTCAAACCAGAAGTCTTTTGTAACGGTTTCTGTATTTGAAACGCCCATATTGTCTGTAATTGTTACAGTAATTCTGAACTGACCTTCTGTTTCTCCAAGAACAGCATTTGCAGTCCACTTAGAACCGTTTACATCAGCAGGTTTATTAGTTTTAATTGGAGTTGTTGGGTCTGCTTCAGTTTTTCCAAGTCTTACAATTGAGTATTTAACAGATTTTACGCCAGAACCATCTTCAACCAGAGTGCCGCCGAGAGAAACTGATTTGTCAGCCACATTTCCATTAGGAGAAGTGATTGTAACAGTTGGAGCAATTGTATCGATTACAACAGAATAATTGTAAGTTGTAGAACGACCAGCCTTGTCCTTCAATTCAAGTGAATAATCGTATTTTCCGTCAGAAGAATTGTCGTCAGCAACAGACTGTTCATAACTCCACTTGTTGTCAGCAGTCAAAGTCAAAGTGAATGGCGAACCAGAAACAGCAGTTCCATCCTTTGTTACAGCAAGTTTGACTGTATCAAGATTGGCTTCTGTTACAGTTCCGCCAAGAGTAAATGCTTTGTCTGTGTAATAAACAGCACCATCAGAAATTGTATTTACAGTTACATCAGCGAATACAGAATCAAGGAATTTTGCGTCTTCTGCTGATTTTGTGAAATCAAGTGTAGAAGATGGATCTTTTGTATCAACACTGAATGAAACTTCTTTTGAATTTTTGTTTTCATAAGCATCAGTTGCAACAACCTTTACTGTGTATTCAATGTCTTCAAGGGCGTAGAATTTTGTAGTCCAGTTTCCTTCCTGGTCAGTTTCAACAGTTTCAGTTTTTACATTTACAGAACCAGATTTTTTGATGAGGCTTACTTCAACGCTCTTCAGATTGCTGTCTTTTGCAGTTCCCTTTGCTGTTACAGATGTAGAAGTAAAGAAGCCTTCTGTGTTTCCAATTGAATCAAGTGTAACTTCAGGTGCAGTAGCATCATAAGAGAATGAAATGTTCTTTGCAGCAGATTCACGACCATTTTCATCGGTTGCCTTGATTACGATTTTGCTTTCTGTACCGTCGTTGTGTTTTGCTGAAAGGTTGAATGTGTAAACACCATTATCAGTTGAAGTTGGAGCAACAGTTCTGCCATCCAAAGTCAATGTAAGGGTATCTGGATTAGTATCTGCAATTGAAAGATCGAGATTAAGTTTTCCTTCAGATGAAAGTGGAAGCTTAATCATTTCAGTTGAAGGATTTTCTACAATTTCATCTTCGGTTGCATTTTTCTTGTAAGAATATGAGTTAACCTTAACCTTAGGTGCGGCTTCATCAAGAGTGAGAACAGTTTTTACAGTGGCATCAAAACCAATGTTTTCAGAAGTATCAATAGCAGCATAGAAAACATTAACACTTGGATTAGGAACTTCTGCAGTAGAGAACTTAGATACATCAATATTGTTTACTTTGTATCCAGTCTTTGACATCTGCATTTCCTGCCACAAGTTTTCATCTTCAAGTTCTTCAATTGTTGGTGCAGTTATAGAAGAATCCTTTGTAATCTTGTAGTAAACACCGGAAATTCCAGTTGCATTGTTGTCCTTCAATTCGTCTACAGCAGTTACAGTCAATGAAGCAAATGAATTTTCATCAAGCTTAACAAGATTTGGTCTTGTTGGGTTAGAAAGAGTTGGAGCCTTTGTATCAACAACAACCTTGTAAGTTTTTGTAGTTGTTTTCTTTGCAATATCAGTTACAGAAACTGTGTAATTATGAGTTCCATCTGTAATTGCTGTAAATTCGTGTGAGAAATCCTTGCTGTTCTTTTCAGTTTCAGCAATTTCGAATTTTTCTATTACGTTTACGCCTTCCTCAATAACAACAGATTCAATTCCGTTTGAATCGGCTGCAGTTCCAGACATAACAAAGGTTCCTGTTGAAGCATTTACCACAACAGAATTAGATGGCATTCCGTTTACTGTCAAATCTGGATCAGAAATATCGTAGTAGAAGCTGATTTTTGTTTCTTCCGATTCATTTCCAAGCTTGTCCACAGATTTTACGGAAAGGTTGTAAGTACCTTCACCTTCCTGACTAAAGTCAATTTCTCCAGATGTATATGAACCGTTTGTAAGAACAAGATTATCTTCAAGCTTAAAGTCAGGTGAACCGTCTCTTGTAATTATGTATGAAACAGTTTCAATTCCAGCCCCCGCATCATTTGCATTAACAATGATTTCAGATTTAGCAATTGAAGCACCAGCCAGAGGTTTTCTGATTTCAAATTCAGGAGCAGCAACATCTTTGTAAACAGTTTCAGAAGAAATGTTTCCAGCCTTGTCAGAAACAGTGAATTCAAGTTTTCCTTCAGCAAGAGTGAGGCCTTCTGTAGACCATTCGCCATTTTCACCGATTTCAATATTTTCAACTGTTCCAGCTGAATCAGAAACTTTGAGAACGGAAATGTTATTATCTGCAGCTTTACCAGTAATTACCTGGTTGCTGTATTTTTTCTCAAGAATTACTTTATAAACTTCTTCATCCAAACTAACCAAAGGTGCCACATTATCAGGCCAAAGTTTAATCCAGCTCTGAGTTTCACAGGCATTTCCGGCGTTGTCCAGGGCTGCAATGTTCAATGTATAAGAGGTTGAACCGTCTTTTACTTCAAGTTCATTCAAGTCTGCAAGGCTTATAGTCCAGCCGGAAGCAGTCAGGTTTGCAGATTTCCATCCGTTTGCAAGTGAAGGAACTTTGTTTTCGTCTGTTAAATCGCCAATATAATAGTAGATTCCGTCAATTCCACTTACAGCATCTTCAGAAGAGCCTTTTATTGAATAAATAGTTGAAGGAACAACATAGAAATCATAATTTTCAGCAGGAACAGCTTCAAAAGCCTTGTCTCCAACAGAAAGAATCTTCATTTCTGGAGCTTCACTGTCGATTGTAAACATTACAACAGCCTTTCCTGTCTGAGCATAATTGTCTTCGAGTGTGTATCTGATCTTGTATGTGCCGTTTGGAAGATTTTTTACATTATCTGTAAATGTTCCGCTGGCAGCATTGAATTCAGGTGCAAGCACAACATTCTTTCCGTCTGTTCCAACAGGATTTTCAATTGGATTTCCTTCAGGATCTTCTGGATCAATGAATTCACCAGTCATTTCAATCAAATCTGTTCCTGTGATTGAACCTGTAACAGTAAATGAAGACTTACAATAGTCGCTGTTCTTTGGTGAAGAAATCATTACTGTTGGTGCTGAAATATTTGCATTTCCTACAAAACCGTAAATCTTGTTCTGTGAGAATGGTGAATTTTCGATATCGTTACCAGTTGCAACAATTACATAATTTTTCTTTGCTACAATATCTTTTGGAAGCTCAATCTGAACGCTTACTGTTGCATCATCTGCTTCATCTGTATTTGAATTGTCCAGAATGTTTTTCCAGCCTGCAATTTCTGATTCAGTTTTGCCTAATCTTACATCCAAAGCAAGTGCCTTTACCAGTTCAGCAATTTTTGAAGGCTGCTGGACTTCTGAATCTGTAAGTTCTTTAAGCCAAACCTTGATTGATTTTGGAGAAACTTCAACGCCATCAAGACCAGCACTGGCAACAATGCTGAGAACCTGTTCACCAAATGCGATTTTTGCAGGAAGACCATCGTCACCAAATGTGTAACCGCTTACTGCATAAGTTGGATCTGCATCCGGATTAAGTGTGAATGAAAGAGTTTTTTCTATATTGCTTGTATCAACTTTATTCTGTTCAAGTTTTTCTTTAATTCTGTCAACGGTCCAGCTTGAATCAACTGTCTTTAAAGTTCCGTTGAGAATTGAATTAAGTTTTTCTGCTGTGAGACCTGCTCCGTTGTTTTTTGAACTGAGCAAATCTGCATAAATGTCACTGTTAAGATAAACAACTGAAGTATCGTTTCCTGTAGTTGTGTTTGTTTCTTCATCAGGGTCTTTATAAAGTTTTGCAGTATCTGTGAGTTTTACAGAACAAGTGAACCAGCCTGTTCCGTCTGGATCTTTTTTAGAAGCCTTTTCATAAATTGAGTTATATTCCGGGTTTTCTTTATCTTTGATGAATGTGGCGAAAGTTACGCTTGTACCGCCTGCTGTAGCAACATATTCTTCTTTAAATGGCTCATCCTTTACCTTGTTTCCGTCTGTATCAAAAACAGAAACTTCCATAAGGGCAACTTCATTGTCTTCAGCAATAGTTCCGTCCACAGTGAATGTTGAACCGTATTTAGAACGACCGTTTCCTTTTGTTACACCCGGTTTTTTGATGATGAACAATGGTGCAGTATTATCAATTGTGATTGTTGTAGACTGAGTTTTGTTGTGGCTGGAACCTGCATGGTCAGAAATTGTAACCAGAACTTCATAGTTTCCGTCAGGATATTCCCAGCCGTTGTATTCTGAATTTTCAACCTTTTTGTTGAGCTCAACAGACCAGGTTTTTGTTTCTTCGCTGAAGGTTGCGTTTACAGCATCTTTTGTGAAGCCTTTTTGATTTCCACTGAGAGCTGTAAGTTTAACTGTAATTTCCTTGATTGATTTATCATCTGAACAAGTACCAGCCAGGAAAAAAGAGTCTCGTACAATAGCACCAGCCGGTGGGTAATCAATTGTAAGTGAAGGTGGATTTGTATCAACCGTTTCTCCCAAACCTACATTACAAGCAGAAAATGAAGCTGCGGCGGCAAAAACAGCAGCAACAGATACAATAGCCCTTGCAAACTTGATAAAACTCTTTTTCATATAACCCTCAAACTTTTTTCTATTTTAATTCAGTTAATTTTAAGCATTTAAGTTCAAAAAGGGAGCCGTCCAAAAGGTAAAGTTCATAGCGTCATTCCGAATCAAGTTCAGCATGACAGAACTTCTAGGACAGCCCCCGATTCTGTGTTTTATTAGAATACGTTTACGCGCATACCGAATGAAATCTGTGGAATAAGGCTCTTAACCTCTTCTTCAGATGAAACGTCGGTTGGGATGAACCAGAACTGGCCTTCTGTATAGAATGAAATAGTTCTGAACATCTTCTGCTTTGCGAATGTGACTCGTGGGAATTCCAGCTGAACCAAACCAGCAGAAAGAATAGTTCTCTTTCCTGTTGGAGTTCCGTTGAAGCTTGAGAAGTTAGCACCAACTGCAACATTCAAGCTGAGCCATTCCCAGTCAGGACCAAAGTAATATCTGAATGGCAGGTAGTACACGTTTGCAAGCAGCTTCATACCGATAATGCTGTCACCACCATAACGCATTGCAGATTTATCGAACAAATCACGCTGCTGCTGTGTGAACTGACCCCACTGTACCTGAAGCTTAACGTTGTCATCAAAGAAGGTAAGACCTGCACCAATGTCGAACAATTCAGCGCCCCAGAACTGCCAGTCAAAGTACAATCCCTGAATGAATGCTGGAACTTCATAAGATGCTTTGTCACCCTTACGCAAAGCCAGTGTAAGGCTCTTAAGAGCTACATCATCATGGGCAAGTCCGCTGAATACCATCTTCTGATTGTACTTTCCGCCGGCACCAGGACTGATGAGCTTGATTACAGGTTTAGTGCTGTCTACCTGAACGATACATCTTGTTACGGCTTTTTCACCGTTCTTCATTGTTACGCGAACAAGGAGGAAGTGGTAGCCTTCAGCAATGTCTTCGTTCTCAACACGGTAGCGCCATTTTCCGCTGTTAGAAAGTTTTTCGAATGTTTTTCCGTTATCAAGACTGAGTTCAACGCTGTCAATTGTCTTTGCAGCAAGAATATCCTTCATTTCTTTAGAAGCACCCTTTGCATTTGCACGGACAACTTCATCCTGATCATAAGAATATCCGGCATTACCAATGATGTATGGTCGTTCTACAGCAAAGTCACCATATGTGAAGCTGTCAATTGTGATCCAAGGACCTACAGCCTGATATTCAATATACTGCTCATTTGAAACAATCTTTGTTCCGTTTTCAAGTTTTGCTTCAACACGAATCTTGTGCTCGCCTTCTGCAAGAAGTTCCTGATTCAATGTGTACTTGAAGTAGCCGCTTGTTGTGAGCTGTGTATCAACAAGTTCTTTTCCGTCAACAAACAAAGTGAGATTTTCAATCTTAACTTCACTTACAGCAGTACCATAAATGTTGAATACACCCTGTACATGCTCTCCGTTAAGTGGATAGAGAAGATCAACCTTGGCCTTTGGCGCATCCTTGTTCAAAGTTACGTTGCGGCTAACTCGTGTAATATTGTTTGCAGCATCCACACCACTGATTTCCACGTTGTATGAACCGTTTGAAAGTGAGCTCAAATCAATTGCCTGAGTGATGATTTCATCTGGAACCAGATCAGTGCGGGCAAGGTTTGCGCTTACAGTTTTTCCATCCAAACTGCGGATTGTGATGTAAAGCTTTTTGAGACCAATGTTATCTGTTGTCTGACCAGAAACGAATACCATTCCTGTTGTTGTTGAATCATCCATTGGAAGTTCAAGGTCAATTGTAGGTTTTGTGTTATCAATGTTGATCAAAGATGAATAGAGACCTTCAATTCCGTACCAGTCAACAATCTTCAAGAAGACTACGTGTGTTCCGTCCTGAACAACTCTTGTATCAAATTCATATGACCAGTTTACTTCAATATTTTCATGGCCATATTTACCAATAGCTTCGTTGAATGAGTTTCCGTTGTCTACAGAAATGTAAACCTTCTGAATACCGTTCTTATCTGTTGCAATACCAGTCATCTTAACTGTTTCTTTTACAGTTTCGCTGATTGGAGGTGTCTGAACTGCACCCTTTGGCTCTTCAAGAGAAATTCTGAAGTTGCGTTTGTATTCTGGACCTGTTACACCGTTGATGTCTTCAGCATAAACAGTGATTGAGTGCTCATTGTCTGTAAAATCAGTAAGTTTCTTTGCAATTGAGAAGCTTGTGCCGATCTGATCCAGCTTTTCATATTTTCCATTGTCAAACTTGAACCAGATTGTAGGTCCACCCACAACTTCCCCGTTTTCATCTTTCTGAATTCCATCATCATCATAGATAACGCCGGAAATTGTGAAGTCTGTTGTGATTACTGCGTTTTCTGCTGGCAAATGAACTTCTGCAATTGGAAGATCGCTCTTGTTGTCAATGATGAAGTCCCACTGACGGAGTTCTGTAACGTTTCCAATAGCATCAGTGAACTTGAATGACATAAGATCACTGATTGGTTTGTCTCTTGTACCAATGTGAGTCTGAATCATTGGAGCCAATTCAAGTGCAACACCTGTTGAAGAACCGCCCTTGTCTCTGTTTGGTGCAAGATATTCTGCCTTTACAAGCTTTCCATTGTCTTTTGCAATGAATGCAATGAGGTTTTCACCGTTAACAATGTCCTCTTTTCCAGGAAGAAGAACCTTAACTTCTGGAGGAGTTGTATCCTTCTGAATTGCCACAGAAGCAACTGAAACTTTTCCAGATCCGTCTGTTGCACGAACATCAAGTCCGATCAATCCGTCTTCCATATTTGCCAGGTTGAGTGTTGCAGAATAACTTGTTCCGCTTCCGCTCATAGTTGTCCAGGATTCCTGATTGTCCAGTGAGTATTCAACCTTTGCAATTCCGTTTGCATCAGATGCAGTTACAGAAAGCTGTGTTGATTTCTGAACCCAAAGGTGATTTGCAGGAGCTGTGATTTCAACAACCGGTTTTTCGCTGTCAACAAGAAGATTTACTGGTTTTGAGTTGTAAACGTGTCCTTCACCGTCACGGGCTGTTACAACAACATTCTTGTAAAGTCCGTCTTTAAGTGCAGAAACTGAAATTGACTTGTTTTCGTTTGCAATTGCAAGACCCGCAGCAACTGTGGAAAGGTTTGCTGTAACTGGTCCTGAAATATTTGCATATCCAGTAAATGGGACATCTTTTTCAATTATATAAACATCTTTTGCGGCATCGTAAACTGCGCTTTCATCTGGAAGCATGTATACTTCGCCGTTTTTCCAAGAGCTTCTGAGTTCTGGTACAGGTCTAACTACACAGAAGGTTCCCTTGCAGTTTCCTGAAACGCCTTTCTGTCCGTCAGCCTTGATTGTGATTGTAGTTATGCGTGAAGGCAAATTCTGAAGCGGGATCTCGTAGTGACCATTTGCAAATGCAGCCTTGCCCATCTGTTTTACTTCACCACCGATTTCGTTGTCGCCTTCAATTGTGTATGAAACTGAAGGATTCTTTTCTTCTGTTTCCAATGTAACAACTGCTATTACAGGTGTTTTTGAAGGGCCATAAGGAACAACCACATTCATTCCGCCCTTGTATTCAACTCCGCCAATGCTTACCAATGTAACACCGATTGGAGCTGTATCATCGCTTCCTTCAACAATTTTTTCTGCAAAAGGAGCATCCAGCAGGTCTTCGTGAATATATGTGAGATCCTTCAAATTGAGGAGGCATTTCTTTACAGTTGTTCTTTCGTAAACATCCTTTGCTGAAAGTGTGATTCTAACAAGTCCCCAAGGAGCTGAAGAAAGCGGAATCTTAACTGAAGCAGACTTGTCGCCAGCCTTCAATGTTACATCCTTTTCCTCGTAAACCTGATCAGCGCCGTACTCAACCTTGTAGCTGAATGCGTTCAAGCCGGCAGAAGAAGAAACTGAAGTTTCAAATACCGGGTTAGATTCTGGGTGAACCAAAAGTCCGTTAACAGCATCCTTGCCGGAAACAGAAGCCTTTGCAAATTTTGGAGCAGCACCCATTGAGTTGAATGTAACTGTAACAGGATTGCCCTTTACACCGTGAATGTCTGTTGCAACGGCTGTGATTTTATGTGTTCCGTAAGAAAGTGGTTCTGCAAGCTCAATGTTTGCGCTGAACACACCCTGAGATTCAATTGTTGCAGCTGCTCCGCCGTCCAGACTGTATTCAACAGAAGCAACTCCGTCATCATCATTTACAATACCACGAACAAAGAGTGTTCCTGTTTCGCCTGAATAGATTCCGCCGGCAACAGGATACTGAATTGTTACGACAGGCTTGTCATCTTCCTGATTAAGAGGAATTGATTTTTTAACCTGAACAACGTTTCCGGCTGTATCTGTAGCTGTGATAACAAAGTCAGCAGCTTTTCCGCTCATTCCACGTGTATCAACCTCGTGGAACCAGTATGGGTTACCAGGAATAAGTTCGAATTCACCAGTTTTTCCGTCAAAAGCCCATGTAAGCTTCTGAAGGCCAACCTTGTCCTTTGCATAGCCGGCAATTCCGAAGCGTCCGTTGCAAACTTCCTTGTCTTCTGGAGAAACGATTTTTACGTCTGGTTTTGTATTATCAATAAAGTAGAGGAATGAATAAATTCCGACAGAACCCATCTTATCAATTGCCTTGAACCAAATGATGGCAGGTCCATCTTCTGCAAGTCTTGTATCAACAGGAAGGTCAAAAGTCCAAATACCATCCTTTTTGTTTTCTGCGATTTTTGTTTCGTTGTATGTGGTTCCGTTATCAAGCGAGTAGTAGAGATTCTTGATTCCGTTGCCATCATAAACAGTACCCTTAAGAGAAATCTTTCCAGATACCAATGTACCAAGCTGATAGTTAGTTACCTGAGTTACAGGCTGTCTGCGGTCCAGGTTCCATGTGACAAAAGCCTTTTTCTTTGGTTTTTCCTGTGAAGAAAGACCGTTGATATCAACACCCCAAACTTCAATTGTATGTGGACCTTCTGCAAGCTGAGTTGTGTCCAGATAGTAAGACCAGTATTCTTTTCCCGAAGCCTTAACTGGTTCAGCACCATCCAGAACGAGCCAGACTTCAGCAACACCATCATCGTCCACACAAGTACCAACGATGTTAAGGTTGCCAGGAACGCGCATCTGCTGAGCCGGATTTGTTACACCAGAAATAGCGTAGTCAGAATCTGGATCAATGAACAGGTTGTATGGACCTGCGATCTGAGTGTTTCCACCTTTATCCTTGGCTTCAACATAGACATTGTATTTGCCAGGAGTTTTTTCATTGATGTCAAAAGTCTCCTGCCAGCTTTCCATGTTTTCCACGCTTCGTTCTTCTGTATCTCCCTTACCATGGGCAAATGCAGAAATCGAGGCAAAACCAAAAATTGCAGCTACAAGGACTCTCTTCAGACTTTTTTTCATAATACTCTACTATCCTTTTATTTTTTTGTACTAAAGAAAATCTTAAAACAACCTTTGAATTTAATCAAATTCATAAAGCCGTTTTTTAAAGATTTTTTTAGCACTTCGTTTAAGTTTCGGCAAAATTCGTCGAATTCTTTAGGTGAAACTTTAGTAGTAGAAATTAGTGACAGCTCTAAAATTGCAATTTTTAAAGACTCCCATTAAACTTCAACTTGAATCGATTTCTTGAAATTTTATGATAAAATAAATGGAAGAACACGGGATTATCCAAGAGGTGACTTGTAGACCTCTCCACTACGGTCGAGGTGACAAAACCTATGCTTTTTCACTAATCTCGGAATTTACAGAGGTGCAGTATGGAACAGGAATTTGCAGAAAAAGTTAAGGAATTGCAGAGCATAATAGAAGAATCCAGCAAAATTGTATTTTTTGGAGGTGCCGGAGTCTCTACAGAAAGCGGCATTCCGGATTTTCGCAGTCAGGACGGACTTTATCAGCAGCAGTGGAAGTATCCGCCGGAAACCATAATTTCACGAAGCTTCTTTGACCACGACCCAAAAGAATTCTACAGATTCTACCGGGCAAAACTCATTGTAAAGGACGTGAAGCCAAACATCACTCACAAAAAGCTGGCAGAACTTGAAGCCGCAGGTAAACTAACTGCTGTTGTAACACAAAATATTGACGGTCTGCATCAGCTGGCAGGAAGCAAAACTGTTTACGAACTCCACGGAAGCACATTGCGCAACAACTGTATGAAGTGCGGCAAATTCTATGGAATTGATCACATTGCTGACAGTGAAAATGCCGAGTCCAAGCTTCCATTGTGCGAATGTGGCGGTCTCGTAAAGCCAGATGTGGTTCTGTATGAAGAAGGCTTGGACGACAATGTTGTGAACGGAGCAATTCAGGCAATTTCCGAGGCAGATACGCTGATTATTGGTGGAACTTCGCTGGTTGTGTACCCGGCTGCAGGTCTCATCCGCTATTTTAAAGGCAATAAAATTGTTCTGATCAACAAAAGTGAAACTCAGGCTGATTCAATGGCAGACCTTGTAATCCATGATTCGCTGGGAAAGGTTTTTGAAAATATAAAAGTTTAAATTATTCTTTTGTATTGTCTGGTGATACATATAATTCCGCAAAAATGAGTTTTTTATCCGTATGAAAAAAATACAGTTTCTAAACTTCTACATATAATTCCGCTGGAATCATGTTTTTTATCTGTGCAGAGAAAAGTCCAGTTTTGTGGCGATACATATAAATTGCAATAACATTTCAATTTTATATGTATGTTTTCAAAAGGTGCAGATTTTTCATACATATAAAAAGTACCAGGAACCTAAATTTATCTGCACAACACCAGAAAGAACAAAAAAAGAGCACGGATAAAATCGCAATATTTTCAATTTTATCCGTGCACGCTCACAAAATCTCAGTCTTCTACTTTAAAAGTCCTGCAAGAGTCTGTTCCAGTCCAAGTTCAGACAGGATTTTTGCCGCGGAACCGGCCACAGCACCAGAACCAGTATTCTCAGCTGATGCGGCTCCTGCATTTGAACCAGTCTCGACACCAGTTCCAGTACCACCAGAGCTGGATTTTTTTACCGCCCTGATCAAAAGATTTTTTGGAGTGGCGTTTTCATCAATAAATTCCAGCATCTGAACCTTGTAGCCTGCACTTTCCAGAAGCTGGCCCCGCACTGCATCAGTCAAAAGCGCACTGAACCTTTCTTTTATAAGACCATATTTTAAAAGCGGCTCCAGAACAGTTCCCTTTGCCCCACCAGTTGCAAGCTGAGAATTAATTTCATGCTGACAACAAGGCACACTCAAAATTGCACCGGCATTGTGTTTAATTGCATAATCCAGAGCATAATCCGTGGCCGTATCACAGGCATGGAGCGTAATTATGATATCTGGATGCTTGTTTTCATCAAAATCCGCAATATTTCCAACTTTAAATGCAATGTTTTTGAGACCAAGTTTTTCAGCCAGCTGATTGCAATACTGAATCACGTCTTTTTTTAGATCCAGCCCGAACACATTGCAGGGAATGTGCTTTATTTCAGTGAGATAATATTGAACAGCAAAAGTGAGATAAGATTTTCCAGAACCAAAATCTACTATATTAAAAGGATGTTCCGAAACTGAAGTTCCTTTGGATTCAGCAATCCCCAGCACATCTGGAAGAACATCATCCACAAATTCCAGAAAACGATTTATCTGACGGAATTTATCGTATTTTGAATTTATCACTTTTCCTTCTGCCGTCATAATTCCAAGATGAACAAGGAATGGAACCGGTGTACCTTCAGGAAGACAATAATTCTTCTTTTTACTTCCATCAGCGGCAATCTGAATTTTTTTTGTGGCGGAATCAGTTTTCAGCGGTTTTGAAAGAGTGGTGATTTTGCCTTTTTTGTTTGAAAGAATGGTGATTTCTTCAGATTCTGTGCGCTGAACACAGCTTTTAAATGTTGTTCCTGCGTGGGCCTGAATAAATTCTTCCAGCTGCGACTGACTGAATTTTTTGTGGAACACCTGCTTCTGAGTATAGAATTCAGCAAAATAGTTCTCGTTTTTTGCAGATGCCAGAGATGCAGTGAGAAGCTTTATCTTAACACGGGTATATTCATCACCCAGAATTTCAGAGATGTTTTTTACAGGTTTAGAAAATGTTGCAGAAAGTATCATTGTATTCCTTTAAAATGTTTCACAATGTTTCACGAAATTATATATATTTTACTTTGAAAATCCGATAAGATAAATATATGGGAAAAATTTTTGTTTTTGTTAATCAGAAGGGTGGCGTTGGCAAAACAACTTCCGCTATCAATATTGGTGCTTTCATGGCTCAGCTGGGAAAGAAAATTCTTTTGGTAGACTTTGACTCTCAGGGAAACATGTCGTCGGGGGTCGGCGTTTCCAAGGATAAGCCTACAATTTATGAACTTCTGGCAGAACAGGCCACAGCTGAACAGGTAATCAAGCACACACCTGTTGAAAATCTTGATGCAATCAGCTCGGACACAGACTTGTCTGGTGCTGCAATTGAATTGGTTGAGCAGGAAAATCGTGAATTCTTCCTTAAGAATGCATTGGCTCCACTTAAGGACAAATATGACTACATTTTGATTGACTGTCCACCTTCACTTGGACTTCTCACATTGAACGGTCTTGCGGCTGCTGATGCTGTTTACGTTCCAATGCAGTGTGAATATTTTGCTTTGGAAGGTATCACACTTTTGCTTCAGACAGTTCAGCAGGTTCAAAAATCAATCAACCCTAAGCTGGTAATCGGCGGAATCTTCTTTACAATGTATGATTCTCGTACCCGTCTTGCTCAGGATGTTGTTCGTCAGGTTCAGTCTTATTTTAAGGATGTGGTTTTCAACACAATTATTCCACGAAATGTCCGTCTTTCTGAAGCACCTTCACACGGTCTTCCAATCTGTCTTTATGATCCAAGCTGTGTAGGCGCAAAAAGCTACAAAAAGCTTGCTGAAGAGGTGATCGCTCGTGGCTAAGAAATTTGGTCTTGGAAACGGCCTTAACGCTCTCATGGGCGGTGCTTCCTTTAACAATAATCCGGTTGTCCAGAATCCTGCACCAACAGAAACACCTGCAGGAAATTCTGTAGTATCTGCACCGGTTGAAAATACTGGTTCTGTAGAAGTGCCGACTTTTGAAGAAAACAATGATGTTCAGGCAGCTGCTGCAGTAAACAAGGCAATTGAAGCCGGCAACATTCCAGCTGAAATTATTCGCGGTGAAAGAAAATTGCCGGAAGGTCTCAATGTAGATGAAAACGGTCAGCTTTGGCTTGATGTAGAAAAACTGGTTCCAAATCCTTTCCAGCCTCGCCGTGAATTTGACGAAGAAGCCCTTCAGGAACTTTCTGAATCTATCCGCGAGCACGGAATTTTGCAGCCAATTACAGTTGAAGATGCTGAAAACGGTTCTTTCTATATTATTATGGGTGAACGAAGAACTCGTGCAGCAAAACTGGCAGGTCTTTCTGAAGTTCCTGTAAATCTTGGAAAATTCAACGATCAGAAGAAGCTGGAAATTGCGTTGATTGAAAATATTCAGCGCGAAAACCTGAACCCAATTGAAGAAGCCGAAGCATACTATAAATTAATGGAAATTTCTGGATTGAGTCAGGAGCAGGTTTCAGCAAGAGTCGGAAAGAACCGTTCAACAGTTGCAAATGCAGTTCGCCTTTTGAAATTGCCTGAAGACATGAGAAATGCATTGGCTCAGGGAAAAATCACTTCTGGTCATGCAAGGG
Organism: Candidatus Treponema equifaecale; assembly: GCA_018064905.1. Lineage (GTDB taxonomy): Bacteria > Spirochaetota > Spirochaetia > Treponematales > Treponemataceae > Treponema_D > Treponema_D equifaecale. Next base: position 22,755 of record JAGHUJ010000088.1, read on the forward strand.
CATTGCTGGCTGTAAAAGATTCTGCTGATATGCGCATTCTTTTTGCAAAAATTGTAGGCAACGAAATGAATGTTCGTGATGCAGAGGAAATGGCAAAAAATCTGAACGGCGAGAATCCATCTGCAAAACCTAAAAAAGAATCAAAACAGGTTGAAAAGGATCCAAACATAAAGGCTCTGGAACAGCAGTTCATTGAAAAGCTTGGAACAAAAGTTGAAATCAAGGGAAACATGGAAAAAGGAACCCTTGAAGTAAGCTATTTCAACAAGGACGACTTGAACAGACTGTTCTATCTGATTTGCGGAAGCAACAACTAGCGACGAAGTAAGAGGTAAGAATTCGCAATTCGCAATTCGCAATTCG
>JAGHUJ010000206.1 GCA_018064905.1 Candidatus Treponema equifaecale
ACAACAACATCTGCCACCACATTATTTTTAAGCAAGGCGGAGTAGGCTGTATCTGTGGAAATAATAAAAAATGCGCTTCGATTTTCTTTTAGCTCTGCCACTGATTCATCAAGGCTTGGACCTGCTGCAATGATGGCTGCTGTTTTTGAAGTGTCAAAATCCTGAACAAATTCCTGAAAACTAGAGCTGTGTTTTGCCAGAGACAGGTTCTCAAGGATATTGTGCTGCCAGATTTTTCCAAAATGCTTTTGAACTGAATAATCTGCAGAAATGGCCTTTATGGTTTCTTCTATTATTTTTTTTGCTTTTTGTGCCTGTTCTGAAAAAGAATTCTCCCACTGTCTGAGGGCCTTTGCAAAGAGTTTTCCGTCAGTTGAAGGCACATAGTTCTGTAAAATTTTTTGAGAAAGTGTGGTGAATGAAGCAAAATGGATGTTTGGATTTTTTTTCAGTTCCTGTACAGCTTCAATTTCCATTAGAAAATCCAGATCATTTTGTTCAGCTTCAACTGCTATTATTTTTGAATTTGGAAATTTCTGAGCCAAAGACTGAATGTGGTATCCGCCTGCAAGTCCTAAAATAATAAAAAATCCGCTTTCCTGAAATTGTGCAGAAAATCCCTGGGCTTCACGTTCTGGTGAATATTTTGAGTGAAAGAAAATTCCGTTGTAAACTGGGATTTTTTTCTGATCCTTGGAAAGTTCAATTCCCGTGTACAGACTTTTCATCATTTTTCTCCCAAAAGTTTTTTTAAATCTTCAAAAAGCTTTTGTTTTTTCTGAACCAGAGCTTCCTTCAACTGTGCTGCTTTTTCTTTGTTAATTTCCCTCAGAATCAACAGGCTTTCCATTGGAAAAATTTCTTTTTCGTAAACTGAACTGTTCAGCAGGGAAGAAAGTGTCTGCAGAAGTATTTGTTTTCGTTTTTCTGAATCAATTTCAAGTTCCATTTTTTTAAATTTTGGAAGGGTAAAATTCTTTTCCACGATTTCTTCAAATTGATTCCAGTTTATGTCCTGAATCTGCCCAAGCGTGAATTCAAAATTATAATTTTCTGAAAGTCTATGCACTCGTTCAGAAAATCTTGGTGAATTGAATATGAACCAGTTTCTGTAGATTTCAAGACTGGCTGCTGAACCAAACTGGGATTTTGCAGTTCGGGTTTCTTTTGTAGCAATTCTGTTGTCTTTTGCAGCATTTAGAAGTTCCAGGGCATTTGGTTGTGTGTGCTGAAAACCTGTTGCCGGAGACTGATCAAAGCCGCACAAAAAAATGTTTCCGCTTGTTAAAGAAAATGCAAATTCCAGCGCAGTTCCAGCAATAGTTCCATTTCTTTTGGAAAGCATGTAAGGACAGTTCAGGGCTTTTAAGAATTCTGTTTCGATTCCGTCTTCATAGCACAGGGGAACTATCGTATTTTTTGAATATATTGATGAAAAAGCCGCACCTTCTGCTTCAATTCCAAAAAGCTGGGGTTGTGTATTTTCTGGAAAACTCAAATGTCGTTTAGCCCAGAATCCGCCGTCACTGGAAAGCACCAGATCAGGTTTTATTCCGTTTTTGATCAATGGAGAATAGGCTGAAGAAACTGCAATCAGAAAAAATCTGCTTAGATTCTGTTTTATATAAGGAAGAGATGTTTTTAGAGAAGGGCCGGAAGCTGCGATTACAACAGGAAAATTTCCTGAAGCAATTGTCGCCGTACTCTGTATATTTTTTGAAAAAATAAGTGAATTTTTCAGCCAGCGCTTTGAAAAATAGGAACGGGTTCCCATTACATCTCGTGATTTCAGCAGCGCCTTTTGAATTTCCTTCCAGCAAAGAAGATTTAATTCTGGAAAAATATTTTTGCTGGGATTCCAGTCGATTGCAATTGAGCTGATCAGATTTTCTTCACCCAATGCGTTGTAAAGATCTTCTGCAAGGTTTGAAAAGTTCTGCTCAGCACCGTAAAAAACAAAGTCCCATTTTTTGTCGTATTCAGAAAAATCCTGAACAAATCTTATGGTGCAAAGCTTAGCCTGTGGAAATCTTTTTCTTAGAAAATCAGCAGAGTAGGAAAGTCCTGCTTCAAGGACAATAATGCAAAGAGGTGAAAAATCAGCTCCTAAATTCTGAGCAAATTTTTCACCTTCTGCTGAGGGATTGTATTTTGAGTGAAGAAACACGCCGTTTATGGAACAGGTTTTTTCTTCATTTTTTGCATTGTGGAATTCAACCAAGGCTCTTATTCCTGAGTAAGAAATGCTGTTGCGCCCTTTTTGTTCATACAGTTTCCTGCTGAAAGAAGCATTGCCTTTGCATTGTCTGTGCGTCCAAGCAAATCTCTAAGAGTTCTTGAAATGTGGTGAGCCAAAAGCTGTTCATCTGGTTCATCTTTTGCAAACAACACGATTTTGATCTCGCCTTTTTTTCCGATGTGAATGCAGTTTGGTGCACGGATAAGAGGAGACATAATTGTCATAGCAGATTTAGCGATGGATTCAGTAATGGCATCCTTAAGCTCTTCGTTTTCAATCTCCACATTTTTGATAGATTCTTCAATCCAAAGTTTAAGAGAGAGAATGAACAGCATTCCACTGGAAATTTCAAAGCCCTTGTCCAGATTTGAATCAATCTTAGAGAGCAGCTTGTTTTCCTGATTCTGAAATTCCTTGATGTTCTTAAGTCTTACTGCAGTTTCAGAGGCAACTTCAAGGAAAATATCATCATCATCATCCAGCTCAACTGTTACAAAGATATATGGATGATCTTTATCTCCGAAAGGAAGGAAGAAAATTTTGCTGATTCTGTCAAACACATCATCATCAAAGAATTTTCTGAACTTGTCCAATTCGTTGAAGTCAAATGAAAAGCACTGCCATTCAAAGGCTTTGGAAAGGGTTTCTCTCCAGAAATCTGCAGACTCATGGAATCTGGCAATTTCTGTGCTGTCCATTTCAAAACTGTCTGTAACGTAGTAATAAACTCCGCTGGCAGTGGAAACAGGCGAGAGAATTGCTGCTCTTTTAAATCCTGATCTTTTTGCCCAGGTGGTGAATGTTGGTGTTACATCAGCAAGCACGCTCTGAGCACGCTTTAAAAGACCTGTCATATTGGCTCCCCTTTGTTCTATTAGTCGAGACCAAGCTCTTTGAAAAGCTTTTTGTATGTTTCAAACTGTTCTGACTGAGCAAATTCTGCAATTTTGTCTTCTGGAAGATTTTCCAAAAGCTGATCCATGTAAGAAAGAACAGATTTGATTTCCTTCTGAAGGTTTCCAGGAATTGAAGATGCTGAATTTGTCTGGTCAGCATTGATATTCTTGTCTTCAGAAAGGTAGTTCAAATTAGCATCTGTGAGCGAGTCATTGATGCTTGCATCTTCAGCAAGGAGACGATCCAGTTCTGTGTTTGTGATTGAAATTCCGTCTTCTTCTGCTGCTTCTTCTTCAGCCTGAACTTCTGCATCATCAGCAATTGTGTCTGATACTTCAGATTCAGAAATTGTATCTGAACCGAATTCAAATGGTTCGTCCAAAGAAGATTCTGGTGTAGTTTCTTCAACGATGTCTGGCAATGTATCATCAAGAACAAGCTCTTCCTCTGATTCTGAAGCTTCAACCATTGGATCTTCTGTTGTTTCAGTTGCAGATTCTTCAAAAATATCCGGGCTTTCTGTGATTTCTGCTTCAGAAACTCCGATTGTTTCCATCATTTCATCAGAAAGCTCTGCAGCAGGCTGAATCTCATTTGCATCATCATCAAAAGAGAAGTCTCCGATTGAAAGATCTTCTTCTGTAGCTTCAGATTCAGCTGTCATTTCTGGTTCAGCTGTTTCATTAAGAGCAGGTTCTTCGATTACAGTTTCTGTAGTTGCTGTATCATCAAGAGCTGGCTCCTCAACAATTGTATCTTCTACTTTTGGAATGAGGATTTCATCAGCTTCTTCTGTTGGTTCAGATTCAAAACCAAAGTCTGCTGCTGTATCTGCTGTGTCATTGAGAACAGGTTCTTCCAGTTCGTTTCCAACAAATACTGAATCTTCTGCTGATTCTGTTTCTGCAGCTTCGCCCTGTGGTTCATCCACGATTTCAACTGTGTTCAGAATGTTGTCCAATTCATCAATGGAAAGGGCAATTGTATCATCCTCGCCATCATCAGTGAAGAAGCCGCCTTCATCTTTTTCCTCTTCTACAGAAATTGAAGCAAATGAGTTTTCCTGTTCCTGCGATTTGAGTTCTGCAAAGTCATTCTTAAGTCCTGAAATTTCGTTCTTAAGAGAAGCGAGTTCAGCAACAATCTGGCTGAGAATTGTATTTGTAGCTGATGCAATTTCTGCATCTTTGCCGGCTGTGATTTCTTCCTGTGCTGCTGCTGGTTCACTCTGTACAGGTTCAGTTGCTGTTTCAGCAAAAGTTTCTTCAATTGCAGGTTCTTCTGCAACTGGCTCCTGAACAACTTCTTCTTCTGTAGCAGCTTCTTCGATTACAGGTTCTTCAATAACAGCTTCATTTACAAATGCATCATCAGGAGGCAATGTGAATGGATTTGAATCATCGTTGAGGGTAGGTTCATCTGCAAAAGCAACCTCTTCTGAAGCTGCTGGTGTATCCTCAAACGCATCTGGGATTTCAGAAAGGTTAACTGAAGTTTCCTCAAATACCGGCCCAGAATTTTCAACGATTTCTTCAGAAATGCTGTCTGCTTCAATTTCAGAAGCCAGAGAGCTTTCTTCAGCAGCGTCTTCAATAAGGCTGTCCATTGGATCTTCTACAGGATCATCTCCAAAGAGAGATTCTGTTTCTTCATCAAATGTATCTGGAATGTCAGTTTCTGCAATTGCCAGGGCTTCTTCTGGAGTCTGCTCCGGTTCCTCAAAGTTGAGTGAAGTAGTATTTCCGTTTTCGTCTTCAATAGAATTCATGATTGAATCAAGGTCAAAGTCGTCATCTGCATCAACTGTCTCTGTTGCTGGAGCTTCCTGTGCAGGTTCTTCTGCTGGAGCTTCCATGTCATCATCTGCAGCAACTGACATTTCAATTCCGTCTGATTTTGGAAGTTCAAGTTCTGGTGAAATTCCTTCATCTGAAGAATCGTCAAGTCCGAATGAATCAAGGCTGATGTCCTCAATTTCTGAACTGAATTCTTCTGCTGGTGTTTCAATTGTATCTGCTGTGTCAGCCACAGGAGCAGCTGGTTCATCAAATGAAATGTTGTCGTCTTCTGCAGGTGCTGATTCTTCTGCTGCTGGAGATTCGTCCTCTGGCTTGCTTTCTTCTGCGTTGATGTCAAAACCAAAGTCATCAAGGCTGATTTCTTCCATTCCATCAGCGCCAACACTTGGTGTGCTTTCTTCTGCAGGTGCTTCTGGTGAAGGTGAATCAAAATCAAGACCAAATTCTGACAGGTCTACGCTTTCTGTTCCATCGTCCGATGCTGCTGCCGGAGAATCAAAGCTTGCTGTATCAAATGAGTCGATTGTTTCAAAAGTTGTTTCTTCTGTGCCTGTTGAAGCTGCTGGTTCATCATCAAATGAGAGCTGAATGTCCAAAGGCCCGTCATCAAATGATGCTGGTTCAGAAACTGAAGGTTCTGTAGATTCAAATGAAGAAGATTCACTGAGGAAATCGGATGCATCTACAGTTTCTTCTGTGTTTGCCTTTGCTGCAGCTTCTGATGCTTCCGATGCAGCTGAACCGCCGTCATCGCCTTCAAAAATTCCGCCTTCAATAAAGTCATCAAGAGAAATCTCTTCCATTGCATTTGGGTCAACAGGGGCGTCTTCTGTGGCAGATTCTTCAAAAACAGATTCTTCAGCAGGAACCTCAAATCCTTCCTCTGCTGTAATTTCTGTATTTACTGCCAGTGCAGAAAGTTCATCAGCTGAAAGAGCCTTGTCATCTGTGTCAAATGGTGTTTCGTCTATGATATCAATATCCGAAAAATCAGGAAGGTCGCTGGATAAGTCCAAATCTGTATCTAAGCTGTCCATTTCTGAGGAAACTGTTCTTGGTGGCTTTTTTACCCAGACACCGTAGTTGTCAATTTCATTTGTCTTATCAGAATCGCTCATACGCTTTCCCCTCAATTTGAAAAATTAGTTGTACCCTGTAAGTATCGGAATTTTAATTTTCAAACAATAGTATTAGTTTATCTTATCACGAGTTTTTCTAAATTGAAATAGGTTGAAGAATAATTACTTTTTTCAGGGTCAAGAATTCACCAGAATTTGCCGATAGTCTTCGTACTATGATAAAAATGTTTAGGTTTCTGGCGGCTTGTCTTGCTGGAACGGCCATATATGTATTGGTTTCATTCACCTGCGGAAGAGATGGAATTTGGGCTGACGGCCAGTTAATGGAACAGAAGCGGATTCTCAGTACCAGAGCAGATGAAATTCAAAAAATAAATGACGGACTTTACCTTGAATTCACGGCTCTTGAAAAGGATCCTGATGTAATTGCTGGTTTTGCCAGAAAAATGGGTTATGTTCGCGACGGTGAAAAAATTGTAAAAATCAATGGGCTTGTTTCTACTGATGAATATCATTTTGAAACGGGCACTCCTGTAAAATATATTGAGCCTTATTATCTGCCGGAATGGTTCTGCAAGCTTTCCGGTGTGCTGATGTTCTTTGTGGCTTATCTTTACATGAGCTTGAAGGATTTCAGAAATAGGGATGAAGAATATTCAGAAAAGAAATCATCTGTATCTGTAAAGGGAATTCCAGTATATGATTTGCCGCAAGTGTGATGAAGAATCAGTTCAGATTGCAATAGACTATATTCGCAGGGGAAAAATTGTGGTTCTTCCTACAGACACAGTTTACGGATTTTCTGGAATTGTGGACGGAAGACATTATTCTTTTCATACAAATAAAAAAATCGCAGAAATAAAGGGCAGGGATGAAAGCAAACAGATGATTCAGCTTATTTCCAAGCCTGAAGACGTAAAAAAATATACCAGAGATGTGATTCCAGAAGAATTGCTTTCAAAATGGCCTGGACCTCTCACAATAATCGTACATACTTTTGCTGAAGATGGAAATTTTAAAACCACTGCATTCCGCTGTCCCGGAGACCAATGGCTCAGAAAGATAATTGCCGGTTGCGGTGCGCCAATCTATTCCACCAGCGTAAACAGAAGCGGAAATCCTGTTCTTGAAAATATCCAGCAGATAAAAAATGAATTTGGTAAGGAAGTTGATCTTATCATTGATGACGGAGACAAAAAGGGTGGAGTGCCTTCCACAATTGTTTCTATTGAAGAAAATGGTGAGATAAAACTTATCAGACAGGGCGGAGTTCAGCTTTAGTTTCTGAACCGGAAGAAGTGGTTTCTTTATAATTTTTATTTTCTTGTCCAGGTGGCATCCAGGGTGCCTTCTTCAGCGCCGGAAGCTGTTGCCACCAGTGTTGTTTTGATTCCGTTCAATGTGTCTGGTGAAGTAATCGCAAAATTCCATGTGATTGGCTGTGCCTGAGAAGCGTAGTTGAGTGCTGTTTCTCTGGAAAGTTCAGGGAAGAATGACGCGTTTGCTCTTCCGACCTGTTTTATTTCCAGATTTGTGTCCTTTCCGTTTACCGTGGTTTTGTTTACGGAAATTCTTATGTTCATTGTGGCGCCGTTCTTAAAAATGACAAAGCCTCTGCCGCCGCGGAGAATGATTATTTTGTCTGTGTTTGGTTCACCGCTCCAGGTTCCGGCAAGGGATTCAATGTCTATTCCTGTAGAAAAGTCCATGGCAATATTGTTTTTGTCTGCATCTTCAAAGACTGGTGCAGGTGCCTTCAGGTCGCCTAATACAGCTTCAATAGCGGTCTTGGCGTTTACCAGAATCTTGTAGTAGGATTCAAAAATTTCATTTTTTGAGTGTGTGATTCCATCTGCCGGTGTTACCGCGTTGAATTTGCAGTTCCATCCGTTCTTTGCACCGTCTGCAGCTTCAGAAATTTCTGCATAGAACGCAATTTTCTGAGTGCCTGCGTCAAGTGCCGGAATTGAGACAAGAGTTTTTGAAATGTCAGGCCTTTTGTCGTCTACGGAAATGTCATCAATTGATTTTAGCTGGGTGTAGAACACATCCTGAGCCATTTTGAGCATATTGGAATCTGCTGATGAAGACACTACGCCATAATAATCCACCTGCAACGGAGATGCAAATGCAATTCCTGTGGCGAAAAGAAGTGAGAGAAAAAGTCTTTTTAAATTTCTGTTGACTTTTAGACTTTTCATCAGCTGAAATAAACTCCATTTTAACTTGGCTAAGACAGATCCTTTCGGAAATCTCTTGCCATGTCGCGGTCCAGATCCCGCTGCTTGATTGTTTCCCTCTTGTCGAACTGCTTTTTACCTTTGCAGACACCAAGAGTTACTTTTACACGGCCATGCTTAAGGTAGAAGTCCAGCGGAATCAAGGTGAATCCCTTTTCATCAACCTTTCGCTGCAGTCTCTTTATTTCTTCCTTGTGGAGAAGAAGACGCTTTTTTCTGTCCGGGTCGTGATTAAATATGGAAGAAAATGCATATTCGGATATGTGAAAATTTCGCATCCATACTTCACCATTTTGAATTTCGGCAAAAGAGTCAGCAAAGGACACATTTCCGTTCTTTACGGATTTAACCTCGGTTCCCTGAAGTTCAATTCCGCATTCGTAAGAGTCTTCTATAAAATAATCGAATCTTGCCTTTCTGTTTTGGGCAATAATTTTTACATTTTCAGCCATATCTTCTTATTATAAGACAGAAAAAGCTACCTTGCAAGTAAAGGCCGGAATTGGTATTCTTTATGCTATGGACAACAATATTTATGCAATCTCATATCAGATGAGAAAAGAACTTTACAGAAAGATTTTTTCAATTTTCCTTATTGGAGCAGTTTTTCTTGTTTTGATTTCGCTTTTTCTTTCCTTTGTTCTTTATCCGGTTGTCAGCAACTCTGATTCAATGTCTCCGGATATTTCTTCTGGAAGCCTTGAATTTGTCTGTCCGTTCCTAAAAAAGCCTGGCCGTGGTGATGTGATTTTAGTTCAGAACCACGAGGTTGAGCCTGTTTCAAAGCTTAAAAAAAGCATCAACACCGTAAGTTTATTTTTTACTGCAAGAAAATGGCAGCCTTTTGAAGAAAAACCGGTTGCCGGAACAAAGCCAATGATGCGCCGCGTTGTAGGGCTTCCGGGAGACACAATTTATATTGACCGCTACGTTGTTTTCATCAAGCCAAAGGGAGAAAATCACTTCCTTACAGAATTTGAAGTTACAAAGAAAAAATATAATGTGGAAATTCTTGTTCCTCCTGCTGGATGGGATGTGGAGCTGGGTGCAAAGTCTTCAATCGAAAAAATTACACTTGGCCCGGATGAATATTTTGTTTTGGGGGACAAACGTCTTGTTTCCGCTGATTCAAGAATCTGGGGGCCAATCGGACAGTCCAAGATTCGTGGAAAAGTGCTGATGCTTTATTTCCCATTCAATAAATTCAAAATTTTCTGATAGCCGTGAAATCTTCTCTGTATATTCACATTCCCTTCTGCCGCCAGAAATGCGATTACTGCGATTTTTTTAGCATCGGTGAAAAGGACAGAAAAGGCAAGTGCAACGATATTTCAGACGAATACATAGATTCTTTAATAAATGAAGCCGGATTCTATTCAAAATTCTTCAACGTGGAAGAGTGGACTTCAATTTACCTTGGTGGCGGAACTCCCGGAATCTTGAGCGAATCACAATTTGCAAAATTATTTTCAGGCTTAAAAGAAACTTCGCCTATTTCTGAAGATTGTGAAATTACCGTTGAGGTAAATCCTGAAAATGTAACGCCGGAAAAAATTCACTTGCTTGCTGAATGTGGCGTAAACAGAATCTCCATGGGAATTCAGGCTTTTGACGACAATGTTTTGGCCAAAGTGAACAGATGCTCCAGCCGGGAAATGATTTATTCAGCCCTAAAAAACTTGGACAGCTTCTGGAATGGCAGACTCAGCGTGGATTTTATTGCAGGATTACCAGGACACACCTTCAAATCTTTTGAAAATCAGTTTAATTTGCTTCAGAAATTTTCAAAAATCGACCACGTTTCACTTTATACGCTGACTGTTGAAGAAAATACTCCGCTCTGGAAAAAAATTGAGGATGGTCTGATTGATTTTTCTTATGAAAAAGCGGACAGAATGTGGGTGAAGGGCAGAAACATCCTTGAAAAAATGGGATTTTCGCAATATGAGGTTTCTAATTTTGCCAGAGCTGGTTTTGAGGCAAAGCATAATTCCGGGTACTGGCAGCAGAAAAACTATGTTGGAATAGGAAGCGGTGCCACAGGAACAGTGTATGATTTTAAAACTAAAACTGCCCTTCGCTGGACGGATTCTCTTTCAATTCCAGCCTATGTGAATTTCTGGAGCAAGTTTACGGTGGAGAATAGAATTGCTGATTTAAATAAAATCCCCAGAAATGTGGAAGAGCTTGATAGTGACACGCTTAAATTTGAATTTTTGATGATGGGATTTCGTCAGCTTTGTGGTGTGAATTCTAGTGAATATTCTGCTCGCTTTGGAGAAAGTCTTGAAGAAAGAATTGGTGCTGAAGACGGAGTTTTTTCAGAATGGAAGAAAAATCATCTTGCTTCTTCTGAAAAAACAGAATCGGGCATTCAGTATTCTTTGAACCGGCGTGGAATCCTGCTTTTGAACCGATTTTTGGAAGAGCTTTTGTAATTTCTGTTTTTTTTAGGCTTCCTTGTGTTCTTCCAGCGGAATTGAAATTGTAAATACTGTTCCAATGTCCTTCTCTGAATCCACTTTTATGCTCCAGCCGTGGGCGTTTACGATTGTTTTTACAACGCTCAAGCCTATTCCCATTCCTTCTTCACGGCGGGAATTGGTTGCGCGGTAGAACAAATCGAAAATTTTATCCAGATCCTTTTTTTCAATGCCGATTCCTTCATCTTTTATGATGATTTGAAGACTTGATTTTTCCTGTATTGCAAGAATTTCAATTTTATCGTTTTCCTTTGTGTATCTGAGGGCATTTGAAAAAAGGTTTTCCAGAGTGCGCTGAATCAGGGACTGGTCAAATGCCAGCTCCAGGTTCTCGTCAACTTCAATCTGGGCTGAGACCTTTCTCTTGAAGATGTCTCCTGTAGTTACTGAGGTTTTTGCAAAATCCCTAAGCACCGGTCCAATCTTCTGCCTCTTCAGCTGACTCATCCAGTCCGTTTGATTCAGTTTTACGAAGTTGATCAGCGTATTTACCATGTGCTCCAGCTGGTCGGTTTTTGAAGAAATTATATTCAGGGATTTTTTTACTTCATCCGGATTCTCGCACATTCCGTCCCTCATGGCTTCAGTATAGCCTTTGATTACTGCAACCGGTGTTCTGAGGTCGTGACTTATTCCCATGATAAAACGGTTTCTTCTGTCAATTTCATCCTTCAGCTTAAGGCGCATCTTGTCCAGATTTTCTGTAAGCCTTGTGATTTCATTTGAATAGCGGTGCTTCTGTGGATTTTCAACCTGGGCTTCCAGATCTCCGTCCGTAATTCGTTCTGTGGTCTCGCTTAGAATCATAATGGACTTTGATACGGTTCGTGTAAGGCGGATTACAATGGATATGCAGAAAAATTCAAATATGATGATGAAGAAGAGAAGTTTTGCCAGCAGCCGGTCAAAGCTGTTTCTTTTTACGTAGTTTGTGCCCTTTGGAAGTCTGCTTACGAGAATAAAATCTGATTTTGTCTCTTCCGTTGATGTGCGGCTGATCTGGTAAAAGTATGAATCTTTTGTAGAATTTATGAATTCAAAAAAATCATTTGCTTCAATTTTTTGTGCCTGAATAAAATCCGGAATGGTGCTGTATAGAATCTTGTTGTGATTTTCTGCCAGGGCAAATTCAGCGTTTTCAGGAACGGTTTTTAGAATCTGCCTGATTGCCCTCATGTCGGGCTTTGAAAGCTGCAGGTATTCCAGGTCCTTTATGTGCTTTGAATTTGAAAAGAACTGCCTTTCCGGACGGTTCAAATAGCGGTATGCAGGGTAGGCAAAAAAAGTCAGAGTCGGAATTAAAATTACTCCTGCGAGAAAAATTATTAGTTGAGACCTGATCTTCATTTTATTTGCCTTTGTTTAGTTTTTCTGATTGTTATCGAACATATAGCCCATTCCGAAAACCGTTTTTAAGAATTCAGGATTTGCCGGGTCTTTTTCGATTTTCTTTCTGAGTCGCTGAATGTAAACAGCCACTGCCGTAAAGTCACCGAATTCTGAATTCCAGACTGAATGGTATATTGTTTCCGGGCTCAGCTGCTCGCCTCTGTGCTTTACCAGAAATTCCAGAACGTTGTATTCCTTTGTAGAAAGCTGAATTTTTTCAGAGCCTCGCTTTAAGACGCAGGAATTCATCAGCATTGTGTATTCACCGAATCTGTAGCTTTCTTCCGCAGCTGCTGAAAGTTCTGAATTTCTGCGCAGATTTGCCTTTACACGGGCCATCAGAACTCTTGGAGAAAATGGTTTTGTTACGAATTCGTCAGCACCTTTTCCCAATGCCGGGATTATGTCTTCGTCGGCATCTCTTGCAGAAACTATTATCACGGGAATCAGAGTGCTTTTTTCTTCACGGAATTTTTTTAAAAATTCAAATCCGCTCATTCCCGGAAGATTTAGGTCAAGGATGATCAGGTCGGGATTTGTGGTCTTTAGAATCTCAAAACCTTCTTCCGCACTTGATGCAACCAGCGGAACCATCTCTTCTTTTTCTATATACATTGCCACAAGCTGTGACATTTCAGGTATGTCTTCAAT